>CAMZKV010000038.1 GCA_947311445.1 uncultured Chlorobiota bacterium | reverse complement strand
GCTCGGACAAATTTTTAAAGTACAAAGTCCTTCAACTTTTTGCCCTTTTAATCTTCTGTTTACCAAATATTTAACATAATCTTTATATGAGTTTATTTTAATTTTATCAAGAACATCGCCAATAAAAGCCGTCATTAAAAGGGTTTTTGCCTTTCTTTCAGGAATTCCTCTTGTTTTCATATAAAATAAAGCCTCTTTATCTAATTGCCCGGTTGTTGAACCGTGTGCACAACTTACATCATCGGCATAAATTTCTAGTTGCGGGCGACTGTATGATTTTGCATTATCCGTAATAAGCAATACTTTGTTCGATTGTACAGCGTCTGTTTTTTGTGCATCGCGTGCAACAAAAACTTTTCCTGTAAAAACTGCTTTTGCTTTGTTGTCAATAATTCCTTTATAAAGTTGATTACTTTTACAGTTTGGTTTTGAATGTTTTATGTTTATGAAATTATCAAAATGTTGTTCTTTATCCGGCAAATAAATTCCTTGTAAATCTGTTGTACAATATTCTCCTTTATGGTCAATATGTATTTCGTTTCTTACCAAACTTCCGCACAAAATTGATGTATTTAATTTAAAAAAACTTTTTGCATCTTGGTTTACAAACGTATTATTTATAATACTTGCAGAATTTCCCTCTCCTTCAAAAATATAATATTCTAATTTGGAATTTTCTCCTGTTATAATTTCTGTTGAAACATTATTTAGGGTAAAATCTTCTGACAAAGAATGATACGAACTTACAATTTTTGCTTCTGCATTTTTGCCTACAATAATTAGGTTTCTTGTTTGGGAAAATACTTTTTGATTATTACCATGCACAAAGTTTACAATATGGATTGGTTTTTCTAGCACAAGATTATCGGGGATATAAATAAATGCACCATTCTCAGCAAAAGATGAGTTTATTGCTGTAAAGAAATTATTTTTATACAAATCTGTTTTGCAGTAATTTTCTTCTATAATTTCCTTATGGGAATTTCGAGCATCTTTTATTGAACCAATATAAATTTTATCTTTATTTTGCGATATTTTTGATTTTTCTTCAATATAAAAACCATTTACAAAAACCAGTCTGTCTTCTTCTGTTCCGAACGAAAATGTATTAACAAATTCATTTGGGACCTTGATTTTTTTTCCTTTTATGAATTTATGTTTAAAAATGCTACTTAAATTTGTATTTTTCCACTCCTCATCTTTCGTGTTTGGAATTTCTTTTTGTTTTATTATATTCTTGATGCTCTCATTTAGTTTTTTATCAAGAATAAGAATATCTTTTTCTGAAAATAAACTTAATAAATTATCTTTTATGTTATATTTTTCTATCATATAATTATGCATACGATTGTTAATCGTACATTGTTAATTGTTCATTATTAATTGTTAATTGTTAATCGTACATTGTTCATTATTAATTGTTAATCGTACATTGTTAATTGTTAATTGTCAATTCTTAATCAATCTATCCGCCTCTAACTTAATTTCATCATAACCAGACTTTTCTAATTCCAAAGCAAGTTCTTTGCCTCCTGTTTTTACAATTCTACCATCATATAAAATGTGTATAAAATCGGGTACAATAAAATCTAATAATCTTTGATAATGAGTGATTACAATACTTGCATTATCTTTTGTTTTTAATTTATTTACTCCGTTTGCAACAACTTTAAGAGCATCAATATCAAGCCCGGAGTCAGTTTCATCTAAAATTGCCAAATCCGGTTCGAGCATTGCCATTTGAAAAACTTCATTTTTCTTTTTTTCTCCTCCCGAAAAACCTTCATTTACGGCTCTTCCTTCAAGCTTTGCATCCATTTCAACAAGAGCCTTTTTTTCTTTCATGTATTTTAGAAATTCCATTGCCGACATAGGTTTTAGTCCTCTATGAATTCTGTGTTGATCCAAAGCTGCACGCATAAAATTAGTTATGCTTACACCAGGTATTTCAACAGGATACTGAAAGGCTAAAAAAATTCCTTCGCGCGAACGTTCTTCCGGAAGTAAATCCAATAAGTTTTTTCCTTTAAAAATTACTTTGCCTCCTGTAACATTAAAAATATCTCGTCCTGCAAGTACCGATGCCAGTGTGCTTTTGCCGGAACCATTAGGTCCCATTATTGCGTGAACTTCGCCGGGTTTTATTTCTAAATTAATTCCTTTTAGTATTTCTTTGCCGTTAATTTCGGCTTTTAAATCTATAATTTGTAACATTTTTTTATATTTTGTAATAATAATATAGGGAAGCTAAAATAACTCTATTTTGAATAAACCAAAGATTATTATATGTTTCATTAGCATTAAACATATTAGTTAGTCCAAAAGAGTAAAAAACTCTTAATTCAACATCATTTTTAAAAAATTCAAAATCTAGTCCTGTTCCCAAATCTAAACCTAATTCTATTTTTTTATCTGCCGATGTTTTATAAATATTACTTGTTTCTGACAATATTTTAACTTTATCGTTTAGCAAGTATGAAATATGAGGTCCAAAGAAAACATTTAAATGAGTTCTTTTTTTTCCTAAACTTAAATTCATTAAAGGTGTTAGTTCAATATATTCAGGAATGTATTTATATTGTACAGCAGAATCTAAAATTTCTCCTTCATAGTTAACATTAAACTCAGAATATCCCCCCTTTTTAATATATTTTATGTCTATTGCCAGACCTATATTTTTTTTTGAAAAACGTTTATATGAAAGTCCAAAATTACTACTTATTACATAAGGGTTTTTAATATTTAATGTTTTATCCGGATCTGAATAAATTAAATTTAGATTAGAATTTCCCCCTCCTGCAAAAATTCCCAAATAATGTTGAGTTTTTAATTCTTTATCTTGTGAAAAAGAAGTAAAAAACAAAGCAATAAATAATATCGTTAAAATATTTTTTTTCATATTTACTAATTCTTGTCCTATAAAAAATGTTGATATAAAAATCTTTCAAATTTATATAATACTTACCTTATTCTCTTCTTATTAACAAATTTACAAGGACACTTTTTAAGTCACTTAACCTACACTTCCCTCCAAGGTTAAAGATAATAGTTTTTTTGCTTCTGTTGCAAATTCCATAGGAAGTTTGCTTAAAACTTCTTTTGCAAAACCATTAACTATAAGGCTAACAGCATTTTCCGTATCAAGACCTCTTTGGTTGCAATAAAAAATTTGGTCTTCTGCAATTTTTGAGGTTGTTGCTTCGTGCTCAACTATTGCGGTTGAATTATCTACATCAATATACGGAAAAGTATGAGCTCCACACTCGCTGCCAATTAGCAAGGAGTCGCATTGTGAATAATTACGAGCATTACTTGCCGATTTTTTTATATCTACCAAACCTCTGTAAGTATTATTACTTTTGCCCAGTGAAATTCCTTTTGAAATAATTGTACTTTTTGTATTCCGCCCAACATGAACCATTTTTGTTCCTGTATCTGCTTGCTGATGGTTATTTGTAACTGCAACAGAATAAAACTCGCTTGAAGAATGGTTTCCTTTAAGGATTGTGCTTGGATATTTCCATGTAACTGCCGAACCTGTTTCAACCTGTGTCCATGAAATTTTTGAATTATCGCCCTTGCAAATTCCTCTTTTGGTTACAAAATTATAAATTCCTCCTAGCCCTTCTTTATTTCCGGGATACCAGTTCTGAACTGTTGAATATTTTATTTCGGCATTTTTCATTGCAATAAGTTCTACAACTGCTGCATGAAGTTGGTTTTCGTCTCTTTGTGGTGCTGTGCAACCTTCAAGATAACTTACATAACTTCCCTCATCAGCAATTACAAGGGTTCTTTCAAACTGTCCTGTATTTGCCTGATTTATACGAAAATATGTAGATAGTTCCATAGGGCATCTTACACCTTTTGGAATGTATGCAAATGAACCATCTGTAAAAACTGCTGAATTTAATGCTGAATAAAAGTTATCTCGTGAAGGAACAACTGTTGCCAAATATTTTTTAATTAAATCAGGGTGTTCTCGAATTGCTTCACTTATTGAACAAAAAATAATACCTAAATCTCCAAGCGTTTTTTGAAAAGTTGTGTGAACAGAAACACTATCCATTACAACATCAACAGCAACACCCGAAAGTGCTTTTTGTTCATTTAAAGGAATACCAAGTTTATTAAAAGTATCAATTATTTCGGGGTCAACTTCATCTAAACTATTATATTTTGGTGTGTTTTTTGGGGATGCAAAATAACTTATGTCTTGAAAATTTGGCTTTTCATAATTTAACAAAGCCCATTCAGGTTCTTTTTGTGTTTTCCAGTACTCAAATGCTTTTAATCTGAACTCAAGCATAAATTCGGGCTCTTCTTTCTTTTTTGAAATTGCTCTTATAACATCTTCGTTTAAGCCTATCGGAAAAACATCCATTTCAATATCCGTAGTAAAGCCTGCTTCATATTTTTTTTCTTGTATTTCTTTTATTATTTTATCGTCTTTTCCCATTTTTTCTTTGTATTTATTGGCTATTGTAATCTTTTTAAGGATTAACAGAGCATTTGCTGTATGAGTTGCTATCAGCTTTTGCAAATCTAAATAGGGAAATTAATACTATCTTACTGTTTTATTTTACCTTCCTTATTTAGAATTGTTCTAAATTAAGTGCAAATATAAAAAAAAATTCTTATTAGAATACAAAAAAAACTATTTGTATTGTTTTTAAAATGATATTTTTTAAGTTTACATTTTAATAATAAATATATTGTGCCAACAGTTTAAAATATTTGCATTAATAAAAATCATCTATATTATGAAAAAAATTAAAATATTTATAGCAATTACAATCATTACTATAGGCTTATTTTCTTTAAGTAGTTGTTTTACAAAAAAAAGAGGAGTTGTTCCTTGTCCACATGGATACAATATTGATAATACAAATCATACAGATGCTGTTCCGATGGAGAAAGTTATAAGTTAGTTTATTTTCTTTTGGTTTGCTGAATAAATATACCCGAAATTATAAGAATCTGCCCTTTAAGAGTAGTCTAATAAATATTTTCTTCGAGATTTAAGTGTATAAATAAAGGTGACAAAAATACCAGATTGCTAATTCTATCATTTCTATCGATTGTTTGCAATGCTTTCAACCAAAGGAAAAATATTATTTCTATTTCAAAAAGTCCAACATAACATACTGCAAGAATTTCTTCCATTTTCTAAAAAAAAAGTTACAAAAGCGTCAGTTGATGAGAAAAATAATGTTTGTAAAAAATTTACATATTTTAATGCAATCTTAAAAGAAACAGCTACTGTTGACCAAAAAATAATAGCATATATTGCGTATAGATATGCTTTTTTTAAATTAGGTTTTATGTGTCTATAATTGCATAATTAATTAATGTTTAATAAGTTGCCTGAAGTTTGTATTACTAAGAATTTTGTTGTTCAACACATAGGAGCATTTACTTTATTATGGAAGTAATCTTTTATGATACGTTATAGTTCTGCTTTTGTGTGTTTAAATTTATTATTGTAATTTAATTAAACTTATGCAGTTTTGTTATTTAAATATACAAGTTTTGGAGGTACGCAAGACAAATAATTTATTACTGTAACATACACCTTTTAACAGCTAATTTCCAACCGTTATAAAGTTCATTTCTTTTCATTTTTTTCATATTGGGAGTAAATTTTTTATCAATTTTCCGTATTGACATTAAGTCTTCTTTTGTCCAAAAATCAGTTGCCAATCCGGCAAGAAATGCTGCTCCTGCAGCAGTTGTTTCCACAACTTTGGGTCTTATAACGGGCTTATTTAAAATGTCAGACTGAAATTGTAATAAAAAATTATTCACAGATGCTCCACCATCAACGTTTAATTCTTTCAATTCAATTCCAGAATCTTCCGACATAGCATCTAAAATATCTTTGGTTTGATATGCCAATGATTCCAGTGTTGCTCTTACAAAATGGTTTTCTGTAACACCTTGCGTAAGCCCTGTTATTATGCCTCTTGCATTCATATTCCAATACGGAGCACCAAGACCGACAAAGGCTGGAACGAAATAAACACCTTCACTAGAATTTGTTTTTTTAATCATATTTTCTGCATCTGTGGCAGAATTTAGAATTTTAATTCCATCGCGAAGCCACTTTATTGCAGCTCCTGCAATAAAAACACTGCCTTCCAAAGCATAGGTAACTTTACCGCCTAATCCCCAAGCAATTGTTGTTAGCAACCCCGATTTTGAAACTATAGGTTTTTCCGCAGTATTCATAAGCATAAAGCATCCTGTTCCATATGTGTTCTTTGCTTCTCCGGCAGAAAAACATTGTTGTCCAAAAAGTGCAGCCTGCTGATCTCCGGCAATTCCGGCAATTGGAATTTCGCAGCCAAATAACTCTTTTGTTGTTGTTCCAAATTTCCCACTAGAATTTCTCACTTTGGGAAGAATTTTTTTTGGAATATTTAAAATTTCTAGCATTTTTTTATCCCATAGTAAGTTTTTGATATTATATATTAAAGTTCTTGAAGCATTTGAATAATCTGTTATGTGTAATTTTCCGCCGGAAAGTTTCCAAATGAGCCATGTATCAATAGTTCCGAACAACAAATCTCCATTTTCTGCTTTATTTCTTGCTCCTTTTACATTTTCAAGTATCCAATTTATTTTTGTTCCAGAAAAATAAGAGTCTAACAATAATCCTGTATTTTCTTTTACATAACTTTCTAAACCTTGTTTTTTAAGATTTTCACATAAAACAGAAGTTCTTTTGTCTTGCCAAACAATTGCATTATATACGGGTTCGCCTGTATTTTTATCCCAAATAACAGTTGTTTCTCTTTGGTTTGTTATTCCTATTCCTGCTATTTCTTGTGGGTTAATTTGTAATCTAGTTATTAATGTTTTGGCTGTTAGATATTGACTTTCCCATATTTCATGCGGATTATGCTCCACCCAACCAGGTTTTGGGTAAAACTGCCTAAACTCCTGTTGTTCAACACCTACAATCTTTTGGTTTGTGTCAAATATTATTGCTCTTGAGCTGCTTGTTCCTTGGTCTAATGCTAAGATATATTTTTTAATCATGTTTTAAAACTTTAATAATTCATTACTGTTCAATAAGTTGAAAAAACATTTGTGCCTAAAACAATTGTTTTGCTATGCACATATGAACATTGGTTATCCTTCTACAAAAAATATGTATATCAAATTATAGTAATATAATTGAATGGCAAAAATCATGATACCTAGTATTTATTTTTCAATAATTTTACTATACACAGAGTTACAAATATATGAAAAAATCTTATCTTTATTGTACTTTTGCAATTTGTAAACATTAATTATATGAATAAAAAGATTCTTAAAATAGCACTTCCAAATATTATTTCAAACATTACAGTTCCATTGTTAGGGTTGGTTGACATTAGCATGATGGGGCATCTAAATTCAGAAAAATATTTAGGAGCAATTGCTTTGGGAATTACAATTTTCAACTTCATTTACATTAGTTTTATTTTTTTGCGAATGGGGACAAGTGGTTTTACTGCACAAGCTTATGGAGAAAAGAACTTTACTAAAAGTATTAATTGGCTTGTTCGTGCTTTGTTGGTTTCTGTCATTGCAGGAATTTTTCTTATTATTTTACAAATACCAATTGAATGGCTTGCCCTAAATTTAATAGAAGGAAGTGTTGAAATTGAAAATCTTGCAGCTCAATATTTTAGAATACGGATTTGGGCAGCTCCGGCAACTATAAGTATGTATGCAATAACTGGCTGGTTAATAGGTATGCAAAACACTAAATCTCCAATGATTGTAGCAATTTTTATAAATATTGTGAATATTGGTGCAAATTTAATATTTGTTTTTGGTATGGATATGAAATCTGACGGAGTTGCATTAGGAACTCTAATTGCACAATATTCAGGTTTAGTTCTTATTCTTTTTATTCTTAAAAAATATTATGGAAACTTGTTTAAATACATAAAAATTAAAGTTGTCTTGCATCTTGAAGAACTTAAAAAATTTGCAAAAGTAAATTCAAATATTCTTATCAGAACTTTGAGTTTAATTGGGATAATGAGTTTTTTTACTTCTGTTTCAGCAAAGATGGGAGATGATATTTTAGCAGTAAATACACTTCTATTACAATTTTTCATGTTTTTTTCATACTTAATTGATGGTTTTGCGTATGCAGCAGAAGCTCTAACTGGAAAATATTTGGGAGCAAAAGATTTTTCAAAACTTAAACTAACAATAAAATACATTTTTATATGGGCAGGGGCTGTTTCTTTAGTTTTTACGGGAATATATTTATTTGGGTTTAAGCAAATTATCAATTTGCTAACTAATAATTTAAAAATTACTAATATTGCAATTAGTTATAAGTGGTGGGTTATTGCAATTCCTATTTTTAGTTTTGCTGCATTTATTTGGGATGGGATTTATATTGGTTTAACATCATCAAAAGAAATGCGAAACACTATGCTTTTAGCAAGTTTGCTGTTTTTTATACTTTGGTTTACTTTAAAAGATACACAAGCCAATAATGCTCTTTGGTTTTCAATGTTGTTTTTTTTGGCAAGTCGAGGGGTTATTCAGACAATATATTTTCGTAAAATTTCGTATTATTAAACTAAGTCCAAAATTAAAAATTATGAAATATTTTATTTACATAACATTTTCTTTGTTTTTAAGTTTTTCATCTTGCAACTCACAAAATTCCGAAAAGGAAAAAGACATAAAAGTTACATTTATAAAAAAAAAATCAGTTGAAGAAATTGTAGGACAAAAAACAGCAAAATACACAAAAGTTAAATTCATTCCTGTACCCAAAGGTTATAAAAGAATTAAAACTGCACCAAATTCTTTTGGTATGTTTTTACGTAATATGGATTTAAAAACTAAAAATAATAAGGTTTTTTTATATAACGGGGAGTTGAAAGCAAATCAATCTGCACAATTTGCAGTAATAAAAATTGATGTCGGGAAAACTGATTTACAACAATGTGCAGATGCTGTAATGCGATTGAGGGCAGAATATTTGTTTAAGCAAAAAAAATATGGAGATATTCATTTTAATTTTTTGTCAGACGGTAAGCCAAGGTATTATAATGAATATTCAAAAGGCGACAATTCACGAAAAAAATTCAAAAAATACATGAATTATATCTTTTCTTATGCAAACACAGCCTCATTAAAAAATGAATTAAAAAAAGTTAACTCAATAAGTGAAATACAGATAGGAGATGTATTTATTCAAAAAGGAAGACCCTATGGACATGCAACAACTGTAATGGATATTGCCATTAATGAAAAAGGCGAGAAAATTTTTATGTTATCGCAATCATATATGCCCGCACAAGATATTCACATCTTAAAAAATCCTAATGATGACGATTTGTCTCCTTGGTATAAAATTAACAATTCCGGAGAACTGATAACCCCGGAATGGTCTTTTAGATATAAAGATTTGATGCGTTTTTAAATAAAAAAAATTATTTAAATACTGTATTATTTCACGTCCACAACTTTATATAATTTATCTGCCCTTCTAACCTTCTCATCTGTCGGCATTGAAAAAACCTGTCCTTTTGTAACCTCATCAACAGGTTTTTCATCAAATCGAAGTTCCTTAACCTTTGATTGTATAACCCCAGTTGTGGGTCCCGAAATTAATATTTCATCTCCAATCTTTAAACTTCCTGTTTGAACTTTAAACTCTCCTATCCCAATTTTTGCAAAATAATTACTTGCTTTGCCAATAAATATTTTTTGCTTTGTTGCTTTCGAGCCATAATCTTTGCTCCATTCTCCAAGTTTTCTGCCAAGGTAATAACCATCCCAAAAACCCCTATTGAAAACTGTTGAAAGCCTAGTTATCCATGCATCAATTTTTTCTTTTGTATAAGTTTTTTCATATACAGAATTTACAGCCTCACGATAGCTTTCGCTTACTATCTTAACATATTCTGCGGGTCTTGCGCGTCCTTCAATTTTAAAAACCTTAACACCTGCATCTAAAACCTTATCAACAAAATCAATTGTAGATAAATCTTTTGGAGACATAATGTACTCATTGTCAATTTCAAGTTCAAAACCCGTTTCTTTTTCAGTAACAATATATTCTTTACGGCAAGTTTGCAAACAAGCCCCCCTGTTTGCTGAAGAATTTTGTTCATGCAAGCTTAAATAACATTTTCCTGAAACAGCCATACATAATGCTCCATGTGCAAAAATTTCAAGCTGAATTAATTTTCCTGAAGGACCTTTAATTTGCTCTTCTTCAATAGCTTTGCTTATGTGTTTTACTTGCTTTAAGCTTAATTCGCGAGCTAAAACCATAACATCAGCAAAGTTTGCATAAAACTTAACAGTTTCAACATTGCTAACATTAAGTTGTGTTGAAATGTGCACTTCTAAACCAATACTTTTTGCATAATTCATAACAGATTGGTCTGAAACAATTATTGCAGAAACACCACTTTCTTTTGCTGTGTTCACAATTTGCTTCATTATATTCACATCATGGTCATAAATAATTGTATTTACGGTTAAATAACTTTTTATATTGTTTTTATTGCAAATATCTACAATTTTTATTAGGTCTTCTGTTGTAAAATTATTACTTGATTTTGCACGCATGTTTAACTGCTCAATTCCAAAATAAACAGAATCGGCTTTTGCTTGCACGGCAGCTGCAAGTGATTCGAATGAACCAACAGGAGCCATTATTTCTATATCTTCTTTTTTGTATTGCATCCTATATTTTATCAAAATATTTAAAGATGCAAATATCACATTTTTTTATGAATGATACCTAAAACTGAAATATATACTTGAACATTAAGGATTATTTAATAATTTTGAAACTTAAAAGAAATATTAAATGGGGTTAAAATGTGTACATTGCGGAGAAGATTGTGGAAGAAATCCAATTATGTATAATGGCGATGCTTTTTGCTGTAATGGTTGTAAAACTGTTTACCAATTACTTAATCAAAATAAGCTTTACACTTATTATAATATTGAAGATTCTCCGGGAATAAAAGTTGAAACTCAAGATTTTGATAATCAATATGCCTATTTAGACAAAGACGAAGTTAAAGAAAAACTTTATGAGTTTAAAGAGGGGAATATGGTTAAAATTACATTTTACATTCCCACAATTCATTGTGCTGCATGTGTTTGGTTGCTCGAAAATTTACACCTTTTAAATAAAGGAATATCATTTTCAATAGTAAATTTTATAAAAAAAGAAGTTTCTGTTACATTTAACGAAAAAGAAATATCATTAAGGCAACTTGTTGAACTCCTAGCTTCAATTCATTATATTCCTAAAATTACATTAGAAAAAAGAACCGAGTCGGAGGAAAGAAAAGAAGAAAGTAAAAAACTTTTAATGAAGATTGGGGTAGCCGGTTTTGCTTTCGGAAATACAATGCTATTAAGTTTTCCCGAATACATTCAAGGAGCTTTTGGTTTAGATGAAAAATATAAATTTCTTTTTGGGATATTAAACTTAATATTTGCCATTCCTATAATAACTTATAGCGGAAGTGATTACATAAAGTCAGCTTTCAAAAATCTCGCAAAAAAGATGATAAATATCGATTTGCCCGTTGCAATTGGCATGTTGGCAATATTTTTTCAAAGTGCTTTTGAAATTTTAAATCATTCAGGCTCAGGCTATATGGATTCGCTTACAGGCTTTGTGTTTTTCTTGCTAGTTGGAAAGTGGTATCAAAACAAAACGTATAGAGCATTATCTTTTGAGCGAGATTATAAATCATATTTCCCCATTGCAGTTACAATTTTAGAAGATGATAAAGAGGACAGCATATTACTTGAAAATTTAAAAGTTGAGCAAAAAATTTTAGTAAGAAATCAAGAATTAATTCCGGCAGATTCTAAACTTTTAAAAGGAGAAGCATATATTGATTATAGTTTTGTTACAGGCGAATCGCAACCAATAAAAAAAGAAATTGGAGATATGATTTTTGCCGGAGGAAGACAAACAGGAGAGGCATTAGAATTGGAAGTTGCTGTTGAAGTAATGCAAAGTAAACTTACAAAACTTTGGAATCAGGAAGATAAAGAATCAACAAACAAAAAGGATTTAGGAACTGCTATTGATAAAATAAGTAAGTACTTTACTGTTACCATTTTAAGCATTGCTACAATAACAGGCATTACATGGCTTTTTATTGATGCATCAATTGCCATGAAGGCGTTTACGGCCGTATTAATTGTTGCGTGTCCTTGTGCATTGGCATTGTCTCTGCCTTTTACTTACGGAACAGCAATGGGCATTTTTGGTAAAAAGGGGTTTTATCTTAAAAAAACAGATGTTGTTGAGAAATTATCTAAAATTGACACAATTGTTTTTGACAAAACAGGTACAATTACAGAAACTGATAGCGTAAAAGTTGAATATCATGGAGAAAAATTAAGAGAGGAAGAGTTTGCAATGATAAAATCGCTTACTAGACAATCAACTCACCCAATGAGTTCGGCAGTTTATGAATTTTTAAAAGAATACCCAACAAAACAAGTTGAAGATTTCCGAGAACTTCCTGCAAGAGGTGTTATTGGAATTTTTAATGATGTAAAAATTAAAGCAGGTTCTTCTGAATTTATAAATGCAAATATTGAAAATGAAAAAGCATCTTCTGTTTACATTTCTATAAATGATGTTTCAAAAGGTTATTTTTCTGTTGAAAATAGATATAGAGAGGGTTTAAAGGAAATAATAACAAGTTTATCTGGCAATTATGATTTACATTTAATTTCAGGAGATAATAATACGGAAGAAGAAAAACTATTACCATTGTTTAAAGAAAAAAGTAAGTTAAATTTTAATCAATCTCCAACAGATAAGTTAAATTATATAAAATCTTTACAGAAAGATGGCAAAAGTGTTTTAATGATTGGTGATGGACTAAACGATTCCGGAGCATTGTCTGCAGCAAATGCAGGCATTTCAATTGCTGATGACATTTACCATTTTTCACCTGCTTGTGATGCAATTTTGGAGGCAAAAAAATTCAAGTCAATAAATAGATATATTAAGTTCTCTCGAACTGCAATTAAAGTGGTGTATGCAAGTTTAGGAATATCTTTTATATATAATGTTGTTGGTTTGTATTTTGCCATTAGTGGAATGCTTTCGCCAATTATTGCTGCTATTTTAATGCCAGCAAGTTCAATTTCGGTTGTTGCTTTTGCAAGTGCGTCTGTAATTTTGCTTTCGAAATTTAAGAAGTTGAGATTTTAAGTTTGGTATATTTTCATTAACTTTATAAAATAATAATTTAAAAAGAACAAATTATAAACTTTAAAAAAACAATTATGAAAAAGATTTTATTTTTAGTTGTGTTGTTAACTGTAGCTGTAGTGGTAAGTTTTGCAGGAAGCTTTATTACAGAGTTAGAAAATTCAATTGATAGAGCACATAAAGGAAGTCAAGTTGAATATGTTTTACATTTCCAGAATGGTAACAAAAAAATTATTACTGCTTCTGATTTTAAAACAGGAAACCTTGTAAGCTATAAAGATAGGCCTTTGTATTTTGAATTGTTCAAAGGACGAGGAGATTTAAAAAGTAATATAATGATAAACTTAACTACACCAATTTATTATAAGTTAGACATTGAAAAAGTTAATGGAAAATGGAATTATGTTTTTAATTTTTATTATTAAAATGTTATTATATTCTATTTAGATGCAAAAAGCTCTCATTTTAAAGTTATTAAAAAAGTCAATAATCCTTATTGTTCCCATATATTTGCTATGGTTTTCCTACATAGAATTTATGCCAGACTATTACAACAAAGCAACAAATACACGTTGGAGTTTCATTAAAAAATCATTAAAAAAAGAGTATTTAATTCCAAAACCTGACATTCTTTTTTTGGGAGAATCTCGAGTAAATGCAGGAATTGATTTTTCAAAAATTACCAACTCATACAGTTTGGCATCTGGTGGTGCAAGTCCCACAGAAATGTATTATATTTTAAAAAAATATTCAGAAAATTACCAATGTCCTAAAACTGTTTACTTGTCAATTTCTCCTCGTTTTCTATCTGAAACTTTTGCATTTTATCCTTATGCAGTAAGAAATAATCTTTTTACATATTCTGATTTTAAAGAAATAACTTCCGTATTACAAAAAAATGATACAACACTAGGAACATATCCGGTATTTAAATTTTTTTTATATAAACTTAATTATTTAGAATATTATCAGTCTGATGTTGCATACAACAACGTATTTGGTGGATATAGTAAAAACAAAACTTTGATAAAACAAATGATAAAACAAAAGGGAGGAAGACAACATCTGGGATTAAAAAAAAGCTCTTCGGAATTAAATTATGAAACAAAATATAAACACTTTGTTCCCTCAAAGCTTTTAAGCTATTATTTGAACAATATTTTAAAATTTTGTGCAGAAAAAAACATACAGCTAAACTTCTTTTTTATGCCAATGAATGAAAGTTCATACAAAGTATTAAATCCGGATTTTATTTTAGAATACAAAAACTACATACAAAAATTTCAAGAAAAATATACAGCTTTTAATATTTCTGATAGCATTTATTCTTATCCTGACAGCTTATTTGGAGATGAATCTCATTTAAATTCTGAGGGCAAGAACGTTTTTACAAAATACTTTATTGAAAAATATCATTTAAAATAAAAATATGCTAAAAACAAAGCAAAACTCACCAAGTCTTTTCCAATCATTCATTCCAATTATATTTTTAATAATACTTCTTTCATTAAATGTTATTATTTGGGGAGATGACACACTTAAAGGATCAAACCAAATTGCATTATTATTAGCGGCAGCAGTAGGAACGATTATTTCTTTTCGCTTGGGAGCAGATTGGTATAAAATTAGGAAAAACATTGTTAAAACAATAGGAAAAGCAATGCCTGCAATTTTAATCTTACTTCTAATCGGTGCCTTATCAGGAACTTGGCTTTTAAGTGGCATTATTCCAGCATTTATTTATTATGGTTTGGACATTTTGCATCCGTCAATATTTTTATTTGCAACAGTTGTTATAAGTAGTTTAGTTTCACTTGCAACTGGAAGTTCATGGTCAACAATTGCAACAATTGGTGTTGCCTTGCTAGGTATTGGACACGCAATGGAAATTAATGATGCAATAACCTCAGGGGCAATTATTTCCGGTGCCTATTTTGGAGATAAAATGTCTCCCTTATCAGACACAACAAACCTTGCTCCCGCAATGGCAGGAACAGATTTATATACACATATCCGATACATGATGATTACAACAATTCCATCCATGAGTATAACATTAATTATTTTTTTTATAATCGGATTTACAAATAATTATAGCACAAATGCACATGAGATTAATGAGGTTCAAAAAGCTATTGCAGAAACATTTAATGTAACGCCTTGGCTGTTTATTGTTCCTATGTTTTTAATTTTTATTATCGTAAAAAAAGTAAAACCTATTCCGTCCATGCTACTCGGAACGCTTGCCGGAGCTTTGTTCGGAGTAATTTTTCAAAAAGATATTGTTACGCAAATCTCAGGAATTACTAATAATTACGCATTGGCTTCATATAAAAGTGTTATGCAAGCAATGTATGGAAATATTAAGATTATTACCACAAATGAAAGTATAAACGATCTTTTTGGAACCAGCGGAATGTCGGGTATGCTAAATACAATTTGGCTAATACTTTCTGCAATGGTTTTTGGAGGAGTAATGGAATCTGCCGGTATGTTAAAAAAAATAACATCTTCTGTTATGAAAAAAGTTAAATCCTCAGGTTCCTTAATTGCATCAACAGCTGCATCTTGTATTTTCTTTAATGCAACAGCTTCGGATCAATATATCTCAATTGTTGTTCCAGGCAGAATGTTCAACAAGGCCTATAAAGAGAAGGGTCTAAAACCGGAAGTTCTAAGTAGAACCTTAGAGGATGCCGGAACCGTTACCTCTGTTTTAATTCCTTGGAATACCGGAGGTGCTACACAGGCAAAAGTACTTGGAGTTGCCACAGTTGATTACATTCCATATGCTTTTTTTAATTTAATAAGTCCGCTTATGACGGTTCTTGTTGCATATTTGAACTTTAAAATCCGAAAAATTAATCCGAAACAAGAAAAGGATACAATGATACAAGAAAAAAACAAATGTTAAAAAATAGATATGTTTTTTTCGTACCTATTTATTTTTAATTTTGCAAAAATTTTTAATTATATAATAAAAGAAATTATGAAAAAATTTATTCTATTTTTACTACCAATATTAATACTTTTTTCTTGCAAAAACGACAAAGACCAGGGAAATTTTACAGTTTCAGGAACAATTTCAGATGCAAATGGAAAAGAACTAATTCTCAATAAGTTTACTGCAGAAAAGATTTTACCTTTAGACACAATTATTTTAAATGAAAAAGGTGAATTTTATTACAAAAACGCAACTGCTGCTCCTGAACTTTTTGGTTTACAACTAAAAGGTGTTCAAGGACAAATTATGTTTATTGCAGATTCTCTTGACAATATTAAAATTAACGGTAGTCGCAACGATTTCAGAAATTCTTATACTGTTTCTGGCTCAAAGCATTCTGTTCTGCTAAAAGAAATGTATGATAAACTAAATATTACTTATGCAAAAATTGATGAACTGAGAAAAGAAAGACAAAACAATTCTGAAAACGACACACTTACAATGGCAGTTGATGCTAGATATCAGGAAGTTATAAAAGGAAACAATAGTTACATTAAAGATTTTATTAACACTAACATTGAATCTCCTGTTGCCATTATTGCTTTGAACTTGGCCATTAATCAGCAAGCAATTTCTCTTGAAAACGACAGAAATCTTTTTGAAAAAATAAGTACAACATTAACAAATATTTATCCAAAATCCAGTTTAGTAAAAAACCTAAGCGATTATTTGAAAAACAACCCTATTGTTGCAGGAAAACCTAAAATTGGGAATACAGCAGCAGACATTTCTCAAGCAACACCAGAAGGAAAAATTGTTTCATTGTCATCATTAAGAGGCAATTATGTTCTGCTTGATTTTTGGGCTGCTTGGTGTAGGCCTTGCAGAATGGAAAATCCAACGGTTTTAAAAAACTATAACAAATACAAAAGCAAAGGTTTTACTGTCTTCCAAGTTTCCCTTGACCAAAAAAAAGAAGACTGGGTAAAAGCAATTGAAAAAGACGGACTTGGAGAATGGACTCATGTTAGCGATTTACAATATTGGCAATCAGCACCCGCTGCGAAATATGGAGTTAGAGGTATTCCTTCAAATTTTTTAATTGATCCGGAAGGGAAAATTATTGCAAAAGATTTAAGAGGTAGCAATTTAGGTGCAGAATTAGCTAAAATTTATGGATTTTAAAATTTTTAAACTTTAAACATTAAAAAAGGCTTATATTCATTGTGTTTATAGGCCTTTTTTATAAGAACACGAGACATAATTACAAAACATTCAGCACTTATTCCTTGCCCGTTTGAATCTCAAAATTACGAGTCAAAAATTAAAACAGACACTATTTCTTTTGATAGTTTAATAAATTTACGAAAAGATATTTAATCCGCATTCTCTCTTTTAGAAAAAATCAAAAGACATGAAATGTTGCTTTTTATAACAATTAATGTCTTTTTTCATATTTTTAAAGTCTATTTGCTTATTTTTGTATCAGATTTTTAAAAGATGTACAAAGAAAATACATATTTTATTTCAGATATCCACCTTGGATTGCCAAATCATAAAAAAAGTTTAAAACGAGAAAAACTTCTTGTAAAACTTCTTGATGAAATAAAGAAAGATGCAAAAACAGTCTATTTTGTTGGAGATATTTTTGATTTTTGGTGGGAATATAAACATGTTGTTCCAAGGGGTTACGTTCGTTTACTTGGGAAAATTGCAGACTTATCTGATTCCGGTGTTAAAATCCATTTTTTTACAGGAAATCATGATGTTTGGATGAAATCATATCTCCCAAAAGAGCTTGGAATACAACTTCATAAAAAAGAATTAAAAACTGAAATAAACGGCAAAAAATTTTTTATTGCCCATGGAGATGGATTAGGCCCGGGAGATACCGGCTACAAGTTCTTAAAATCAATTTTTACTAATAAGTTTCTACAATGGTGCTTTAGTAGGCTTCATCCAAATTTCGCATTTAGTTTGGCCAGATTTTGGTCTCAATCTAGACGTAAAAAAGAAAAACACTACGTTTATAAAGGAGAAGATAAAGAATTGTTAATTCTATTTGCAAAAAACATTTTAGAAAAAGAACATTTTGATTATTTTATTTTTGGGCATAGGCATTTCCCAATGATAATTAATATAGGAAAAAAGTCAAAACACATAAATATTGGAGATTGGTTAATTAATTACACTTTTGTTAAATATAATGGTAAAAAAATTGAACAATTTACATTTAAAAACAGCATAATAGAAAAACATTCAACTGATTTAAGTAAAAAATATAAACTTGATATTTTTTCTTAGAAAAATATTCGTTATATTTGGGTGTTAAATAAATATTGTAAATATAAAGTCTTAATGATATGAGTAAATGTTTCTTAAAAGTAAAAGAATATTTGAATGAACTAAATTATTCAATTCTAAATGAAAACGAAGATGAAAATTTCTTTGTGATTGATAAAGAGTCAGAAGGAATTAAAAATATGGTTATTGTTGTTGAAAATCCTATTCTAATAATGGAACAGTTAATTTTCAAAGTGAAAGAAGACAATATGGAGATGTATAAATCTTTACTTCAAAAAAACCAAGATATTTTACACGGAGCATTCGTTTTAAACCAAGATGGTAACAGTGTAATTTTTAGAGATACTTTGCAAGTTGAGAATCTTGACTTAAACGAACTTTCAGGTTCTTTAAATTCGCTTTCATTATTAATGAGTGAATATTCAGAGGAAATAATTAAGTTTTCTGCTTAATTATATTTGTATCTTTTCGAAAAAATGTCAAATTTTAATGGTTTCCCTTATTTTTTGACATTTTTTCCTAAAAAAAACAAATAAACTTAAAAACATGGGAATAATTAGAAGAATATATGATAAAGGAGAGGAAACAATCAGTTTTTTAAAAAAAAAATACAAGGATCCTTTAAAAGAATTTGAAAAGGAGATTAATAACTTAAAAAATTTTCTTAAAGAAAGTAAAAACCTTGCTGCACACCTAAATGCGCTAAAAATTAGAGCAGAAAAAGACATTAGTTCCTACAAAGAAGACATTCTAAAATATGGAAAAAAAGCAGAAGATGCTGTTAAAAAAGCTTCCTTAGAAGAAATTTCAGAAGAAGTCGCAGAAAAAATTTCACTAAACGCCCTAAAATTTAAAAAATCTTTTCAAAATAGAATTAATGAGTTAACAGATAAAATCCCTAATTACGACGATGAATTAATTTTACTCAAAGATAAAATTTCAGACCTAAAAACAAAAATAGAATATTACGAAAATGAATATAACTTTCTTAAAAAAAGAACAAAAAACAAACCTCTTACATCTGAAAGTTTTTTCTATGGTGATTCCGGAGTTATTTCAAGATTAGAAAAACTAAAAAATTCAATTCTAAAACAAAGCCAAAAGGCAGATTTTTACTCAGAAAACTCAGATGAAATGTACGGAAATATTAAAGATGATGAAATTTACAATGAGTATTCTGAACTAAAAAAGAAATTTAAAAAATAGAAGTTCAACATTTATGCCCATATTATTCATTAATTTTTAATAGCAAACCTTTTTTTCCATTCAATATAGCCAAGGAAAGCTAAAACTAAAAATATTGTATATTGAATTCCTGTAAAACCGTATCCTTTAACAAAATACAAGGGAACAGAAACAATATTTACGGCAATCCAAAAAATCCAGCTTTCAAGTTTCTTGTTTGCCATTAGCCACATTGCAGCAAAAGCCGCTCCTGTTGTAAAAGTATCTAGAAAAGGTGTTGCTTTTCTAAACTCAGACAAATTTCCTGAACCTAACTTTTCAATAGCAAAACGAATAGATTCTGAAAAATTAAGATTGTTTGGCATCACATCATAAAAACGATAAACAAAAATTACAAAAATTGATGTAAAAACGAAAATTCCTAAGGTCTTTATTTTATCTTTCTTGTTTGATTTTGTTATTGGAATATGCAAACTTTTAGCATCAATTATTTTTCTCCACATATACCAACCATACAAACTCATTAAAGTATAATAAATATTTATAATTAAATCGCCGTATAAATTCCATTGAGAAAGCAAATAAACATATAAAACTGTGCTTATAATACCGGTTGGAAAAACTAGAATATTCTCTTTTTTTGCAAAAAATACACTAATTACTCCAAAAAATGCAGCAATAAACTCTAAAGAAATATTAAAATATGTTGCATTTTTATATGGTTCAAAAAAAAACTCAAATATATTTACCAATAAAATCATTGTAAATCAGAATTAACCATTTTTAAAATAAAAATAGAAGATGGAATTTCAAGACTCTTTTTTATTTCCTTGGTAATAATTTGCATAACATCATCAAATTCTCCAAAAACTTGAGTACTCATGCCATTTCTCAAAACTTTAATCTCGTTGTTGGATTGAAGACGTTTAATAAAATCTTTTATAGGAGTTTTAAATTCAACTTTTAGAGGGTAATAACTTATGTCTATAGATATTTTCATTTCTTTATTTTTTTTACACAAAACTAAACAAATAATTATCTGTTAAGAAATAATTTATACTTTTAAATTTTTAAAATAAATTTAAAAACAAATATGACACCCCAAAATATTTTTGCAGAACAAAGAGAATTTTTCTTATCAGAACAAACCAAACCTTTAAAATTTAGGATAAAGCAACTTAAAAAGTTAAAAAAAACACTCCTTGATAATGAAAAATATCTATACGAAGCAATTTATAAGGATTTTGGTAAATCAAAATTTGAAACATACGCAACAGAGCTTTCTTTAATATATTCTGAACTAAATATTGCCATAAAAAAACTTTCAAAATGGATGAAACCAAAGAAAAAAAGAACAAATCTTGCAAACTTACCTGGCAAAAGTTACATAATTCCGGAACCATTAGGAGTCTCATTGGTTATAGGTGCGTGGAACTATCCGTATCAACTATCTCTTATTCCTGTAATTTCAGCAATTGCTGCAGGGAATACAGTTATTGTTAAACCAAGTGAATTGTCAAAAAACTCATCTGCCGTTATGGCAAAAATTTTAAACAGAAAATTTATTCCAGAAATCCTTTATGTAACAGAGGGGGGCGTAAAAGAAACACAAGATTTATTAAAATTAAATTTTGATAAAATATTTTTTACCGGAAGCGTGCCTGTTGGTAAAATAATTTATAAAGAAGCAGCCAAAAACCTTACTCCTGTTACTCTTGAACTCGGAGGAAAAAGTCCAACTTTTGTATTAAAAGGAGCAAACATAAAAATGACAGCAAAAAGAATTGTTTGGGGCAAATTTTTAAACGCAGGCCAAACTTGCGTAGCAACAGACTATGTTTTAGTTGATAAAAGTATTGAAACAGAACTCCTTAAAGAAATAAAAAAACAAATTAACATTCAGTTTCCTAGCATGGAAATTCTTCCTGAAAACTATGTTCAAATCATAAACGAAAGAAACTTTGACAGATTATTAAAACTTATAAAACCGAAACAAATATATATTGGAGGAACATTTGACAAATCAAAAAGAATTATCCATCCCACAGTTTTGCACAACATAAGTTTTGACGACTCAGTTATGGATGACGAAATTTTTGGACCAATACTTCCTGTTATTCCCTTCGAAAATTTAGAAAATGCTATTCAAAAAGTTAAAGAAAGACCTAAACCTCTTGCTCTCTACATTTTTGCATCAGACAAAAAACTTATTAAAAAAATTCACTCCAAAATATCATTCGGAGGAGGTGCTGTAAACGATACTGTTATGCAACTTACTAACGGAAACCTTCCTTTTGGAGGAGCTGGAACAAGTGGAACAGGAAATTATCATGCTTATGCCGGATTTCAAGCATTTTCACATTTTAAAAGTATCCTTAAAAAACCCTTTTGGTTTGAGCCTTCGTTAAAATATGCACCTTACTCTAACAAAAAAATGAAATGGCTAAAAAGATTAATTGAATAAACATAGAATAATCATTTTAGAATTTAATTGATTTTTGCATTTATTTTTATATTTTTACATTTCATAAACAAAAAAATGCAACTAATTAAAAGAAACGTATTCGGTCAAGCATTATTTTTAAAACGATTCCTAATAAGTCTTTTAGGTTTTGTATCCCATAGAAGATATAATAGTTTCAACCAATTAGAAATTGAAGGCTCAGATATTATTAGGAGTCTACCTGAAACCGGAGTATTATTTGTTTCGAACCATCAAACTTATTTTGCAGATGTTGCAGCAATGGAACATGTTATTAATGCCTCGCTTTTTGGAAATAAAAACCATTTAAAAAACGTAGTTTATTATCTGCGAAAACCAAAACTCAATGTATATTTTATTGCTGCAAACGAAACAATGAGTAAAGGACTATTACCCCGTCTTTTTTCCTATGCCGGAGCAATTACAGTACAAAGAACCTGGCGAGAGGCTGGAAAAAACATAAAAAGACCTGTAAACCCATCAGATACAGACAATATAGGATTAGCACTAAAAGACGGATGGGTTATTTCTTTCCCACAAGGCACAACAAAACCATATAAACCAATTCGGAAAGGTACAGGACATATCATAAAACAATACAAACCCATAGTTATTCCCATAGTTATTGATGGTTTCAGACGCTCATTTGATAAAAAAGGAATTTTTATTAAGAAAAAAGGTATTCTCCAATCAATGGTTATAAAAAAAGCAATAGATTTTGATTACGAAAACGATACGGTTGAAGAAATTGTTGAAAAAATTTCTATTGCCATTGAGCAACACCCCTCATTTCTTAACTCTGTTACAAAAGAAGCTCTCCTTGAAGCCGAAAAACTTAACAAAAAAAGAGATTTTTGGGAATATTAATTACTTTTTGTTTAATGAAAACTAAACTAACATTAACTTTTGTCATTCTTTTATTTTTCAAGATTTCTTTATCTCAAAACTTATTTGACGAAAAACACTCAAAAAAATATGCACAATACTTATTTGAAAATAAATATTTTAAAAGAGCATCTATAGAATTTGAAAGGCTTGTTTTATTGGCTCCCGAAAACAGTTTTTACAAAACTCAACTAATTAATTCTTATAAATTTTCAGGTAATATTTCAAAAACAATATTTTCAATAAGTAGTTTTTTTGGAAAAAACTCCAATTTTTATTCTAACGATATATTAAACACTTATTTGCAAATGAAAATTTTGCAAAATGAATTTATCTTTTGCGATAGTATTTTAAAAAAGGACACTATTCTCCCTATAATTAACAAGCAAGAATACCAACTAGCAATATATCTTCTTGAAAAAAGATATAAAGACGCAAATTCATTCATTAAAAATCTTAAAACTGAAAAATCCGAAAAAATTAATCGTCTTATTTTTATTTATGATGAAATAAAAAAAATAAAATTTAAAAATCCCTTTTTTGCTTCTGTCTTATCTCTCATCTTTCCCGGTGTAGGAAAAATTTACTCTAATGAAACAAAAAATGGACTGGGTGTTCTCTCATTAATTGGACTTAGTACATGGCAATCTTACAGAGGTTTTAAAAAAGAAGGAATAAACAGTGTTTACGCTTGGGGCTTTGGTGCAATGGCTGTTGGTTTCTACATTGGAAACATCTATGGTGCAGGCAAATCAGCAAAAAGAGAGAATAATTATAAAAATAAAATTATTAAAGATAAAATCATTAAAATTATTGTTGAAAACAATATTATAATAGAACATCCCAACTAATATCCAAAAAACCATAAATTTTTATAATTTTTATTTTACTTCTTAATTATATTTTCAATAGTATATGAAACTGAAAATATTAACTTTGCCAGAAATAATCTTTAAAAACTAAAAATTTTTAGCAATGAACTCAGGAATGAAAATTTTTTCATGTAGAGCAAGTAAATATTTAGCAGAAAAAATAACCTCTTACTCAGACTTCAAACTTGGAAAATCATTTATCTATAAGTTTAGTGATGGCGAATATCAGCCAGGTTACGAAGAAACTGTTAGGGGCGATTTTGTTTTTATTATCCAATCAACTTTTCAACCAACAGACAATCTTTTTGAACTTCTTCTTATGATTGATGCTGCAAGACGAGCATCTGCATACAAAGTTGTTGCAGTAATTCCCTATTTTGGTTTTGCTAGACAAGACAGAAAAGACAAGCCAAGAGTTGCAATTGGAGCAAAATTAGTAGCCGACATCCTCTCTGCGGCTGGTGTTGACAGGGTAATTACAATGGATCTTCATGCAGCACAAATTCAAGGTTTTTTTAATGTTCCTGTTGACCACCTTTATGCTTCTGCTGTGTTTATCCCATACCTCAAAAGTTTAAAATTAAGTAATTTGGTAATAGCATCTCCCGATACTGGAGGCACAAAAAGAGCAAGTGCATATGCAAAATTTCTAAATACAGAAATGGTTATTGGTTACAAAGCAAGAGAAAAGGTTAACGAAGTTAGCGAAATGAAAATAATTGGGAGTGTTAAAGGAAAAAATGTTGTTATTGTTGATGACATTATTGATACAGCCGGAACAATTGTTAAAGCTGCCGAAATTTTAATTGAAAACGGAGCAAGCAGTGTAAGAGCTGTTATTACCCATCCTGTTTTGTCCGGTCCGGCTTTTGAAAGAGTTCAAAATTCGGTACTAACAGAACTTATTGTAACAGACACTATTCCTTTGAAAAAAGAATGTAAAAAAATTAAAGTAATTTCAGTTGCCGAAATTTTTGCAGATGTCATTAAAAATGTTCACAAATATCAATCAATTAGTGAAAGCTTCTTAGAAAAATAAAATTTTTTAAATTACTATTTATTTATACTTTTGCACCTCAAATTTTTAAAAGCTATTTTTAACAGTGTGATGGAGATTGAGTGCTTTATCTTCTTTTTGAAGTTTCTACTCAAATCTAAGTAACACAAACAAAATTAAAATGAAAACAATAGACATTAAGGTTATCGAAAGAAAAACATTAGGAAAGAAAGCAACCAAAGCAATTAGAAAACAATTGCACATACCTTGTGTAATGTACGGACACAAATCTGAAAATATTCATTTTCATGCACATAAAAATGATTTCAGGCATATAATTTATACTCCGAACTCTTACATTATAAATTTAGATATTGACGGAAAACAACACTTAGCCAAAATGCAATCAATAGACTTTCATCCTGTAACTGATGAAATTTTGCATATTGACTTTTATAAAATTGACCCTAAAAAAGCTTTTAAAATGCAAATTCCAATTGTTACTGTTGGGGCTGCAAAAGGTGTTTTAAATGAAGGGGGAGTTTTATCTACCTCAAGAAGAAAAGTGTTTGTTAAAGCATTAGTTGATGTTTTACCAGACCAACTTGAAATTGACATTACAGATTTATCCATAGGAGACGCTATAAGAATAAGTGATTTGCAAGAAAAATTCAAAAATCTTGAATTCTTAGACCCACAATCAGTTGTCGTGTCTGTTAACGTTACAAGACTTGCTAAGGCATTAGACGATTTAGAAGAAGGAGATTTTGTGGCAGGTGAAGACGGAGCTACAGAAGGAGCAGACGCAACAGACGCAGCTGAAGGGGACACAAAAGAAGAAAAAACAGATGATTAATTTTATGTAGTACTTTTTTATTATAATAATTTAAAGTCCACAATTAACAGTTTCTCTGTAATTTGTGGGCTTTTATTTAAATATTGTAACATATGTTTTTTTTGTTCAAAAAAAAATCAAAAATAAATGAAGTTGATACCATGAAATATCTTATTGTAGGCCTCGGTAATCCCGATGAAAAATACGCAGAAACAAGACACAATATTGGTTTTAAGGTTATCGATGCTTTCGCAAAAGACTCAAATACAATTTTTGAACATAAGCGGTATGCAGACGTTACAAAAATTAAGTATAAAGGTCGAATTTTTGTTCTTGCTAAACCCATGACATACATGAATCTTAGCGGTAAAGCTGTTGATTATTGGATGAAAAAAGAAAAAGTTTCAATTGAAAAAACTTTAATAATAGTTGATGATTTAGCCCTGCCTTTTGGAACTATAAGACTTAAAAACAAGGGCGGAGATGCAGGACATAACGGCTTAAAAGATATAATTGCAACTTTAGGACATTCAAACTTTAATCGCCTTAGATTTGGAATCGGAGATTCTTTTTCAAAAGGCAAACAAGCAGATTTTGTATTAGAAAATTGGACGAACAATGAAGCAAAACTCCTACCAGAGAGAATAGATAGAATTATTACTGCTGTAAAAAACTTTGGAACAATTGGAATGGACAGGACTATGAATTTTTTTAATAAAAAATATGATTTTCAAATAGAGCTTGAAAAACTAAACAAAAAAAAAGATGCCTAAAGAAACCGAAAGAGCTGATAAGTTTTTGTGGTCTGTTCGTTTGTACAAAACAAGAAACCTTGCAGCAGAAGCATGTAAAAAAAAACAGGTTTTAATTAATGGAATGCCTATTAAACCTGCACGATTAATGAAAAATGGTGAGGAATTCAGAATAAAACATCCTCCTGTTTTTAAAGTTTATAGAATAATAGAAATACTTCACAATAGGGTTGGAGCAAAACTTGTTTCAAAACACCTCAAAGAAATAACTCCACAAGAATATATTGACACTTTAGATATTATAAATAAAAACATAAACATGAAGAGAGATAGGGGAACAGGAAGACCAACCAAAAAAGACCGAAGAGACTTAAAGAACTATTTTGAATAACAGTTTTTTATAAAAGACACCTTTTTGAATGTAACCTTTTTTAAAACTACACGTTATAGAATCATACTAGTTGAAAAACTAATAATTTTACATGATTTGATTTATATTAACATACAAAATCTTCCCATTTGTAGATTTTATAATTTTAATATTATTTAAAAAAATATTTTGCCAAACAAAACAAAATGAGAAAAAACACATTTTTAATATTTTTAATAATTACTCTTTTTTCTGTTTCTTCTATAGCTCAAAACTATACAATAAGTGGCTATGTGCGAGACAATAAAAACGGAGAAGAATTGTTATTTTCAACTATTTCAGTTAAAGATAAAAACGAAGCTGTAACTACAAATGAATACGGCTTTTATTCCCTTAGTTTACCAAAAGGAAATTATACATTAATTTATAGTTACACTGGTTATTCAACACAAGCTATAAAAATAAAGCTAGAAAAAAACATAATAAAAAATGTAAACCTTATTCTTTCTGAAACAGAAGTAGAAGAAGTTATTATTACTGGCGAACGAAACGATGCAAATGTTACAAATACAGAAGTTAGCACTGTGAAAATAAGCATAAAAGAAAGCAAATTAATACCTGTTCTTTTTGGGGAACAAGACATTCTTAAAACAATGCAATTAATGCCGGGGGTTAGTTCAAGTTCAGAAGGAAGTAGTGGGTTTTTTGTAAGGGGTGGTGACTCCGATCAAAATCTTATTTTGTTAGACGAAGCCCCCGTATATAACGCATCACATCTTTTAGGTTTCTTTTCTGTCTTTAATTCAGACGCTTTAAAAGATTTAAAAATGTACAAAGGGGGTATTCCTGCAAAATATGGAGGAAGAATTGCATCTGTTACAACCATTAGAATGAAAAATGGAAACATTAAAGAATGGGAAGCATCGGGAGGTATAGGTCTTATATCTTCCAGACTAACTGTTGAAGGACCATTGTTTAAAAACAAAGCATCAGTTATTGTTTCAGGTAGGAGAACATACGCAGATATTCTTGTTAAAAATGTAAAGAAAAAATATAAAGACCTAACTCTTTACTTTTATGACTTAAATGCTAAAATTAATTATAAAATTGGAGAAAAAGATAGACTGTATCTTTCCGGCTATCTAGGAAGAGATGCGTTTGGGATGGAATTTATGGGATTCGACTGGGGAAACAAAACTGCAACTCTAAGGTGGAATCACGTTTTTAACAATAAATTATTCTCAAACACTTCTTTAATATATAGTGATTATGATTATGGTTTTAAAGTTGGTTTTGCAAACATGAATGTAAACCTAAACGCCGGAATTTACGATTATAATTTAAAACAAGATTTTAATTGGTACTTAAACACAAAAAACACATTTAGCTTTGGCTTTCAATCTATGTATCACAGATTTAAACCAATGAATTTTATAATTGAGCAAAAAACCGATACAGCTTCAAATGAAACAAAAACATTTGAAACCAATGTTATGGAACAATTAGCCTTAGAATCAGCTGTTTATGTTTCCAACAAACAAAAAGTTAATGATAAACTTTCTTTAAATTATGGTATTAGATTTTCAATGCTAAATAACATTGGACCATATATTGTTAAGGAATATGATGAAGATAAAAACATAACAGATTCAACAGAATACTCAAAAAATAATTTTTATAATACTAACTATTGTTTTGAACCACGAATAAACGCAACTTATTTATTAAACAAAACAAGCTCAATTAAAGGTTCATATAACAGAACTAGTCAATATTTACATCTCTTGTCAAACTCTACTTCTGGCTCGCCAACCGATATGTGGATACCTAGTTCCCCTCTAATAAAGCCTGAAATTTCAGACCAATTTTCAATAGGGTATTTTAGAAATTTTAAAAACAATGCTTTCGAGTTTAGTGTTGAAGCATATTACAAAAATTTACAAAATCAAGTTGATTTTAAAGATGGTGCAGACGCATATGGAAACCCAAACATAGAAGCAGAATTAGTGTTTGGAATTGGGCGTTCATATGGTTTAGAATTTCTTATGAGAAAAAATTCAGGAAAACTTAAAGGCTGGATAAGTTATACATTATTAAAATCTGAAAGAAAATTTGACAAGATTTCCCAAAACTGGTTTTCTGCAAGACAAGACAGAACTCATGATATTTCAATTGTTGCAAGTTACCAACTGACTAAAAAACTAAGTGTTTCAGGTAGCTGGGTATATTACACAGGCGACGCTGTTACTTTTCCTGCAGGAAAATACAAAATTGATGATGTTTTAATAAAACTTTACACAGAAAGAAATGGAGACAGGATGCCAAACTATCACAGAATGGACATAGGAGCAACTTATGTTTTAAAAGAGACTAAACGCTTTTATAATGATTTAAACATTTCAATTTATAATGTTTATCATAGAAAAAATGCTTATACAATTTCTTTTAATGAAAATGAAGATACAGGAAAACCGGAAGCTGAACGCTTAGCCTTATTTGGCATTGTTCCTTCAATTACATGGAATTTTAGATTTTAAACCATTTGCTAGTAAACATTAAATAATTCAAACATTAAACAGTTTTTTATATGAAAACAATATCAATTTTAACAATTATAGTAATAAGTTTTATATATTCTTGCACAGACATTATTAAATTAGATTTAAAAAACACTGAACCAAGAGTTGTAATTGAAGCTGTTTTAAACATGACAGATAGTTCTTTTAGAACCGACATTACTCTTAGCAATGAGTTTTATGAAGAAGGTAAATTTAAAAGAATTAAAGGGGCAAATATTATTCTTCAGAAAGTGGGAGGAAATACATATACAATTCCAGAAATAGAAGATGGGGTTTATTTTTTGCAAAACATTGTTTCTGAAACAAATGATGAGTTTTTATTAAGTGTTACTTTATCAGATGGACAGGTTTTTGAGGCAAATACAAT
>CAMZKV010000037.1 GCA_947311445.1 uncultured Chlorobiota bacterium | reverse complement strand
TTCCAATAATTATTATTTTCAATATTTGCAGGAATAAATAATGTTAAAATTCCATTTTCTTCGGGAGCAAGAGTTTTATCTCTAACAGTAGGGGAAATAATGTGCATGCCACTTTTGTGCGGATCTCCGCTACTTAAATCTTTTTTATTAGTATTATCATATAAATAAATACTTTCTTCTCCTATGTTTAAATCTTCAAGAGGGCAATCTGTTGCTATTGAAACTGTTACAGCGGAAGTATATAATTCTGCATTATTTATGTTTTTAATTACATTCTCAGGTATTATTGACTTAGGAAGCATTTTTTCATATAATGTACTTAAGTCGGAAGTTGATACAATATATTTACAATATATTTTTTTTATTTCTCCTTTATTTTGAAATTCTACACCTTTAACAATCTTATTTTCAATAATTATTTTAGTTACTTTTGAATTAAAGAAAATTTCTCCTCCCATCTTTCCAGATGCATAAGATAACCATTCAGGGAAAGTTTTACTCCCGCCCATAGGTGGGTTTTGATAATTTTTAGAATACGCCCAAGCTATTGGGACTAAGCAAGATAACAGTTCGTTTTCTGCACTGAAAAGTTTATGAAAATCAGGGTTTTTAGAATATTTATTTAAACCTTTTATTATTCCTTTATTTCCTTTGTATTTTATATGAGGAATAAATGCTAATGCAAATTTTAGCATCTTTATCCCATAAATTGCTTTATTAAATATGTTCCTGGTTTCTAATGAGCGGCTTAAGTTCAAGTAATTATCAAATGAATTGGATATTTTTTTGGCATCTTTAAAAAATTTTTCAATTCCTTTTTTGTCGTTAGGAAACTTTTGTAATAATTCTCTTTTAAAATCATCCGGTGTATTGGTAACAAGGTAGTTAATATCATCGTTAATAAATCTTCTGATGTTTTTTTGAAATTCAACTTTTGGATAATCTGTTCCTATAATTTTAAAAATTCTTGTTACAAATCCATTTGGACTACAATCATTTAACCAATGAATTGCAGTATCAAATCTAAATTTTCCTCTTTCAAAACCTGCTAAATAACCTCCTGCATTTTTTGCCATTTCAAGTACACAAGACGACATCCCTGCTTTGCTAAATAATGCAGATGATGTTAATCCGCTAATTCCTGCTCCAATTATAACAACATCATAGTTATTTTGAGGTTTCTTTTCTTGCATAAATCCGTTTTTACATTTTTTAAACAATCGCAATATAAAAAAATATTAATCCTAATTTAAGTTTTATAAGATTTTTTCTACTTTTGCGTAATACTAAAAAAAAGAAAATATGGGAAGAGCATTTGAATATAGAAAAGCTGCAAAAATGAAACGCTGGGATAAAATGTCCAGAATATTTCCAAAACTTGCAAAAGCAATTACTATTGCTGCAAAAGAAGGAGGTGATGATCCTGAAATGAATGCAAAATTACGTACAGCAATTCAAAATGCCAAGGCTCAAAATATGCCGAAAGATAATATTTCGGCAGCGATAAAAAGAGCGACAGGAAAAGATGCAACTGATTTTTCAGAAGTAAATTATGAAGGCAAAGGACCTCATGGAGTATTGGTTTTTGTTGAATGTGCAACTGATAATACAACAAGAACTGTTGCAAATATTAAATATTATTTTAATAAATATGGAAACGGTTTAGTACCTTCTGGTTCATTAGAATTTTTATTTTCCAGGAAAGCTGTTATAGAGTTTAAAGAAACTGATGAAATTGATATTGAAGAACTTGAACTTGAATTAATTGATGCAGGTTTAGAAGAAATTGATATTAATGATGGAACAGTTTATATTTATGCAGATTATACTGATTTTGGGAGTCTAACAAAAGCTGTTGAAGAAAAAGGCATTGAAATTACAAAAGCTGCTTTGCAAAGAATACCTACATCACCAGTTGATTTTTCAGAAGAACAACTTGAAGAAATTGAAATCTTGATTGATAAAATTGAAGAAGATGATGATGTTCAGGCTTGTTTTACTAATATTAGTTAGTTTTTTTATATTTCGTTGATATTTTTATTTTAATGTGTTATATATAACCCACGACTTAAGTCGTGGGTGTTTTCATCCTATTATAAATATTATTCATTCAAACAAAAATAAATAATTTCATTTTCATCAAATCTATATTTCTCAATTTCGCTTTCTGAAAAAGTTTTTACAAAATCATCTTCAATAACTTTAAATCCTGCTTTTTTTAATCTTTCAGGATAATCCAAACCGTATTGCCTAACATGGTCATATTGTCCAAAGTGTTTTTCTCTGTCTTTTGGATTGTTTATTGAACTATCTTCATAGGTTTTTTCAAGAGAATAATCTATGGGTACTTGCAAAATTGCCCAACCACCGGGTTTTAAAATTCTTATAACTTCTTTTAATGCTTTTTGCTCTTGGTCAATATGCTCCATAACATGGTTGCAGATAAAAACATCATAGCTATTATCTCTAAAACTCATGTTTCTGATGTCAGTTTTTACATCAGCGATTGGCGAAAATAAATCTGCGGTTGTATAGTTAATATTTTCTAATTTCTTAAAACGTTTTATAAAGGGTTGTTCCGGTGCCATATGAAGAACATCAAGTTTTTTTGTAAAAAAATTGGTTTTTTCATGAAGATATAGCCATAACAGTCTATGCCTTTCTAAGGATAAACAATTAGGACACAGCCTATTAGATTTGTTTGCACTTCCATATCCATAGGGCATAAATTTTTTAAATGTTTTTTTACAAATTGTGCATTCTACCTCGTTTCCTCTGTAAAAAAGACTTATTGGTTTATTTAAAATAAGACTAAGTTTTATTAATAATGGACGAGGGATATATTTTAATAAGAATTTAATAATCTTTTGCATTTTGCTTTTTTTTTCAAAAGAATAAAAATTTAATCAATTATAAATATGTTTTTTAATAAAAGTTGAAAATATTTTCAGCAGTAAGTTAAATAAAATATATTTGCATCTTTTAAACTTAAAATATATAAAAATGGAAAATAAAACAAATACATGTCTTGTATGTAAAAAAGATGAAAATGAAACTCCTTTAATTTTAATGAAATATAAAGGACAAGAATTAAGAATTTGCCCTCAACATATGCCGGTTCTTATTCATGATCCTCAAAAATTAGTTGGAATGATTGATGGTGCTGAAAATTTAGTTGCAGGTTAATATTAAAAAAAAGGCTTCGCATAAAACGGAGTCTTTTTTTTAATCATTTTTTTTAATAAAAATTACAGTTTGTAAGCACAGTTTTTATTTATATTGTAAATTTAGCAAAAATTCTACTGTATCAACATTATCTGCATAATCCCAAAGTTGTGGTTTTTGGCTAGTTCCAAAAGGAATTGTATGTTTTAAATCTGCATTGTCAGAAACAACACATTGTATTTTATCATCCTCAATATGAAGTCTTTCTATAACTGTTTCTATTTTTGAATAATTTTCGTAATAAACAACTGAAATTGGAGAAGCCAAATTAATGTCTTCTTTCATAAGCATAATTCCGTTGTCTTTAAACTGTGTTAAATTCATTAAATAAATTGCTCTGTTATAATCGTAATTATTTGCATATTTATTATGATGTATAATTTCTTTGTGTTTTAAAGAGTTTCTAAAAATATTATCTAAGTTGTAATTATCAGGTAAGAATAATTTTGAAACGCTTCTGCATCCTAAACCAAAATATAAAAATATATCATCTGCTAAAAGTTGTAATTTTTCATCTGTTTCATTTCCGTTTAAAACTGCAACAGAATTTCTGTTTTTTCTTATAATATGCGGATATTTTCCAAAATAATATTCAAAATATCTTGCAGAATTATTACTTCCGGTTGCTATTACTGCTTCAAAATCAGTTAGTTTTTTTTCCGACAAGCTAATATAATTTTTAAATTCCGGCTCAATTTCAATTAATATATCAATTACTTTTGGTAGTAAAACATCGTCTTTTGATGACAGTTTTCCTACAAAAATATTTCCGGAGATAAGCACAGAAATAAAATCATGAAAGCCAACCAAGGGAATATTTCCTGCAGTAATTACTCCTATTTTTTTTTGTGATGATTTTTTGTGAAATTCAGGATAATTTCCAAGCCATTTTTCTATATTTTCTTTTCTTAAAGATTGGCTTATTTCTGTTAATGCAAAATCAATATTATCTTTTGTAAACCAAGAATTTTGTTTTCCTAATTTTAATTTTTCTTTATTTTTTGTTATTGCTTCTCCAAGTTTTGAGAAAGCCTTTATTCTTGTTGAAAGTTTCATTTGTTTTTTTATTTTGACATTCGTTCCCAAAGTCTAACTGCCTGTTCCTGAGCAAATACCATAACATCTTTTTCGTTTATGTTCTGAATTATTTTATCTTTTACAATCAGTTTTCCGTCTGAAATTACGTGTTGGATATCATTTGAATTAAAACCAAAAACGAAATGCCCTAGAAAATTGTCTTTATTAATTGGTGTTGGAGATTTATAATCCAAAATTACAAGATTATTTTCTCCGTCACCTAAAAAATTATTTTTTGAAATATAATTATGTACATTTCTGAAACGTTCATAAACTCCAGGATAATCTATTGTATCAAATCCTTGTCCAACAAAAAATGCTTGTTGTGCTGAGCGTAACATATCGCTGTGCATTCCGTCAGTTCCAAACATAAGGTTGTTGCCTAAATTTTTTGCATTAAAATATCCTACATTATTATTTAAATTACTTTCTGTATTTTGAACTATGTACGCATTAGAATTTATAATAATATCTTTCTCATTTTCAGAAAGATGCAAGCAATGTCCTAGTATTGTTTTTGATGAACTCAAAACATCATAATCATTTAAACGTTCAATTACTCTTTTTCCATAATTTATTAAGGAATGGTCTTGGTCATAGCGGTCTTCGGCAACGTGAATATGAAAACCTGAATTGTATTTGAGCATTAAATCTGCGGCTTTTTTCATACTTTCATTACCTACGGTAAAAGATGCGTGTAATCCAATAAGTGCTTGATTATTTTTGAGATAGTTCTCGGTTTCTGAGAGTCCTTGTTCTGCCTTTTTTTTACCATCGCGGTCTGTAATTTCATAGCATAAAAGCCTACTCACTCCTACTCTATCGAAAGCATTTGCAATAATATCTAATGAGCCTTCAATAAAATTTGGCGAAGCATGATGGTCAATTGCAAATGTAGAACCATTTTTTGCACAAGCAATTGCAGTTGATAATGCACTTGCTTCAATCATTTCTTTGTCGAGTGATTTGTCTAAATTCCACCAAATATATTTTAGAATTTCATAGAAATTTTCAGGTGTTTTTTTTGGGGCATTCATTCCTCTTGCAAGTGCAGAATATACATGGTGATGACCAACTGCGAATGACTTTGTAACAATTTTCCCTGCACAATCAATAATTTCTTCATTCAGACCCTGTGAATTTTCATAATCTGCATGGTCTTTAAATGAAATCTTTCCGTTAATTCCTTCTTCAACAAGAATATCAGTTTGTCTAAATTCTAATGATTTCCAATCTATGTATGTTGCATTTTTAAGTAAAATCATGTTTGCAATGTTAAAGTTTAAAATCTTTTAGTATAGAAATGACAATATGGAGTTGCTCCATTATTTTCATAGTAATCTTGATGATATTTTTCCGCTTGCCAAAATTTTGGTGCTTCTGTTAGTTTTGTGGATACTTTAAAACCTTTTTCTTCTAAAATTTTAATTAGTTTTATTGAAATTTCTTTTTGCTTATCATTTGTATAAAATATTTCAGAACGATATTGATTTCCTATATCCGGTCCTTGTCTATCAATTTGTGTGGGGTCGTGAGTTTCAAAGAAAATTTTGGCAAGTTGTTCAAAACTTATTTCATTAGGGTTAAAAACAACTTTTACGGCTTCTGCGTGCCCTGTTGTTTTGCTGCATACTTGTTCGTAAGTAGGATTTCGAACTGTTCCTCCAATATAGCCAACGGTTGTAGATATTACACCCTTTTGTTTTTTCATCCAATGTTCTGTACCCCAGAAACAGCCAGATGCAAAAATTGCAGTTTCATTTTCTTGAAACTTTTTCAAATTTTTGAAATTTGGAGAATTTGCATTTTCAAACGAAAGAGAAATAGAGTTTACACAATGTCGTGTATTCTTGTCAGTAAATCCTTCACCTAAAAAAACATGACCAAGATGGCCTCCGCAATTTGCACAAACGATTTCTGTTCTTCTCCCATCTGCATCCGGAATTCGTTTTACTGCCCCTTCAATTTCATCATCGAAAGATGGCCAACCACAATGTCCTTCAAATTTAGAGTCTGATTTATAAAGTGCTGCTCCGCATTGCTTACAATTATATGTTCCTTCTTTAAAAAAGTTATCATATTTTCCGGTATGTGGTCTTTCAGTTCCTTTATTAAGAATTACATATTGTTCTTCTTTTGTTAATTTGTTATATTTCATGGTTTTGTTTTCTGTTGATGATTTTTTGTCAATATTCTGGCAATTTACAGCAGAGATTGCAAAAAGCAGAATGATTATATTAAATAATTTTATCATAATTTCAAAATCTATATCCTAGTCCATATTCAATAAATTGTGCCATTCCAAAACGAGCTTTCATTGTGAGTTTTAGAGCTATATGTTTATTTAAATAATATTTCAGTCCATATCTTTGATAAATTTTATAATAATTTGTTGTTGGAAGTGTAGGGTGAAAGCCAGATTGAATTGTAAATGCCATTTTACCATAAATAAAATCGTATGAAATGAAAATTCCTGTAAAAACTTTGTTAGTAAATTTTTCCTTTAATCTTTTATTTTTATTTGTTTCTGATTCATCATAAAAAAGATCTATACCAATACCTGCCCTACTTTTTTCTGTAAATTGTCTTTCGCCGGTTAGGGTTAAAACGGATACTAAAAATATTTTATCCCATGGAGGTTTATATTCTTTCCATCCATTAGAGAAATATGCAGTTAGTTGATTTGTTTTTGTAAATTTTTCTTTAAAATAATCTAAACTTGCTCTTTTTGAATGTGTTTTTTGAAATAATATTGCTCCATAAAGAGTTAATAAATTAATTCCTAAATTTGGTTGTTTTTCTGCTCCATTAGAAAAGTGTGTTATTCCAAAGCCTGTTTTTAATTTATAATTTTGATGTATTTTAAATTTAAAATCTAATAAAAGATGAGGATTAGAATTAAAGTGTGAACCAATTATAAAGTTAGTATAATTATTTTCTATATTAAAAGGTTTATTTAAAAATGCAAAACCAAAAGCAAAATCAAAATTTAGTTCAAATTTATTTAGTTTTATAAGATTTTTATTAATAAATCCTCCTAACGAATGAGCATTTCCAAGAACATCAGGATTTCCAAAAGCTGAAAATTTATATAAGAAACCAATGTTAGGAAATTTATGGGTTATATGCCATTTTTTATTCCCATTTGTTTGGAATCCTAATCTAAATTCAGTTGATTTTGAAAACCCTTTAATAAGATAATTTATTGATTTATGATGTGGAATAACCGGACCATAATTAATTTGTAAAGAATAATTTACATCATTTTTATATTGTGAAAATGATTCTTTAATGAAAAACATAAAAATTATGCTTATGAGAATTATATTTTTAAATTTTTGTTGAAAATTCATTTTAATATTAGTTTTCCTGATGATTCTTCATTTATATTAATAGTATTAGGGTTTCCCAATAAGAAAACATCTCCGCTACTTTTAATTTCTCCTACAATTTTTTTTGTGCAATTTAAATAATAATCTCCGGTAGAATTAGATTTTACAGATGTGTATTTTGAAAAAAAATTATCTGCAAATATATAAGAATTTCCATAAGATGTAGTTGTAAAATAAGTTGTTTTTCCTCTAATATAATATTTTCCGGTTGATGTTTCCCATAATTCAAAAAAGAAATGATTTGTTTCAATATTCAAATCAGCAAACCCTATATTACCTTTATTTCTAATTAAAAATCTGTTAATTTTTAAAGTATCAATAGTATATATATTACAGGCTTCATTAATTTCAATAAAATTTAAATATTTAATATGGATTATTAAATTTGGAAATTTATTATTTTCTTTTAGAAATCTACATTTTGTTGTATTATTTAATACTAATACTGAATCTTCTACATCAGTTAAGACATTACTTAAAATATTTTTATTTGTTTCAATGTCAATTTTTTCGATACTATCATTCACTAAATAAATATTAAACAAATCGTTTATTTCTATTTTTTTGAAAGAATTAAGCAATCTTGTTTCAGATTTTATTTCTCCTTTGCTTTTTAGACAATTATTATTAGTGCATGATAAGAAAAAAAATAAAAACAAAAAAAACAGAAAGATCTGCTGTAATTTTAAGTATTTAATAAACATATTTTTATTTTTTTCATTTTCTTGGAAACAAAGGTAATTTAAACCGTCTAATTTTATCAAATTGATACAAGGCATTAGCAACAGCACCTGCGGTTGGCACTAAACCAATTTCACCAATACCCTTTGCTCCGTACGGTCCTATGGGGTCTTTAACTTCAACGCCTTTTACTATTATTTCAGGAGTTTCATGAGCTTTTAATATTCCAAGTTTTCTGTATTTATCGTGAACGAGAAAGCCGTCTTTCATTGGTAAGTCTTCTGTTAAGGCATAGCCTAATCCCATGTGAACTCCGCCTTCAATTTGTCCTTCAAAAAGCATTTGGTTCATAATTTTTCCTGCATCGTGAGCAGCAACAATTTTTTCAACTTTACCTTCATCATTTAATATGCATAATTGTGCAGCATAACCGTAAGAATAATGAATTATAGGCTCTTCAACGTCATCGCCTGGCTTAGTTGTCCAATCGCATACAAATTGTCCTCTGTATTGTTTGCCAGATAGTTCTTTTAAAGTTTTAGTTTTCAAATCTTCAACCAAAGTCTTTGATGCATTTATAGTTGCAAGTCCAACTAATGCTGTTCCCCTTGACGAAGTTGTCATTCCTGTTTTAATATTTGCATCTGTATCAACAATAACTTTAATTATATCAGGAGAAATACCTGTTTCTTGGCAAAGGGTTTGCAAAGCCATATTATGCACTCCTTGTCCCATTTCTGTCCAACCGTGCTGTAGAATAACGTAATTTTCTGATACTATATCAATTGTAACTTTAGATTCGTCAATCATACCGTTTCCTACACCAGAGTTTTTAATTGCTGTTGCTAAACCTGCATATTTAGCATTATAAAAATCTTCTTTTATTGCTTCCAATGATTTTCGAATACCTACACCGGTTACTTTTTGCCCTGTTGATGTTCTGAGTCCATCAGTTAAAGCGTTGTCCCAACGAAATTGCCAACGGTCAAATTTTGCTTTCTCACAAATATCGTCAATACAAGATTCAAGAGCAAAAGCAACTTGGTTTGCACCAAAACCACGCATTGCTCCACATGGAATGTTATTTGTGTAAACTGTTTTTGCTTCCACATCAACATTTGGAACAAAATACCCACCTGTTGCGTGTCCAGCAACTCTTTCAAGCACTTTTGTGCCAACTGATGCGTAGGCACCTGTATCTCCTACTGCTCTCAATTTTATTCCTGTTAGTTTTCCGTTTTCATCTGCTCCAAGTTCAATATCCATAAAAACAGGATGTCTTTTTGGGTGTAATCTAATTGATTCTTCTCTAGTTAAAGATATTTTTACAGGTTTTTGTATTAAAAAAGCAAAAAGTGACGTGTGTCCTTGTATGCTTATATCTTCCTTTCCACCAAAACCTCCTCCATTTGGAATGAGTGTAACTCTTACTTTTTCAATTGGTAATCCTAGAATGTCTGCAACTTGTCTTTGATCTTCATAAACTCCTTGTGATTGGCTGTAGAGATGAATACCTCCATTTTTGTATGGTAGTGCAATTGCCGCTTCTTTTTCAAGAAAACCGTGTTCTATTCTTTGGGTTTGGTAGGTTCCTTTTGAAGTGTATTTTGAATTCTTAATTGCTTTATCAGCATCTCCAATAGTAAATTGTGTTGTATTAAAGTTATTAGGCTTTTCGGGGTGAACTCTTTCTCCGTTTATGGCATCAAAAACATCAGTTTCGGGTTTTAAAATTTCGTATTTAATTTCTATTAAATCAACTGCTTGTCGAGCAATTTTATCGGTATCTGCAATTACTCCAGCAATTACATCACCAATGTAATGTGTAGTTTTTCCTTCATCAATCATAACCGACCAATCCTGATAAATTAGACCTATTATTTTTTTGCCAGGAATATCTTTCGCAGTTACAATTTTATGTACTCCAGTAATTTGTTCAGCTTTTTTAGTATCTATTTTCAAAACTTTTGCTTTGGGAAAATTGCTAAATTTTAATGCTCCATGCAACATTCCTTCAAAGTTCATATCATCTACAAATTTCCTTTCTCCTATTGCAGTTTCATATGCTCCGTATTTTGGTTGCGATTGTCCTATTTTGCCGGAAGTTTTTCTGATTTCTAATGTTTTATTTTCTTTTATTGCATTTGCGGCTGTTAAAATTCCTTTTTCAATTTTTTTATATCCGGTACATCTGCAAATGTGTGATTTTATTGCTTTTCTTATTTCGGCAACTGAAGGTTGCGAATTATCTTGTAAAAGAACTTTTGTTCTACTTAAAAATCCGGGAGTGCAAAAACCGCATTGCACACCACCTTCGTTTACAAGGGCTTTTGCTATGGTATCTTTCACATATTCAGGAAATCCTTCCGGAGTAAAAACTTCAGCATCTTGTAATTTGCCTAGTTTTGTTACGCAGGATAATACAGCTTTACCATTTACTTCAACAGTACATGCACCGCAGGCAGATTGTCCGGAGCAACCATCTTTCACAGAGGTTAATCCTTTATCTTTTCTTATGAAATCGAGTAATGTTTTATCTTTGTTTCCTTTGTACGTTATTTGTTGGTTATTTAGTTTGAATCTTATCATTTTATGTTGCTTTGTTAGATTTTAATACTAATTATTTGATTATCTGGATGTGTTTAAGACATCTAATTAGAATTAGTTTTTTGCACTTAAATTTTAAGAACTAAAAAAAAATAATGAATAATTTAAAAAGTATTCCTTTAAAAAATCTTAGTTTCAGATTTCAAAATGAGCAAAGAACAATTGTTTCAGCAACAAACTCTTATATTCTTTACTTCCTCTTATATCACTTATGGGACTTACTTCTGAAATTAGGATTTCGCTTGCATCATTCAGATTTGACATATTTAGTTCTTTTCCTTTCAAAAAATTTCGTGTTTTATCAAAATATTTTGGAATTGCAGCCAAACCACCACCCGAAATATGAATATCTTCAATTACATTTTTTGCTAATGTATATGAAAGAGCAGTATTTACAGTTGCAATATCTAAGAATGTTCTTTTTGACACTTTTTCAAAGTTAAATTTAAAATTGCTTTTAGGTATATTGAAATTTAAACTTTCAATAATCTCATCTTTTTGTAAATCTATTGTTTTGTATCCTTTATAGAAGTTTTTTAAAGCAATTTTTCTTACTTTTCCTTTGGAATTTTTTAAATTCAATTCTGCATTTAGTGCTAAGAAAAAAATAGTTAAATCTCCTATTGGTGAGGCATTTACAAAGTTTCCTGCAACAGTTCCTACATTTCTTATTTGTTCAGATGATATTAGTTTAAACCAATCTTTTATTTTTGGAAAATGTTTATTAAAAATTTTCGAATACATAATTTCATTAGCTGTAACTGATGCTCCTACTGTTATAATTTCATTGTTTTCTGATATTTCTTTATATTCATTTTTATTTAAATAAAAACTTGCTTCTGTGTCAGAGGTTTCATCTGGATTTTGCACATATAAATCTGTTCCTCCTCCTATTATTTTTTTACCTTTTTGTTTCTCAGTTTTTATTTCAGATAGTCGTTTTGAAATGTCCTTAAAATATTTTGGTAAATAATTATGTTCAATCATCCAATTTAAGGATGCCGTTTTTGGTTTTTCTTTCAAATCATCAACGATATCATCAACGGATTTTTCAATTGATTTGTAGCCTGTACATCTGCAAATATTTCCTGAAATTGAGAGCTTTGCAGCTTCATTTGTATTTTCTTTTTTTGACATTGCGTGTGCTGTTAAAGAAACTACAAAACCCGGTGTGCAAAAACCACATTGAGTTCCTGAATGTTCATGTAATGCTTTCTGAATAGGGGTTAAATCTTTTCCGTTAATTCCTTCAACAGTTACAACATGTTTTCCTGCCACATTCCCAAGCGGCGTAAGGCAAGATGCCATACTTTTATAATTTACAATACCGTTTTCAAGAGTTCCTACAAGAACTGTACATGCACCGCAATCACCTTCTCTGCAACCGGATTTTGTTCCTTTAAGGTGTTGGTCGTATCTTATAAAATCTAGCAAAATTGAACTTGCTTTTTTTTCGGTTTTTATTAATTTGTTGTTTAAAATGAATTGTATCATGATTCTTTGCTTTTTTATATAAACTTTTTAAATAAGTTGTACTCCTATATCTGCTGATATGTTGAATTAAATAATCATTATTTTTACAAATATAAAAAATATCAATAAAAAAAAGTATTTTCTGTAAATATCGGTTAAATTACCGATATATTGCAATTATCGGTATTTTTGCCAATATAGTAAAACAGCAAAAATCTTAGCTGATTAAATAACTTTACAGCTTATTACATTTATATATTTTCCCCGCAACAATGCTTATATTTCTTGCCGCTTCCGCAAGGGCAAGGTGAATTTCTGCCGGTTATTTTTCGTTTTTTTATTTTAAAACGGCTTATTCCGTCGGTCTTAAAAATTTGTTCTAAAAGTTTATAAAGTTTTGGGTGTTTCTTTTTCAGAAGTTCAGGCCGTTCAAAAAAATATTCGCTTATTACAGAGAAAAACTCTGCCTTACTTGTTGCTCCATAAGGATTTATATCAGACTTCCCTTTATAAATCTCATCTATTTTTTGCTTTATTAAATCTATCCAAGGAATTGTATATTGTTTTTCAAGAAGAAGTTTTGGCAGACCATCAATTGCTCCGTCAGATTTATCAATTAAATGCACAAATTCATGAATTGCGGTATTTTTTTTATCTGTTTCGTTTTGGAAACCGTTAATTAAACTTTGTTTAGATAAAATCATTTTGCCCTCCATAACACCTGAACCGACCATGCCAAGAACAGTGCTTTCATTATTTACGCCAAAATCCATATTAAAAGATTTCGGATAAAGTAAAACTTCATCAATATTCAAATAACGCCATTCAGGAAATTCAAAAATTGGAATTATTGCACTTGCAGCAATTAAAATTCGGTCAACATCTTCAACTTTCGTCTTTATTCCCGTAATTTTGCAATTCAATAAAAATTCTTGGACTTTAAATTCAAATTGTTTTTTTTCTTCATCATTCAAATTATTATAAAAAATTATTTTTTCAGAAAGAATTACTCGCCATTTTTTGGAAAATTCACCTTTTGGGATTTTCCATGCATTTTTCTTTTTTATATAGATTATTATAATCACTATAAAAAGCAGAATTATTGCTAACATTATTTTTTCGTTCATCTTACATTTCTTAAATTTCAACAAATATATTAAATTTGAAAGATTTTTAAATTAAATTTCAGCAGCAATGGTGCGAAACATTTTTACATAGAATAAAGTATGAAATTAAAAAAAGAATACGACTACATAATAATAGGTTCCGGTTTTGGCGGAGCGGTTTCGGCATTGCGGCTTTCCGAAAAGGGTTATAAAGTTCTTGTTATAGAAAAAGGCAAATGGTTTAAAGATAATGATTTCCCAAAAACAAATTGGAACTTACGAAAATGGTTATGGCTACCAAAGTTTGGTTTATTTGGCATTCAAAAAATAAGTTTTTTAAGGCATATTTCTGCAATGAGTGGTGTTGGCGTTGGTGGTGGTTCATTGGTGTATGCCAACACTTTACCAAAACCTAAAACACCGTTTTTTAATCATGGCTCGTGGGCAAAACTTGCTGACTGGGAAAAAGAACTTGCACCTCATTACGAAACTGCATGGAAAATGCTCGGAGCAACTGAAAATACATATTTCGGAGAGAGTGATTTGGCATTTAAACAACTTGCAAAGGAAATTGGAAAAGAAGATAAATTTAAAACTGTAAAAGTTGCTATTTATTTTGGAGAAAATGATCTTACGGTTGATGACCCATATTTTAACGGCAAAGGACCAACAAGAACAGGATGCATTCAATGTGGAAGTTGCATGACAGGTTGCCGCCATAATGCAAAAAACACTTTGGATAAAAACTATTTACACCTTGCACAACAACTTGGTGCTGAAATTATTGCAGAACAAGAAGTAACAGATATAATTCCGCTTGACGGAAAGACCGGAACAACAGCTTATGAAGTTATTTTTAAGCAATCTACTAAATTATTAAAAAAGAAACAAACTGTTAAAGCAAAAGGAATAGTTTTATCAGGCGGTGTGCTTGGTACGGTTCCGCTTTTGTTGAAACAAAAAAAGAAAAATTTACCAAATTTAAGTAAAAAAATTGGAGATAACATAAGAACAAATAATGAAGCATTAATACTTACCGTAAGTTCTGATAAAAACAAAAATATGTCGGACGGAATTGCAATAGGCTCAATAATTGAAGTGGATGAGAACAGCAATATTGAACCTGTAAGATATGGCAAAGGTTCAGGTTTTTGGCGAGTTTTAGTAATGCCAATGGTAAGTGAAAAGAATTTCTTTTTAAGAATTTTTAAGTTATTTATTATTCCGTTTACGGCACCTTTAATGTGGCTTAAAATTTTCTTTGCTCCAAATTTTGGAAAACAAACATCTGTTATTTTATTTATGCAATATCTTGACAGCACTTTAAAATTAAGAAAGAAATTTCTTAGAACAGGAACAAAAATTGAAAAAGGTAAAAACCCAACTGCATTTATTCCCGAAGCACATGAAGTTGCACATAAATATGGTAAAATAATAAACGGAAAACCAACAGTTATGTTTACGGAAACTCTTACAGGAATACCCTCAACTGCACATATTTTGGGCGGTGCCGTAATGGGAAAAGATATTGAAAACGGCGTAATTGATAAAAACAATAAAGTTTTTGGCTATGAAAACATGTATGTTTGCGATGGTTCAATGATTTCAGCTAATCCTGGTGTAAATCCTGCATTGAGTATTACGGCAATAAGTGAGCGAGCAATGAGTTTTATACAAAACAAAGAGCTGTAATTATTATGTATTATAAAACTTTAATAATCAATAAAATAAATTCAAAATGACAAAGCAAATAAAAGCAAAACCTAAATTTAAAACTGCAGAAAAGTTAGATATTATAAATATTGAAAAACAAGAACTTTCAAATGGAATACCATATTATTTAATTAATGGAGGAGAACAAGAAGTTGTTAAAATTGATTTTATAATTAAAGCAGGTAAAGTGTACAACAAAAACCCTTTAATTGCTGATGCCGCAATTGTACTTGCAGATGTAGGGACTAAAAATAAAACAGCCGAACAAATTGCAGAAAAACTTGATTTTTATGGAGCATTTTTAGAATTAAAAGCAGGAATGCACTTTTCAAAAATTACTCTTTACACATTAAATAAATATTTGAAAGAAACAATATCTATTGTTGCAGATGTATTCTACAATGCAACATTTCCGGAAAGTGAAATTGAACTTTATCTACAAAACAAGTATCAAACATACTTAATTGAGAGGCAAAAAACTAATGCAGTTTCGCATGAAGTTTTTTATGAAACAATATTTGGTAAAAATCATTCCTACGGTATTAATATAACGGAAAAAGAATTCAAAGATATTACTTCAGAAAAAGTAAAAAAATTTTACAATAAAAAATTTAAGTCTGAAAATTTAACAATAATTCTTGCAGGTAAAATAAACGAAGATCATATTAGTTTATTAAATGATTTTTTTGGAAAAACAAAAGTAAAAAAACTAAAAAATAAGGAAATTATATTTCCAAAAATTCCGATAAAAAAAACAAGAAAGTTTATAAGTATTGAAAACACTGTTCAATCTTCTATTCGCATAGGTAAGAAAACAATAAATAGAACTCATCATGATTATTTTAATTTGAACATAACATCCATTATCTTAGGAGGATATTTTGGTTCAAGATTAATGACAAATATTCGTGAAGACAAAGGATATACATACGGCATTTATGCAAGTACTACTTCTATGATTGAAGCAGGAGTGTTTCAAATTTCTGCGGAATCGGGGAAAGATGTATATAAAAAAGCCATTGTTGAGATTTACAAAGAATTAAAAATATTAAGAACAACTTTGATGTCATCAGAAGAATTAAATAGAGTAAAAAATTATTTAATTGGAAACTTTTCGAGAATGTTTGATGGTGCATTTGCTGTCTCAGAAACTTTAAGAACAGTTATTTTATATGATATGAATTTAGATTATTATAAAAGATTTTTTGAAACTGTGAAAGAAATAACACCTGAAATTATAATGAATACAGCTAAAAAGTATCTTAATGAAAATACAATGATTGAAATTGTTGTAGGAGCGAAATAAACAGATTAATAAACAACGAATTTTATTGTTTAAAATTGCAATTAAACACACTAAATATCTTATATTTAAAAAAATAATTTGAAATATATAAAAACTGTTTATATATTTGACCAATATTCAGGGATACCGAAAACTGAATACAAAAGAGTAGGTAAATAAATTATAAAAAAAATTATTTTATGGAAATTTTTAACAAGTATTTTTTAGACGTTTTAAAAGGTCAGTATGCTGATTTTAAAGGCAGAACTGCAAAAAAAGATTTTTGGATGTTTATCTTGTTCTCAATTGTAATTAACATTGTATTATCAATTATTGATAATATTATTGGAATGAAGATTTTTAGCGGCATATTTGGGCTAGCTGTTATGATTCCAAGTTTAGCAATTGGAGCAAGAAGATTACACGATATAGGCAAAAGCGGTTGGTTACAACTATTAGCTTTAATTCCTTTTATCGGAATAATTATTTTAATTATTTTCTGGATAAAAGACGGAGTTGAAGAAGATAACAATTGGGGTGCTAAAGCAGTTGAAGCATAATAAACACTCTTTTTTAAAATATTAAAAGCAGATTTATTTCTGCTTTTTTTACAGGTATGCTGAAAACTGTATAGAGTAAGCAAAAATTAAAAAAAACTTATTATGGAAATTGTTGTTATAATTTTAGTATTAGCATTAGTAATTTTTATGTTTGCATCAATGTGGAAAATTTTTGTTAAAGCAGGAAAACCAGGTTGGGCAGCATTAGTGCCAATATATAGTACTATTGTGATGCTAGAGATAGTTGGGAAACCTTGGTGGTGGTTTTTCTTAATGATGATACCTTATGTTGGTATGATTTGGGGTATTTGGACGATTAACTTACTTTCAAAAAGTTTTGGAAAGGATGTAGGTTATACCTTAGGAATGCTTTTCTTAGGATTTATCTTTATTCCAATGCTTGGATTTGGAGATGCACAATACCAAGGACCTGCCGCAAAAGAAGCACAACAGGCATAAAAACAATACAACATTTTGTAAAATAAAACCGAAAAGAAATTATCTTTTCGGTTTCTTTTTTTTATAAATTTGCATTAAAAAAAACAAATCTTGTACTAAATTATAGTTTTATAGCAATTTAGTACTAATATTCTGAATAAAATGTATCAACAATTAAAATACATAAAATATAAGCTTACAGCAAAACACAAGAATGGATATGGAATCCACTCCCCTTTTTTGTATAATTTAGTAAGAAATGTAATATCAGAAGATTCAAATTATTATGCTCTAGATGATATTGCAAATTTGAGATATGATCTACTAGATTCAACAGAAAGAATAAATGTGAAAGATTTTGGTGCAGGTTCAAAAAAAATGAGTTCAGCTTACAGAAAAGTAAAAGATATTACTAAATATTCAGCAATTAATGAAAAATTTGGAGAATTGTTATTCCGATTAATAGAATATTTTAAACCCAAAACAATTTTAGAACTTGGAACATCTCTTGGAATTGGATCTTTATATTTGGCAATGCCAAACAGTAAGGCAAAAATATACACAATAGAAGGTTGCCCTGAAACAGCAAAAAAAGCCTCTAAAAACTTTAAAGAATTAAAAATTAAAAACATTCAGCAAAAAATAGGAAATATTAATACAGAATTACCTGAATTGCTAAAAAACTTAGAAAAATTAGATTTTGTATATTTTGATGGCAATCACCAAAAAAATGCTACTATTAATTATTTTAATCAGTGTTTAAGTAAAAAACATAATAATACTATTTTTTGGTTTGATGATATAAATTGGTCAAAAGGTATGAATGAGGCATGGGAAGAAATAAAAAAAAATAAGGATGTAAGTTTAACAATTGATTTATTCTTTTGTGGAATAGTCTTTTTTAAAAAAGAGTTATCAAAAGAAGATTTTATTATAAGGTTTTGACAAAACAATAAAACAAGTTAGAAATTCTTAGTATTCCTATTTGAAAGGTTTTTTTACCAGTTTTAATATCTTTTTCGGACAACAATGTTTTAAATTTTAACAAAGAGCAATCTTAAAAATATTCAATAAAGTTTTGAAACCAGACTTCAAAAACATTATAAAAACAGATAGTTTACGAGCTACCGCAGATATAGCATGCGAAGCAATTGGAAACAAGCAACTTTATTTTAAAGAAGTACTTATGTTAAGTTTGGAAGAAAAATCTCCCGAAAATTGGCGTGCGGCAAGAGTTATTGGATTGAGTATTTTAAAATACCCAAATTTATTTGTTCCATATGTTAATAAAATTGCAAATCTTTTTCCTGAATTTAAAAACGACGGATTAAAAAGAAGCTATGCCTTTGTATTATCAAAATATGTTAAATATTTGTCCGAAGATAATCTCACAAAATTAATTGAAACCTGTTTCTCATATATGCTTTCAAATGAAAAGGTTGCAGTAAAATTTAATTGTTTAACTTTACTTTTTAATATTTCAGAAAAATTTTCTGATTTAAAACCGGAATTATTAGCTTCAATTGAATTTAATTTATCAAAAGGTGTATTCAGACTAAATGGAGATATAAAAAAATATTACAGGAAACTTCAAAAATATTGTTAGAAAAATGATTTTATAATGATGTAAATTTAAATACCTTTGTGCCTGAATACTAAAATTTTAAATAATAAATACACACTTAAACTAATAAAAATTTACTTAAATAATATAATAATGGATTACATACAAATAATAGGATATGCAGCTTCTGTAATTATTGCAATTTCAATGACAATGAGCTCAATAGTGAAATTCCGCTGGGTTAATTTAGTAGGAGCAATTTCTTTTTTAATTTATGGTTTATTATTTAACTCAATTCCAATAGTTATTTTAAATGTATTTATAATTTTAACAGACATATATTACCTGTATAGAATATACAATAAAAAAGAGTTATTCACAACTCTTGAGATTAGAAGTGGTAACAAATATTTATTGAATTTTTTAAAATTTCATGATAAAGGAATTCAAAAATTTTTTCCCGGTTTCAAATATAAACCTGAACTAAATACTGTAAGTTTTTTTGTTTTAAGAAATATGGCTGTTGCCGGTATTTTTTTAGCTCATAAAAAAGACAGTAAAACTTTAAGTGTTGGTCTAGACTTTGTTGTTCCTGAATATAGAGACTATAAAAACGCAAAATTCATATACCATAGATTAAAAAACGATTTTATTGAAAATGGTATAGAAAAAATTATTGTTGTTCCACAAACTTTTGATCATATAAAATACTTGAAGAAAGTTGGATTTAAAAAAGATAATGACGGACTTTTTGTTATGAATATTATTCAATAAAATTAAAAATTTTGAATTACTGCCAAATAATGTACACAAGTAACAAAGAAGTTAAAAAGATTGAAAAAACTTTAATCATTAATGGAATTATTGTTACTTCTGATAAGATTTTTAAATCTGATATATTATCAGAAAATGGTATAATTACAGAAATTTCGCAAAAAATAGAAGCTAAAGGTAATGAAACTATAATTGATGCAAAAGGAAAATATATTTTTCCCGGAGGAATTGACCCTCATGTACATATGCAACTTCCAACTCCTGCAGGTTTTTCTTCTGACAATTTTTACACCGGTAGCAAAGCAGCACTTTTTGGAGGAACAACTACAATTTTAGATTTTGTTACACCCAAAAAAGGACAGAATCTTGTTAATGCTCTTTCTGAGAGAAAAAATGAAGCAAGTAACTCATTAACAGATTATAGTTTCCACGTTTCACCAATTGATTTTCATGAAAATATTGAAAATGAAATATGTGAAATCACAAAGTCAGGAATAAATTCATTTAAAGTTTACATGGCATACAATATAGGACTGAAAGATGATGTTTTATTAAAAATTATGAAAATTGTTGCCAAATCAAAAGGCATTATTACAGTGCATGCTGAATTAGGAGATGAAATTGATAAATTAAGAAATAATAGTGCGAAAAATGGAAATTTAAGTCCCAAATATCATGCTGTTTCAAGACCAAACTACACTGAATCTGATGCTGTAAAAAAAATTATTAATTTTTCTGAACAAACAAATTGCACTGTTTATATTGTTCATGTTTCCACAAAAGAAAGTCTAGAACATATAAGAAACGCTCAAAAAAAAGGAATTAAAATATTGGCAGAAACTTGTCCTCAATACCTTTTACTAACTGACGATAAATTATTTGGAGAATTTAATGAAACATCAAAATATGTTTTCAGTCCGGTTTTAAGAAAAGAAAAAGATAATTTTGCTTTATGGAAAGCTCTTAAAACTGAAAATATACAAACTGTTGGCACAGACCATTGTCCTTTTAATCTTTCTCAAAAAAAACTTGGAGAAAATGATTTTAGAAAAATACCAAATGGAGCAGGAGGAGTTGAGCACCGTTTATCTTTACTATATACATATGGAGTTAGAAAAAATAAAATTTCGCTAAATGACTTTGTAAAATTAACTTCAACAAATACTGCAAAAATTTTTGGATTATATCCTAAAAAAGGTGAAATTACTGTTGGTTCAGATACAGATTTAGTAATCTGGAACTCTAAAATTAATGAAATAATAAGTTCTAAATATCATCATTCAAATTGCGATTTGAATATTTATGAAGGAACAATAATTAATGGAAAACCCGAAATTGTTATAAAAGCAGGTAAAGTATGTATAAAAAATAAAGAATTTATTTCATCAGATATTAAAGGAATTTTTTTAAAACGAAAAATATGAGATATATTTTAATCCTATTTATTTTATTTAGTTCAATAATTTTTGCCTCCTGCATTAAAAATCCTGAGAAGAGTTCCTGTTCACAAACTTTGGTAGGAAGTATTTCTGAAAAGAATAATGTTTTTCCAAATGATGAAATAGATTTCTCAAAAATTGTTATTTCTAACGATTCATTAGATTTAGCACTTTTTAATTTGCTTGTTGATAATAATTTATATTCAGAAGAAAAAATATTAGCAAATATCAATGTGCTAATTGATAGAGGAGCAAACCCAAATGCCGTTGTAGAATATAAATACTCTGTAAGAAAGCTCGGAACTTATATTCCTATTGTGAAAAGTTTTTATAAAAAGAAATATAGAACCTATTCTAACAACTCTACTCCATTTATAGAAGCGGTTAATACAAGAAACCTAAAAATTGTTAATAAAATGATTAGTTTGGGAGCAGATGTCAATACACCTTCAAGAAACAAAATCTTCCCTATTGATATTGCCTTAAAAAACGAAAATTTAAATATGATTAATCTTCTTGTAGAAAACAAATGTAATATTAAAAACGCTAACTTATCAGAATGTAAAGATATAGAACTTATTGAAAAAATGGTTAATCTCGGAACAAGCACTAAAACCATCAATATTAATTTTGCATTAGAAAATGAAGCTGATTTAAAAAGAATTTTACTTTTAAAGCCTAATATTAACAACGCAGAATTAAACTTTAGAACAATTTTTAATAATGAACAAACTTTAAATTTTCTTTTAGAAGCTGGTTTAAATAATACTGCTAAAGGAAAATTTCCTGATAATAAACCTTTAATTTTTAATGCTATAAAATATTCAGATTTAAAAACTATAAAAAAATTAGAAACTTATGGAATTGACATCTTTTACAAAATTAAAGAAGCAAATGTTAATAACACTCCTTTATTTGCAGTAATTAAAAGTCAGAAAAAAGACATTTTAGAATATTACATTCAAAAAGGAGCAAACGTAAACGAAAAAGACTGGACAAAGCGTTCTGCACTGATATCTGCAGTTAATACGGACAATGATATTATTATTAAATTATTACTTGATGCTGGAGCTAATAAAGAATACAAAGGATATTTTAATAAAACACCTTTAATGTATGCTGTTGATTATGACCATTATATATCTGCCCAAACACTCATTAACGAAGATGCAAACTTAAATTACAAAAATAAATATGGAGAAACTTGTTTATCCATAGCAATTAAAAGACATAATCTTCCAATGATTAAACTACTAAAAGAAAATGGAGCAAATTTTAAAATTAAATATAAAAACTTATCAATACAACAATATGCTGAAAGTATAAATTCTCCGAATATTATTGTTCAATATTTGAAAGATAATAGTAAGTAATACAGCCATATGTTAGTACTTATTATTAACTAATTTGACCTGATTATATGGAATAGTAAAACTAAAAATTGAACCTTTCCCTTCTATTGACTCTACCGATATTTTACCTCCCATTAACTCAACAAAACCTTTTGAAATTGCTAAACCTAAACCTGTGCCTCCATAAACTTTTTTAGTTTTATTATTGGCTTGCCTAAATCTTTCAAATATATATTGAATATCTTTTTTTGATATACCAATTCCATTGTCTTTAATTTCAAACAAAATTTCTTTTTCCTGTATAATCGAGTATTTAATTTCAATTATACCTTTTTCAGTAAATTTAATAGCATTACTAATCAAATTTGTCAAAATCTGCCTTAAACGTTGTCTGTCAATTAGTATTAAATCATCTCCCTTCTTAATTTCACAATTTACAATAAGCGATTTATTTTTATTATTATGAAGCTCAGAAATAAAAGACATATAAATTTAATTAACTAATGAAATAATGTTAACCTCTGATTCAACAATTTCTAATTGTTTTGCATCAATTTTAGAAATATCGATAATATCATCAATTAATTCTAAAAGATAATTTCCTGAATTATTAATAATGCCAATAAATTTATTTCTTTTTTCAACTTCAAGTTTTTCATTTTTCATTAATTCTCCAAAGCCAAGAATTGCATTCATTGGTGTTCTAATTTCATGCGACATATTTGTAAGAAAAGCAGTTTTTAACCTATTACTTTCATTTGCCTTTTCCTTTTCAATAAGTAATAATTCTTCTAGCTTTTTCTTTTCAGATATATCAATATTATATTCTATAACTTGAATTAGCTTATTATTTTCATCAAAAACAGGAAACCCATGAACTTCAAAAACCTTTTTTTCTTTATTCTTATCAAAATGAATATGTTCAGTAATGCAAGATTCTTTTGTTTTTTTTATAATTTCTACTGGACATGAATAACCCGCTTCGTTACATGGCTTATTAAAATTATGAGATAATGAGTAGCAAGTTTTAAACTCAGAAAATCCATTAAAATTAGTTGCTTTGTTTGCAAGAACAATATTATATGTCTCAACATCTATTACGTATAATGGATGAGTTATTGAATTTAAAATATTATTCAGAAATTCTTTTTGTTTTAATATATCTTGTTTATTCTTTACCTTTTCAGTTATATCTTTACAAATTTTCATAACTGAAACAATTTTATTGTTTTCTTTTATAGGAAAAGTTTTAATTTGAAAACAAATAAATTCATTATTTAATAAAAGTTTAGTTTCAAATATATTCTTTTCACCAGTTATATATGCATCTTTTATATTATTTACAATTCTATCTGCAATATCTTGTTCATAAAAATCAGAAGGTTTTTTTCCAATTATTTCATCAGATAAATAATTAAATTTATGCCTTCCCAAAAAAAATAAATATGTTCCTTCAAAATCATGAATTGAAATAATATCTTCTGAATTTTCAATAATTAATTTTATGCAATCGTCTTTTTTTTCATAAAGACTATTTATAGTTGTTTTCATAGCCAATATTTTTTAAATTTGTGTCTATAAATTAAATAGCTTAGTTACTCTATTTAAAATAATAATCAAATATACAATAAATATTTAAAATATATGATATAAAACAATGTTTATTATCAATTTATTGCATATTTATCTGCAAATTATTTAAAATAACTATGCTACTATCATTATAAATTAAAAACAAACGCAAAAGCTAGCCAAAAAAAAAGATGGGAATATCCCCATCTCATAAACTAATTTCTTCTAAAAAAACGAGTTAACCCATAAGTAAACAAATTTACCTTGTAACCATGATGTTTCAGAAAAAGCAAAAAAAAACAAATACTCTTAAAGTATTTGCTCTAAAATAAATAATTGATTAGGATTTGATATATTTTATCCAATTTCACTTATTTTTACTAAATTTTTATAATCTATAATTTTAAATTGTTTTCCTTTCATCTCAATTAAACCATCTTCTTTAAACTTTTTTAACATTCGAATAACGTTCTCCGTTGACATATCAGACAATTCAGCCAAATCTTTTCTGCTTAATAATAGCTCAAACTCTCGTTTTTTATATACCCTATTAGAAAGACACAAAATAATATCTGCTAACTTACCGTATGATTGCTTATTTGTTAGACAAAAGAAACGACCATATATCTGTACACTATTGGATGCAAGTAGATTTAACAATTCAAATGAAAAGTCAGAATTTTGCTTAACAATTTTCTTAAAGATTTTAATATCTATGAGTCTTGCTTTTGAATCAACATAGGCACTTGCAGAATATTGAAATGTATTATTAGTCTGTGAGAGTGCAGTTAAACCAATCATATTTCCTTCGGGAATAATTTTTAATATTAAAGATTTATTACAATCCTCAATAGAAACTTTTGCTAAACCTTCTTCCATAATAACAATATGCGAAGCAAAAGTTCCTTGCTTACAAATAGTTTCCCCACGTTTATAAGTTACATAAACTTCATTATTTTTTATAAGTTCAATTTCAGAAGGTTTTAATACATCAAAGCACTTACACTTGTAATCTGCTACTGTACAACTAGATTGGACATTATTCTTTTCCATATATTAAATTCATAAATATTACAAATATAACACATTTCAATAAAAAACATGATATACATCAATTTTTGTTATGAAATTTTATAGTTTTTTTTATATTTTGTTTCACGTCTAATTCCTTTGCTGCCTTGTGAAAAGTCTGGATATTTGCACTATCAAAAAACGAAAAATTTTTATTCAATTTGTTAATTAAAAAAAGTAAAAAAGTTATGAAAAAAGTAAATTTAGTATTAGTATTATTAATTTTCTTATTTGCAGTTAGTTGCAACGAAACAAAAGAAAGTCAAAATGAAGGAAAAAATGATACAAAGACCGACGTAATGCCCAAAGCAACAGCCGAATTTAATACTGTTGATGACATGATTGCAGACGCAAAAACAAAAATTTCTGAAATTACACCTGATGAATTTAAGGCAAAAGTTGACGGAGAAGAAACATTTGTTCTGATAGATTTAAGAGCAGAAAAAGATTTTAACAAAGGGCATATTAAAAATGCACTTAATATCCCCAGAGGAGTTCTTGAATTTAGAATTCAAAAAGACAGTTTTTGGGAAGATGCAATGATTTACACACCAAAAAAAGATGAATTAATAATTCTTAATTGCAAAAGTGGTAAAAGGAGTGCTTTAGCCACATTAACACTTATGACAATGGGTTATACAAATGTAAAAAGTCTGGTAGGAGGATATAATGCAATTAAAAAAGCATATCCAGACAATATAGAAATTCCTGTACAAGCTGAGGGTTTCGAGCCAGAAGGAGCAGAAGAAGATGACGGTGGATGTTAAAATAGCTCAAATAATAAATAATAAAATTTTAAACAAATTAAGATACATATTTTAAAAATTAAAAAAAATGAAAAAATTAACAATTTATTTTATTGCATTATTTTTAGTGCCGACAGTATTATTTACAAGCTGTAAAGATACTAAACCTATTGAACCAAACGCAGATCCAGCTTTTAAAGTTCTTACGGATTATATGAAAAGTAACAATTTAGATTTACCTAGTATTATTAAATATCATGGCGAAACTGATATTAAATTTGTTGTACCGGCACCCGCAACATCAGATGAAGTTGATGCTTTCTTAGCAAAATATCATATTATTGATATTAGAAGTGCTGCTGATTATGCAGCAGGTCATGTTGACGGAGCAATTAATACAGCTCCTACTGATGATGGAGATTTAACAGGAGCTTTAACAGAAGCTGCAAATGCAGGAGATAAACCAATTCTTGTTGTTTGTTACACAGGTCAGGTTGCATGCTTTACAACTGCATTATTAAGATTAGCGGGATACAGAAATACACAAGCATTAAAATGGGGAATGAGCGGTTGGAATTCAACACTTGATAAATGGACTCCAAATATTGGAGATGTAGCTGACGGGCATAATAATTGGACAACAGATGCAACTGCACCCGTTACATTTAGTGATCCTGAAATAAGTTCTTCATTAACAGGAAAAGCCCTACTTGACGACAGAATTAACAAAGTTCTTAAAGCTGGATTTAAGGGTAAATCTGCAAGTGATATTATTGACACTCCTGATAATTATTGTATAAATAATTACTTCTCAGGTACAGATTATGCAGGCTACGGACATATAAAAGGTGCATATAGAATCAATCCTTTAACTTTGGAAAATAAAGAATATAAAAATTTAGATGCAAGCAAAGATGTTATAACTTATTGCTATACAGGACAAACTTCTGGTGTATTAACTGCTTATTTAAGAGTTCTTGGTTACAATGCATACAGTTTAAAATTTGGATTGAATGGTTTATTTAATTCAAGTAGTTTCTGGACAGGACCTAACCAATGGGGAGTTACAGCAAATCCAAAAGATTATCCTTTAGTTACAAAATAAAAAAATTTTAGAAATAAAAGCCTTGTATATCTTCAAGGCTTTTTTTGTTAAACTTCATAAAAAAAAAATGAAAAAACTAACAGTTATTTTAATGTCATTATTTTTTATTTTAATTTATTCAGTCGCATTTGCTCAAGGTTGCGATGATGATGGAGATGAAGGAACAGATGACAGCGGAAAGCCAAAATTATTTGGATTTATACAACCTCAATATGAATTTCATTTTAATGATGATAAAAATACTCCTGATTTAAATGAAAATACAAATACTTTTAAATTTAAAAGAGCTAGGCTCGGAGTAAAAGGTAATATTCCTTATGATTTTAAATATTATGTAGTTCTCGAAAATAGTGCTTTTGTTGGCGGAGGATACCCATATTTGTTAGATGCCTTTGTTTCATATACAAGGTACAAATGGGCTAAAGTTTCCATGGGTTCTTTTAAGCAACCTTTTGGAATGGAAATAAATACACCTTGCAACGGATTGCATACAATAAACAGAGCAAATGTTTCAGACCAAATAGTTTCGCCACAAAGGGATATGGGAATTATGTTACTTGGAGGCGACAATAAAACTCTTATAAAATATGCAATTGCTCTTATGAACGGAAACGGAATAGGCTCTCTTACAAATACACACGGCGATAATAATAGAAAAAAAGATGTTATTGGTCGTGTTACATTAAAACCTCTAGATTTTTTGAGAGTTGGAGGAAGTTTTAGATATGGTTTTCCAGACAAAGATACTATTAATAGAACAAGCTATGCAGGGGAACTTGAATTCAAATATAAAGATTTTACAGTTCAAGCAGAATACATTGCAGACCAAGGAGGCATTGGTGCTTCTGGAGGAGGTTGTGGTGCTGATCCTGTTTTGATGGGAGAAAAAAGAGGTGGAGCATTTGTACAAGCAATGTATATGACAAATTTTAATTTACAGCCTATTGTTAAATATGAATTTTTTGATCCTGATACAGAAAACAAAATCGAGAATACTGTAATTGATAAATTATCAACAATAACAATAGGAGTAAACTATTTCTTCAACGACAATACAAGGCTTCAACTTAATTACTTAATGAACAGCGAATTAGGAGTTGGAGATAATTATGTGGAAGTAGCTAACGATGCGTTTTTAATGCAAGTTCAAATTAAATTCTAAAAATACTAAAAAAAAAAAATGAAAAAATTAAGTTCAATAATTATGGTATTTATATTTGTTCTTTCAAGTATGAATATTAAAGCACAAGATTTTATATCAGCAAAAGATTTGGCAGCAAAGATTAAAAAGAAAGAATGTATTGTAATTTATGCAGGAAAAGCAAAGAAATATGCAAAAGCACATATTAAAGGTGCAATTAATATTCATTATAAAGAATTAAATTCGTCTTCCGAAGGCAAATTAAAAGCATCTTCTGCTATTGCTACAATACTTGGAAGTAAAGGTGTAAGCAACACAAAACCAATTGTTGTGTATGATAATGGTTCAGGCAAATACGCTGGAAGAATGTATTGGGTACTTAAATATTTAGGTGTTAAAAATGTAAAAATGCTTAACGGAGGTTACAAAGCATGGTTTGCTGCAAGAAAACCATTTTCATCATCTCCTACAACTTTATCAAAAACAACATTTACACCTAGTGTTAAATTTGCTTATATTGCAAAATTAAAAGACGTAAAATCCGGAAATTATCTACTTGTAGATGTTCGTCCGGCTGATGAATTTAAAGGAGAAACTGAAAAAAGTTTAGGGGGTCATATTCCCGGAGCAGTTAATTTTCATTTTAAAAAAGTTTTAAACTCGAAAGGGGAATTTAAATCAAAAACAGAATTAGCAAGTGCATTTAAATCCGCAGGAATAACTTCAAATAAAAAAATAATTCTTTATTGCAAAACAAGTGTTAGAGCAGGAGTTATATTTTTAGTATTAAAATCAATTCTTGGATATCCTAATGTAAAAGTTTACGATGGAGCATTAAACGAATGGGTAAAAACTGGTAAAGTTGAAAAATAATTTTTCGTTTTCTAATTTTTAGTTAATCCCAGAGCCGACAATTACTTGTCGGCTTTTTTTTTAATTCACTTTTTCATAATACATTTTAATAATTATTATATAAAAAATAATAAACCAACAAGTTTTGCCCATTAGTCCATAAATTAATTCGTCCAAAAAAATGAACTGTTTTGCTCGTCAGCTCATAAATTACATCTTTCCCCCCTTTTAAGTGTAAGTTTTAATACATAAAATGAGATTAATAAAATTTGTATTTGAGTATATAAAAAATATCATATTTTGTGTAGTATAAGATTTTATATATATTTGTTTTTTTAAAAATAGTATAATCACATCTAAAAATAAGATTATATGAGTGCTACTAAAAGTGTTTTTACACGATTAACCGGAAAAAATATTGTTATGTCATACACCGGTCCGTTTGATGGTCAGGTATTATCAATGTTTGGAAAAAACATTGAACATTCTATATCTGCAGATAAGAAATTAAACAAAACAATATTTAAAGTATTTATTGAACTTGCACAAAATGTTTCATACTATTCCAACGAACAAGAACAAACTAAAAAAGGAGAAAGTTCCGGTGTTGGAACTTTCATTATTCAAAATAATGATGATCATTATAATTTTATTTTAGGAAACCCAATAGACAAAAAACATGAAATAATCCTAAAAGATAAATGCGACAAAATAAATTCGTATGACAGAGACGGGTTAAGAACATTCAAAAGAGAGCTCAGAAAACTTCCGCAAGGAGAAAGAGGAACGGGAAACATTGGACTGGTTCAGGCAGCACTGCTTTCTAGAAATCCTTTGAATGTTTCTTTTATTGAAATTGAAAAAGAAAAATCATTCTATATTATTGCAGTTAAAATTAATAAAGAAGCATAAGATGGCAACAATTAACAAAAAACTAAGTTTAGGACAAAGCCTATTTTCAGAAGAAATTAGGATATCATACAAAGGTCCTGTTGACGGAAAGATAATTACATATCTTGGTGATTATATAGGAGTTGTAAACACTCTTTCAGAAAAAGCAACAAAAAAATTATTTAAGATATTTTTTGAACTTGCTGAAAATATTTCAAAATATTCTTCGGAGAAAATAAAACTTAAAAACGGTAAAGAAGTTGGAGCAGGAACAATAATCCTTAAAGAAACTGTTAAAAATTTTATTTTAGTTACAGGAAATCCCATAAAAAATGAACATCTAATTCCTGTTTTGGAAAATAGCAAAAACATTAACGAACTTGACCATTCAGAATTGAGAGAATACAAAAGAAGCGTCAGACGAGAAAACAAAGACGAAAACCATAGTCCAAATATTGGTTTAATAACTGTGGCTCTCACATCCGGCAATCCTCTAGACCTGGAAATAAACCCAATTGATGAAAAAACATCCTATTTTTCTATCTCAGTAAAAGTTGATAAATAAAAAAAATAAAATAATGGAAAATATACATATAGAAGGTTCACACACTAATTTTTTTATACCAACTGTTGATTTTAATTCAGAAACAGGATATTGCTTATTAGAAGGCGAATCTTTTCTCGAAGATACAATTGAATTTTACGATCCACTTATTCAATGGCTTGAAGAATTTACAACAGAAGTGAAAAATCCTTTAACATTTGAAATAAAACTAACATACTTTAACACAAGTACTTCTAGAAGCATCCTAGATTTACTTAATATAATTAAAGATTATGAAGAAGACGGAGGAGAAGTATTAATAAATTGGTACTATGACGAAGATGATATTGATATGGAAGAAGACATTGAAGATTATATGTTAGACACAGGATTAGAAATTGAAATGATTCCTTTTGAAGACTAATAAAATGGCAAAGAAAGAAATTTCATATAATGATGCAATTTTAGAAATAGAAACTATTCTAGAAGATATTGAAAATAATAATGTAGAAATTGACCAATTATCCGGGAAAGTAAAAAGAGTTTCTGAACTTTTGGAAAAATGCAAATTAAAACTATTGAATACAGAAAAACAAATTGAAAAAATATTTGAAGAAAATAACTCCTAAAAAGTATCATTAAATGATACTTTTTTATGTTATTTTATGACTACAAAAAATACTGAATCATTTAATAAAATGAAAAAACAATTACTATTCATACTATTTTTCATCATACCATTCTTTATATATTCTCAAACAGTAAAGAAAATAAAAAAAGAAGGAAAAATAACAATCGCTTTTACAGAAAGTTGGAAAAACACTGTAAACTACACAGCAGCACAAGAATTTGCAAAATTTTTAGATGTTAAATTTGAAGAAACAACAATAAAATGGGATGATGTATTCTCAAAAGATGGAAAAATTCCAAATGATTATAAAACAAACCCAAAAATTAGCTACACACCGGATGCTCTGCAAAAAGCAGACATAATTTGTGGAACAATTTACGAACTTGAGTGGCGAAAAAAATTTTTTGACTATTCAGGAATTATTCAAATAAGTGACATCTTAATAACTAAAAAAAATGTTTCTAAAAAAATTAAAAGCAAAAAAGACCTTAAAGGTTTAAAAATTGCATTTTTAGAAAATTCAACATACGAAACAAACATTTCTCTTATTAATAAAAAAATTGGAGGAGGAATTGAATACATAAAAACAAAATCAGAAGACGAATCCCTAAAACTTCTTGAAGAAGGCAAAGCTGATGGTCTAATTACAGTTTCTTTTCTTGCATTATCTTATCTTAAAAATAATAATAATTTTAAACTTACATTCCCTGTTAATAAACCCCAAAATGTTGGATGGGCAGTAAAAAAAGGAAATAATAAGATAAAAGAAGAAATTCAAAACTTTTTTGAAACTATCAGAGGAAACGGAAAATTAGATGAACTATTTAGAGAAAAATATGATATTGATTATTCTACTTACCTTGAAATTATAAATTCATTCTCAAGCCTTCAAAAAGGAGATAAAACAAGAGATATTGAAGAAATAATGAAATCAGGAAAAATCATTATTGCTCTAAGAGACAGAGATTTAGTATATCATCCTACCGGAAAAAAACAATTTAATCATCTTCTTGCCGAAAGTTTTGCAAAATATCTTGGACTTAAACCCGAATTTGTTTTTACAGAAAAATTTTCTCGATATTGGGAAAATGAAAAAGGACAAATTCTAAAAGACAGTGCATACAACCCAAAATGGTTTAATGAATTTGATGTTGCATGCGATCTAATTGACCCATTGGAATGGCGACTAAAAAAAGTAGATGTTCTAGATTTTCTTCCTAATGCAAAAGTTGTAATTGGAAGAAAAGACACAAAAATAAGTTCAATTAACGATTTAAAAAATTTAAGAGGAGTAACATCCAAAGGCTCATCTTATGAATATGCTTTAAACCAAAATAATATCACAAATTATTATCATAATACCGGTAATAATTTTTTTAGCGATGTTATTTCCGGCAAAGCAGACTATACAATTTCAAACATATCCGTTTTTAAACTAGCAGATTACCCAAAGTTAGAAGCAAAATTTATTATTGGAGAAATAAAAAAAATGGGCTGGGCAATTAAAAAAAATCAGCCACTTTTACGACAAAAGATACTTGAATTCTTTGAATATGCTCGAAAAAATGGAATTTTTGATGAATATTTTAAACATCAGGCAGGTATGAGTATGCAATCTGCCAAAAATTACCTCACAGTCCTTCACGAAACATACCAAGAAGGGTATTTTCCTTTCGTATTTTATGGTAAAGATAAAGGATTACCACAAGAAGATGTCCTTTCTATTTTTCAAGACACAGAAGGCTATATTTGGTTTGGCACATATTCAGGTGTCGCAAAATATAATGGCAGAAAAATGAAAATATATAATTCAAAAAACGGATTAGCAGGAAATTCTGTTTTTAGTATTAATCAAGGTATTGACGGAAAAATATACTTCGCAGGGCTAAACGGAATATCAGTTTTAAATAAAAAAAATGAAAAAATTAAAACATATTTTAAAAATATCTCTTTTAAAGGAATTTGTATTGACAAAAATAGAGTACTATTTTTTGGAGATGACGGATTATATACTATCTCTGAGGAAGGAAAAGAAATTTGTATGAATATGCAAATCAATAATTTACCCAAAAAAATTAACTCTATATCTATAAATAAAAAAACTAATCAAATAATTATTGCATCCGGAGAAGGTCTATTTATTTTAGAAAATAAAACTGTACGAAAAATAACCAATGAATTTTGTCTATCTGCTCTATATGATACAGATGAAAGACTTTGGATTTCTTCAAAGTCAGGAGTTTATTATACTGATAATAAGATAGATAGTATCAATAGAGCAATTCCTTTAAATGAAACACTTAATATTCACACACAAATTAATAAAATAAAACAAACAAAAAATGGCTCTGTTTGGCTCATATCCGACTACAAAATTTATCAAATATTAACATTAAAACAAAAACCAATAATTTACGATAAAAACATAGGACTTCTAAATCATAAGATAAACTCTTTTATAGTTGACAATGAAGAAAACACATGGTTTGGTTTTTCAGGAGGAGTTCAGAAATTAACTAATAAAAGTTTAAGAACACTATACCCAAAAGATATAAACAGTACTATAAATTCAGTTTTTAAAGATAATTCAGGAAGAGTTTGGGTAGGAATGAGCACTGGCATTCACTATATAAAAGGTAGTCTCTTAAACTTTACAGATAAACTAAAATTAAAAAACAATTCATTTGTAATCTCAGAAAACAAAGAAAATGATATTGTTATTGCAGATACAAAAGGAATTTATCTTATTGATAAAAATACACTTCGCCAAAAAAAATCTAAAATTTTTAAAACAGACTTATTCCATCTAAATGACATTTTTATTTCTTCTAAAAATGAAATGTTTCTATTATCAGGAAATTCTGGAATAATTTATTATCTAAAAGATTTTAAATCTGACATTTTAAAAATTGAAAATTCCGAAACTTCATTAATTTCCCAAATAATTGAATTTGACAACAACATTATTGGAGCAAATAATACTGGATTAGTGATATTTAAGAACGAAACTTTCCAAAAATTCAAAGAAATAAACTACCATACTTGGGCTCTTCACATTGATTCTGTCCAAAATAAAAAAACAGCCAGTTTTGAAAAATTCTTATGGATAGGAACACAAAATGGTCTTGCCAAATATCAAAATGAAAAAGTAGAATTTGTAAACAAAGAAGAATTTAGCAATCGTCTTGTAACAGCAATTGAAAGTGCAGAAAATCCTAATATGCTATGGATTGGAACAGACAGAGGAGTATATTACTACAACAAAACAAACAATAAAATTGAATTTATAATAGATTCAAGAGACGGACTTCTTGGAAATGAAATATCAGTTGACGGGCTTTATCTTGATAAAAGAAACACCCTTTGGATAGGAACATATCACGGAATTGCAACTTTTGATATAAAAAAGAAAAAAACTGAAAAATACACACCGGTTTGTCGAATAGAATCTATACTCATAAATGGTAAAAGATTTCTAAATATGCCAAAAGTTTTGAACTCAACTCAAAACAACATAATTTTTGAAATCTCAGGATTGTCATTTAAAGACGAAAACTCTGTTGAATATGATTATTATCTGCAAGGATTAAACACCTATGTTGCATCAAAAGTAAATAAAAACATCGCAACCTACCCTATTCTACCGCCGGGAAAATACAGTTTTAAATACAGAACAAAAGGAAAAGATGGAATATGGAGCTATTATCAAAGCGTAGATTTTGAAATAAAAAAACCTTTTTACAAAGAATGGTGGTTTGTTTTGCCGGTAATTCTGCTGATTATTTTTGTTTTTTGGCTAATTCAAAAATGGAGAATGAGAATTCTAAAAAAACAAAATGAAAAACTAGAAAAAACTGTTGCAGAAAGAACAATAGAAATAACTGAAAAAAACACAGAACTTGAAGCTCAAAAAGAAGAAATTAAGTCTCAAAGAGATATAGCAGAACAACAAAGAGATGAAATTACAAATCAAAAAAAAGAAATTGAAGACAGTATTCTTTACGCTAAAAGAATTCAACATGCAATATTGCCACCAGATAAATTGCTAGACAGACTTATGCCAGATAGTTTTATTCTGTTTAAACCAAGAGATATTGTAAGTGGAGACTTTTATTGGGCAGCCGAAAAAAATAATATAACATATTATGCAGCAGCAGATTGCACAGGACATGGTGTTCCAGGTGCATTTATGAGTATGCTAGGAATTTCTTTCCTTAACGATATAATTAGAACTTCACAAAACGAACTAAAAGCATCTGACGTATTAGACTTACTAAAAGCAAAAGTTATTGAAGCATTGCACCAAACCGGAGAAGCACAAGAAGCAAAAGACGGTATGGACATTGCCCTATGCAAAATTAACAAAGAGAAAAAGATTGTTGAATTTGCAGGTGCATTTAATCCATTATATATTGTTAGAAATGGTGAAATAATTATTGTTGAAGCAGACAGGATGCCTATTGGTATATATAATTATGATGACATAAATCAAAGATTTAAAAACCAAACAGTTAAATTACAAAAAGGAGATACACTCTACACATTCTCTGACGGATACCCTGATCAATTTGGAGGTCCCAGAGATAAAAAATTCATGATTGGAAGGTTTAAAAAAACTTTGCTCAACATTCAAGATATGTCAATGAAAGAACAAAGACAACATCTTGACGATACAATTGAACGCTGGATGAGTAATTATGAACAAATTGATGATATCATTGTTATTGGTGCTAAGTTTTAAAACAAACTTTTTATATATTTTTATAAAACACTATTTAAAATGTTTCTAAATTAGATAAGATAATATGACAGTAATATAAACCCACAACATAAGCATAACTCCATAATTAGATATTATTTAAATTCTTCGGAACAAAAGAGATAAAAATATATTTTAATATTATTTTATTATTTATTATTTTTGAATGTTCAAAACAACTATATATGATTGTAATATTTATTCTTATAGGTCTCAGCTTAATAGTTGCATTAATTTTTTTAACATTATATATTTGGTCAGTAAAAAATGGTCAGTTTGATGATAATGAAACTCCGGCTATGAGAATTTTATTTGACGATATTGAAATTGATGAACAGAAAAAAGATAACAACAAAAATTAATATAAATTCTAAAAACCAATTAAATTAAATTAGTATGACACAAGAAAAATTCTACTATGACAATAAGATTGTGAAGCTATTTGCTTATGCAACTCTTTTTTGGGGAATTGTAGGTATGCTGGTCGGTTTGTTAGCCGCAGCACAGATTGCATTTCCATCTTTGAACTTTGGTTTGTCCTTTACCACTTTTGGTAGAGTTCGTCCTGTTCACACAAATGCAATTATTTTTGCATTTACAGGTAATGCCATTTTTACAGGTGCATATTATTCTATGCAACGTCTTTTAAAAGCAAGAATGTTTAGCGACTTTCTAAGTAAACTTAACTTTTGGGGTTGGCAAACAATTATTCTTTTAGCTGCTATAACACTTTTAGCTGGTTTCACAACTAGTAAAGAATATGCTGAACTAGAATGGCCTATTGACATCTTAATTGCTGTTGTTTGGGTTGCATTCGGATGGAATATGATTGGAACTCTCATAAAAAGAAGAGTACAACACATTTATGTTGCTATTTGGTTTTTCTTAGCAAGTTTTGTAGCAGTTGCAGTACTGCACATTGGTAACTCAATTGAAATACCTGTAAGTTTCTTTAAAAGCTACACTGTTTATGCAGGTGTACAAGATGCTGTTGTTCAATGGTGGTATGGACATAATGCTGTTGCATTTTTCTTAACAACACCATTCTTAGGCATAATGTATTATTTCTTGCCAAAAGCTGCAAATCGTCCTGTTTATTCATACAGACTTTCTATTGTTCACTTTTGGTCATTAATTTTTATATACATGTGGGCAGGACCTCACCATTTATTATATCAAGCATTACCGGATTGGGCACAAACTCTTGGAGTTGTTTTCTCAATCATGCTACTTGCTCCATCTTGGGGTGGTATGATGAACGGACTTCTCACATTGAGAGGTGCATGGGACAGAGTAAGAGACAGTGCAATTCTTAAATTCTTTGTTGTTGGTGTTACTGCTTATGGGATGTCAACTTTTGAAGGTCCAATGTTATCACTTAAAACAGTTAATGCATTAAGTCATTTTACAGACTGGACAATTGCTCACGTTCATATTGGAGGAATGGGCTGGAACGGTTTCTTAACCTTTGGTATGTTATATTGGTTAATTCCAAGACTATTTAATACAAAACTACATTCAGAAAAATCTGCAAACATGCACTTCTGGATTGGAACATTTGGTATGTTATTATATTCAGTACCATTATACTGGGCAGCATTTACACAAACTTTAATGTGGAAAGAGTTTACAGATACAGGTTTCTTAGCATATCCTGATTTCTTAGATACAGTAACTCAAATTATGCCAATGTATGTTACTCGTACTTTAGGTGGTCTGTTTTATTTTGGCGGAGCTGTTATGATGATATTCAATATTGTTAAAACAGTAAAATCAGGTCATATTATTAATAACGAAGAAGCTCATGCTGCTCCAAGAGAAAAAGTTGCTAAAGCAAGGTTAGCGGGAGAAACTCCTCACAGATGGGTAGAAAGAAAAGCAGTACATTTTACAGTTTGGATTTTAATAGCAATTATTATTGGAGGTTTAGTTGAGATTATTCCTATGATAACTGTAAAATCAAATATTCCTACAATTGAAGCAGTAAAACCATACACACCTCTTGAATTACAAGGACGAGATATTTATGTTAGAGAAGGATGTTATACTTGCCACTCGCAAGTTGTTCGTCCTTTCCGTTCTGAAACAGAACGTTACGGAGAATATTCAAAACAAGGAGAATTTGTATATGACCATCCATACCAATGGGGTTCAAAACGAACAGGTCCGGATTTAGCTCGTGCAGGATACAGAGGAGGAACAATGTTCAGACCTGCTATTTGGCACTACGAACATTTTTTAAACCCACAAAAAACATTTGAAAAATCAATTATGCCTGCATATCCTTGGTTTTTTGATAACACTATTGATAACAGCACTTTAAAAAGAAAAATAGAAGTTATGATAACTCTTGGTGTTCCATATGATGGTGCTGAAAAAGATTATAATTTTGTAAATAAAAATGGGGATGTTGATTATAACAAGGTTGAAAAAGCATATAAAACACAAGCAGAAGGAATTGCAAAAGAGCTTCAAGACATGGGCAAAGATGTTACATGGGATAAAGAAATAATTGCAATGATTGCATATATGCACAAACTTGGAAAAGATATTTCCTTAGCAAAAATTGCTGAAAAGAAAGCGAATGAACCTAAAGTTGAACAAACAAACTCAGGAGAAATAAACTTAGAAGCAGGTGCAACTATTTTTGCAAATGATTGTGCAGCTTGCCACGGACAAAAAGGAGAAGGAGGTATGGGATCAAACTTAGGAGATAATTTTACATTACATGGAGCATCAAACGATGACATTAAAAATGTAATTTTAAATGGTGCTGGAATAATGCCCCCATTTAAGAAATTTACAGAAAGTGAAATTGCAAACCTTACTGCATATACAACTTCACTTATTGGTACAAATCCTGAAAATGGGAAAGAGCCAGAAGGAGAAGAAATAAAATAATTAACTTGTATCAAGGCAAAAAATTGCCTTGATACTTTAATTTCATTAATTATGTTAGGAGAAAAATTTAAATTTTTGAGTGAGTATGATTGGGCAACTTTATGGCCTAGAATATCAGTTGTGCTTTTTACAATAGTCTTTTTATTTATTGTTTATGTGGTAATAACTTTTAAGAAAAAAGATGTTGAGGAATGGGAAGCTATGCCTCTTAATGACGGAACTGATACTGACAATAATCATTCTAATTAGAATTAACTTCATTAAAAAAAAACAAAAATGGAAAACAAAAATATTGACCCAAAAGAGGTTTACAAAGAATATAACGAAAAATTTGATAAAAAATTAATGATTGACCATGATTATGATGGAATTAAAGAATTAGACAATCCACCACCACCATGGCTCATGTGGCTCTTCTATTTTACTGTAATATGGGCAGTTTGGTATTTAGCTTGGTTTCATTGGTTTGATATGGGAAGACTTCAAGAGGCTGATTACCAACACGAAATTGAAGAAGCAGCTCAAAAATATAAAGTAACTGCAATGGATACTGAAACTATTAATATTTTAACAGCAGAAGAAGACTTAGTAAGAGGTGCTGAAATTTACAAAAAATCTTGTGTTGCTTGTCATGGAGCAGAAGGACAAGGAGGTATAGGACCAAACTTAAAAGATAATGAATGGATATACGGAAAAGATATAAGCAAAGTTTTTGGTGTAGTTAAAAATGGCACGGAAAAAGGCATGACATCATTCAAATCTCTTGGAGATGAAGATATACTTAAAGTGTCTAGTTTCTTACTGAAAAAGTTATAAAAAATAATTTAAAAATAAAAAGTTTTTATACTACCTAAATTCCATGAGTTTACATATAATTTATTGATAGTCAGTGTGTTGATTGTTTAAAAAGAGTAAAAAGTTATTTGTTTTAACTTACTATTTATTAATTTATTCACATCCCGACTTACGGATTTAAGGTATTATATTTAATATTTTTTCTTTTCTAAATATCATAACCCATGATTTATTGTGGGTTATAATAAAACTGCAACTAATTTATTAGATTGTAGTTTTTTTAATATTAAACAAATGTTTTTTGAAAAAAATCACAATAAAATATGACACATATCACTAAAATGCAAAATAATGAAACTCGATGAAAATAAAGAAGTAACGTATAGAGATAAACTTGCCACAATTGATGAAGATGGCAAAAGAATTTGGGTACATGCAAAAAAGCCAAAAGGAAAACTATATAATTACAGACAGCTTTTTGGATATTTTCTTTTAACATTTTTATTTATTGTTCCGTTTATTAAAATAAATGGAGAGCCTTTAATGCTGTTTAATGTAATTGAAAGAAAATTTATAATATTTGGAGTTATATTTTGGCCACAAGATTCATTTCTTTTCTACCTTATGATGCTTTCAGCAATACTGTTTATTGTCTTGTTTACAGTTGTTTACGGAAGGCTTTTTTGTGGTTGGGCATGTCCGCAAACAGTTTTTCTTGAACTTGTTTTCAGAAGAATTGAATGGCTTATTGATGGAAACCCTACACAACAAAAAAAATTAAAAGCCCAAGAATGGAATGCTTCTAAAATTTTTAAAAGAATCTTAAAACACACAATATTTTGGTTAGTTTCTTTTGTTAGTGTTTTAGCACTATTATCATTTATTCTTGGAGTGGAAACTGTAATTGATTTTGTAAAACATCCTTTTCCTGAAAACACAAAAGGATTTATTGCATTACTTGTTTTTACATCTGTTTTTTATTTTTTATACGCATGGTTTAGAGAACAAGTTTGTACTATTATGTGCCCCTACGGGAGATTACAAGGAGTTCTTTTGGACTCTAACTCCATAATAGTTTCTTATGATTATTTTAGAGGAGAACCAAAAGGTGTGGCAAAAAAAGGAGAGGATAATAAATATGGAGATTGCATTGATTGTAAACAATGTGTAAACGTTTGCCCAACAGGAATTGATATAAGAAACGGAACTCAACTCGAATGTGTTAACTGTACAGCATGTATAGATGCTTGCAATGCAACTATGACAAAGATTGGAAAACCAAAAGGACTTATTAAATTTGCTTCTGAGGAAGGAATAAAAAATGGTCAAAAACTAAAACTCACTCCTAGAAATATTGCATACTCAGTTGTTTTAGGAATAATATTAATTTTCTTATCTATTTTATTATTTACAAGACCAGATATTGAAACAAATATTCTTAGAGATAAAAACTTTATGTACAACGTTCAAGGAGACACTGTAATAAGCAATATATATAATGTTAGAATTCTTAACAAAACTCATAATACTATGGATTTAAGAATTGAACTAACAAATATTGAAGGAGAGCTCAAGTTTTTTGGAGATAACTTACATGTTGAAAGCGGACAGAAAACACAGCCAAAAATGATTGTTTATATACCCAAAGAGAAAATTAAAACAAAAAATTTAATTTTGAAATTTAATATATATTCGGGAGATAAGCTTTTAGAAGAAACTCAAACAAATTTTGTGGGTCCTGACATACATTAATTAAAAAATTGACTACTTTTGTAGATATTTACTAGTTTATTTATAGCCTTAAATACGTAACCACGCTAATTATCTTAAGATTCAATATCTTATAAAAAATTCTGCGGATTTATGGTATAGTTAAAAATTAAAAAAATGAAAATAAAATTCACTTGGGGCACAGGTCTATTAATAACAATTATTTTAGGAGTATCTTTTTTTGTTAGCTTTATTTTATTTAGTCTTACACAAGACATAAATTTAGTATCAAAAGATTATTTTCCAGAAGAAATTGCTTATGCAAGCAAATTAGAAAAAATAAATAATGCTGATAAACTTGCTGAAAAAATATCATTAAAAAAAGAAAATGATAAAATAATTATAAGTTATCCAAAAGATAAAAGTAACAATATTTCAGGTAAAATACTTTTGTACTATGTTACAAGTTATAGGCATGACAAAACTGTTACAATAAAACCGGATAATTCAGGAAAACAAATTATTAATATTGGAGACATACAAAAAGGAAGATATTATATTAAAATAGATTGGGCTTCGGACAGCATTAATTATTTTCAAGAATTTAAACTTTCAATTTAATGGACTATCAAATAATTGGATCTGCCCTACTCTTGGGGCTAGTAACAGGAATTCATTGCATAGGAATGTGCGGACCTATTGCAATTTCTTTACCTCTTAAAAAATCAAATAACTTTTCAAAAGTTTCAAGTGCTATATTGTATAATTTAGGTCGTTCAATAACTTATGCACTTATGGGAATGATTTTTGGCTTTTTTGGTCAAAGCTTTGCAATGGCAGGTTTTCAAAAATGGGTAGGAATTGTTATGGGAATTGTTATGATATTATACGTTATATTCCCATTCTTTTTTAAAAGCAAATTCTCAGTAGAAAGTTTTGGATACAAATACACTGGTCCTTTAAGAAAAAGATTAGCTGTGCTTTTTGGAAAACGTTCATATACAAGTCTTTTTGTAATTGGATTATTAAACGGACTATTACCTTGTGGTCCTGTTTATGCAGCTTTAGCCGGAGCAATAGCCACAGGAAGTGTAATTTATGGCACAAGTTTTATGTTTCTTTTTGGAATAGGAACAATTCCAATAATGCTTACACTTTCTTTAATAGGAAATAAAATTAGCACTAAATTAAGAACTAAATTAGCAAAATTAATTCCTGTAACTATTGTTATACTTGGCATATTGTTTATTTTAAGAGGAATGGGATTAGGAATTATGTTTATTAGTCCACCGGATAAAAAACTAAAAGTTCCTACTGAACAACAAATGAAACAGAAAGGACATAACAGTTTAATTAACAAGATGAAACACTAATCATGTGAAATGACTTTATAACTTAATGTTTGGAATTAATGATTTTATCACAGATTTTATCATGACAAAAAATGGTTTTAAATTTAAAAAATAACAAAATGAAGTTACTTTATTTAATTCTTTTAATTTTTATTTCATCTGCATTTTTTTCTTGTGAAAATAACAAGGGAAATACTGCAAAAAATATAGAAACTACTGTGAAAAGTCTTAGTGGACAAGAAATTTATACTAAACATTGTTTAGCTTGTCATCAAGAAAAAGGAGAAGGGGTTGACGGTTCTTTCCCTTCTTTAAAAGGAAAAGAATGTAGCATTGCAATAATTTTAAATGGTTCTAAAGGACTAGTAATGCCTTCTTTTAAAAAAGAATTGTCAGATAAAGAAATTGCAAAACTAGCAACATACATTAATAAATCTTTTGGGAATAATTATAAAGAAATAAAAGAAGAAGATGTTTCTAAAATAAGAAAATAAAGCTTTGTATTGTACTTAAAAAAAGTATTATACATTTAAGTGTGTAAAGTTGATTTCCCTGCTTCCTTCATTTGATGTCAAATGAAGGAAGCAGGGAAAGTTTTATAAATCAACAGCAGGTAAAAAATCCAGAGTTCTGTTTTGCATATTTACTTTTACAACTTGAATTTTTATAGGGTCTCCAAGTTGAAATTCCTTTTTGTTACGTTGACCAGTAATATTATGGTTTTTGTCATCATAAATATAATAATCGTCATCTAAATCTCGCATTGCAATCATTCCCTCTATTTTATTTTCGTTAATTTCTACATATAAGCCACGTTCGGTAACGCCCGAAATAACAGCGTCAAAAACATATCCTAATTTATCATGCATAAATTCTGCTTGTTTATATTTAATTGAAGCTCTTTCAGCCATTGCAGCTCTTCTTTCCATGTCTGAGGAGTGTTTGCATTTTTCATTCAGAACATTCGTCATTGCGGGTTTGCCTTTTTTAAGGTATTGTGTTAAAAGCCTGTGAACCATCATGTCAGGATACCTACGTATGGGAGAAGTGAAGTGTGAGTAATAGTCAAATGCTAATCCGTAATGACCGACATTATCAGCAGTATATTCTGCTTTTGCCATTGAACGTACTGCAAGTTGTTCAATCATATTTTGTTCGCTTTTTCCTTTAACTTCGGATAAAAGTTTGTTTAAAGAACTTGAAACTTCTGCTTCGTTTTTAAATTTTAAATCGTATCCAAATTGTTTTATAAATTGAGAAAATGAATGTAATTTTTCCATATCCGGCTCATCATGGACTCTATATACAAATGGTTTTTTTAAAGTTTTGCCTACATATGTAGCTACTTTTCTGTTTGCAAGCAACATAAATTCTTCAATTAAATGGTTTGAGTCTTTTGCTTCTTTGAAATATACACCTGTTGGTTTGCCGTTTTCGTCTAGATGAAATCTAACTTCAATTCTTTCAAAAGAAATTGATCCGTTTTTAAAACGTTTATCTTTAAGTTTTTTTGCTAGTTTATCTAATTCTAGTATTTCCTGATGCAAATCTCCTTTTCCTGTTTCAATTACTTCTTGTGCTTCTTCATAATTAAATCTTCTGTCGGAAAGTATTACAGTTCTTCCGAACCATTGTTTTTTAACATTTGCATCAGTATCTAACTCAAAAACAGCTGAATATGTAAGTTTTTCTTCATTTGGTCTTAGAGAGCAAACGTTATTTGAAAGTTTTTCGGGTAGCATAGGAACTGTTCTGTCAACAAGATAAACTGATGTTGCTCTTTCATATGCTTCTTTATCAATTTTGCTACCTTCTTTCACATAGTGTGTAACATCTGCAATGTGAATTCCAACTTCAACATTACCGTTTTCTAGCTTTCGGTATGATAGTGCATCATCAAAATCTTTTGCATCGTGAGGGTCAATTGTAAAGGTAGTAATTTTCCTAAAATCTTTTCTCTTGCTTATTTCTTCTTCGGTAATTTCAACAGGGATTTTCTCTGCAAGTATATTTAGGTGTTCGGGGAATTTATATGGCAAATTAAATTCGGTTAAAATTGCGTGCATTTCTGCATCATTATCTCCTTGATCTCCAAGAATATCGATTATTTTTCCGCTTGGGTTTTTTTGGTGTTCTTCCCAGTGAGTAATTTCAGCTACAGCTTTTTTTCCATGTTCTGCACCATTTAAGTTCTTCATTGGAATAAATATATCGTAGGGCATATTTTTTTCAGTAACAACTAGGAATGCAATATCATCTTTTGTAATGCTAACTATTCCTGCAAATTTTGTTTTGTTTCTTTTAAGTATTTCGGTTATTTCACCTTCGGGTTTAAATTTTTTACGTCTTGCCCATATTGTTACAGAAACTGTATCTCCATTTAATGCTCCGCTCATGTATTTTCGTGGGATGTAAATATCTTCTTCAGTTTCGTCGGAAATTACAAATGCAGAGCCTGATGCAATTAATTGTACTCTTCCTGTAATTGTATTTGTAGTAGGTACAAATTTATAGCTTCCTCTTCTTTCTTCTTCTAATTTATTGTGTTTTGCGAGGTCTGTAAGCACCTCATTAAGAAGCTGTTTTGTTCTAAGGTCTGATATTCTTAATTTTTTTGCTAGTTGTTTGTAATTAAAAAATTGCTTTGGTCTGTCTCTGAAAATATTCATTACATGGTTTTGTAATGTTTTTCTGTTGTATGCAATTTGTTTTTTATGTTTTTGTTTTTTATTTCTATGATTTGCCATTGTTAAGTATTTAACTGTTTGTTTAAAAAATTATTTTATTTGCTTTTTTATTAGATTTTAATCAGTAAATTATATTTTTATAAAACCCAATCAAAAGTTGTTTCTATGCCGGAGCTTAAATTTATTTCTTTTGAATAGAAAATTACTCTTTCAGGTTGTTTGTTTTTTAAGTAATTACCGGTATCCCATTTTTTATTGTTATTTTCATCATAAATTAATTTTACTTTATATTTTCCCGGTACAAGATTATCAATAAAAAATATAATATTTGAATTTGTATATTTAGTTTTTATTAATTCTTCATTTTCATTATATAATTCAAAAATTATCTGTCCTTTTTCTAATTTACTGTTTGCAATTGAATCTGTAATAAATTTTTCTTGTTTTATTGTATCAGAAGAAGCTATATTGGTTTTGCTAGTGTCTGCTTGAACCAAGTTAGTTGTGTCTATCTTAGTTTTTGAAAAGAAATTTGCTTTGCTTATGTTCAAAACATTTGAAAGATTAAATTTCATTTTACTATAGTAATCTTTTTCTCTTATACTGAAACTTGTTTCTTGTGTTTTTGAATAATTTTCATATATATCTATAAAAGCTATTGAATCTATTTTTAAAACATATTTTCGACCTGATATCCATGGATAATTAATTTGATATTTTCTTTCAGACATTGTGTCTTTTAATATTTTGTATTTTACTGGAACTTCAATACTTACGTTTTGTAATTGTTTTGTTTTAGATTCTTTTTTGGAAGTAGCTTGGTTTGAAGATCTTCTTCCTCTTCTTTTTCTTGTTTTTTTATATGTAAGAGTAATAGTGTCTTTTTCTTCAATATTTTTATTGAATCTATTTATTGTTTTGTATTTAAGTTCTAATTTAATAGTATCCATATTAGAAACAAATCTATCTGTTATTGTGATTTTAACAGTATCTTTTGTTTTGCAAATTTCTTTTTCATACCATTCTGTATTTAATGTAAAACTTAAAGATTTTAATTCAAAATTATTTATTAATGCTTTGTTCATGACAAAAAATAATTTATTTCTTTCAGGCCTTGTAGCTTTTTTAATTTTTTGTTTGTTAAATTTAAAAATTGCATTTTTTGAGTATTCATAAAAAATCATTTTACCGGAAGTGTTGTCGTAATCTTTTGTTTTTATTGTTAAAATAAGAGTGTCTTTGTCGGAAAATGCTTGTTTTGTTATTTTAAGATTTAATGTACTCTTGTTTTTAGATTTAATTCTTTCATACCAATCATTATCATTATTAATAATTAATTTTGTATCTTCTGAAATGTGTTTTTTAAATGTTATTTGTATTGTGTCGGCAGATTCTCTTCTTACTGAAATTACTCCTTGTTTTAAAAGTGGTATGGATATAGTATCTGCAAATTTTTGGGTTTGGTTTTTGAAAAAATTATTATCGTAGTGCAATACAAGTTTTAATGTGTCTTTTTTATATAAGTTTTCATTAGTTATTTTGCATTTTAAAAGAGTGTCTTTATAGTATTCTTTATCATACCATTTTTTTGTAGTATCAAAATTAAGAGCTTCAACATAAAAGTCGTTTAAAAAAGGTCTTTTTAAAGAAAAAAATAAAGAGTCCGGAGATGGTCTGTAATAGTTTAAAAGTTTTTGTTTTTTTGTGTCTATAACAGCAGTATCTAGAATTGAAAATAGTTTTATTTTTGTGCTGTCAATTTTATAAATAGGCGTGTTTGTTTCAATAGTGTAATTTAGAAAAGAATCTTGCTCGGTTTTTAAATTATTAAACTCAGTATAATGTTTAATTGTATCTTTTAGAATATTATACGAGAAAATTAGTGTATCTGTTTCTTTTACAATGTTTTCAAGAGAGTCTTTATTTAAATATGAAACAGAGAATTTTAAAGAATCTTTTTCAAACATATCTTTTTCTTTTAGCCAATAAGTAATAGATTTTCCTGTGTCTGATTTTTCAACAAAATAATTATTTTTTATTAAGGGAAAATCTATGCTAAAAATAGAAATAGAATCTGGTTTTTTATTAAAAACAAATTCACATTTTCCTTTCATTTCTCGTTTAGAGTCAATAATATATTGTTTTGCATTATCTTCTTCAAAACTCAATAAATTTATATTATTTGTAAGATAAATTACTTCTTGCGAAATGATAACTGTATCATTTACAAGAGTATCTCCAATTTTATCATTATTATTTCTGTGTATAACTGTTCCTGCTTTTAGACTGTCAATTTTTGTTTTTGTTTTAACTTTCGGAGAAATAAGGCTGTCTAAAAATGCTATTTTTTCATTTGGCAAACTAAATTTATAGTCAAAATTCAAATCTTTGAGAGCAAATACCTTGTACTTTCCATACTTCATATAATCTATGGAAAAATTTCCGGAAGTATCGGTTTTTGTGATGTAATACGGAATTTTATTGATTGGAGTTGAATCGTTATATTCTCGGTATAGCATAACAAACATTTCTTCTTCCGGTTTTCCTGTAAAAGCATCTTTTAAATTTCCTGAAATTTCCATTGTATCAATTATATTTCCTGTTGAGAATATAAATTCAAAATCTTTTAAAGGGTTTTTTTCATTGTTGTCTTGAATTGCATCGCCAAAGCGGAAAGAATATGTTGTTGTGTCTAATAGTTTTTCTTTTAGTTTTATAATTAATTTTTTGCCTTTTAATTTAAATTCTGGTTTTTCTTTCATTGGTGGCGAAGAAATAAATTTTGAGTTTAAATTATCTAAAACAATATATTCGTCAAAAAAAAGTACTATTTTATTATCATTAAAATTTAAGGCTTGCATTTTTGGTTTGCTTTTTAAAAGAACAGGAGGATCTTTGTCTTTTTCTCCTCCCGATAAAGAACCTACTTGTGCACAGCCTACAACAAAAAATACAGAAATAGTTAAACTAATAATTATTTTATTTTTATTCAGTAATTTATTATTTAATATTTGCATTGGTTTTTTAAGATAAAAAAGTAAAAAAACATTTATTTTTTAATAATCATCAAAATTAATAAAATTGTGCTTTTAAAATAAATTATGATAAGAATAAGTCATCAAAGAATAAAATGTATTGGTTGTAATTATTGTGTAGAAGTTGCTCCTTCAAATTGGATTATGGATGAAACAGATGGGAAAAGCACACTTTTGGAATCAAGTGTTAAGAACGGAATTTATATTTCTATTAGTTCAGATGATGATTTTGAAAGCAATAATGAAGCTGCTGATGTTTGTCCTGTAAATATTATAAAAGTTGAAAAAATATAGGTGTTTGATTGTTGTTACAGCTTTTTCACTATTTTTTTAGGTCTCAAATTAGTGCAAAACATATCACTTTTCTAAGTTTTTTGCTTTAGCCTAATTTATTCACAAATTTACTATTACAAAGCTAAATTACTTGCTATAATTAAAAATTTTAAAATTTATTTAGCTCAAAATTGGGGCTACAATTTGTTCAGTAAAATACTTCTACGCTTCCGACTTCTAATGGTATTTTTATTTTTCATAACGAAAACCTGTAAATAATTCAGGTTAACCGTTGTGGTGCTATGCAAAAGGAAGTATAAGTCTATTTTTTTTGTAGTTTGTAGGCTCCCAACAAAATTCTAAAACTTAAAGTGGGAAAAATTGATTTTTTTTCTATTTTTGCGAATAAATTTAGCCCTCATAGTTCAACGGATAGAATAGCAGTTTCCTAAACTGTAGATACAAGTTCGATTCTTGTTGGGGGTACTTTATTATTATTTAGAGCTATTTTTTATAGCTCTTTTTTTTGTATTTTTTTTATAAAAAAGGCATATTGGATAAACATAAAACTAAAACCGCTGTCAGGTCTTAAAGACACTGACAGGGTTATAAAAGTTTCATTATTCGTCCATTAGTTGTTTTCTGGCTTCATTAAGTAATTCTTGATTTTCGGGCTTTGGATATTTTAAATTCAAATCTTTCATTGTTTTGTAAATTATTTCACCAATTGCTATTCTAGAGAACCATTTATTGTCGGCAGGAATAATATGCCAAGGCGCGTATTCAGTTGAGGTATTATTAATCATATCTTCAAAAGCTTTACGATATTCTTTCCAATATTTTCGTTCTTTTAAATCTCCGGTACTAAATTTCCATTGTTTTTTAGGAGTATCTAATCTCGCTAGAAACCTGTTCTTTTGTTCTTCTTTTGAGATATTTAAAAAGAATTTCAAAATTCGTGTTCCACTTTTATGTATATGATATTCAAAATCATTTATTCTTTTGTAGCGGTCTGCCCAAAAGTTTTCATCAATATCAGCAACTGAATTAATATAAGGGATATTTTCTCCAAGTATCCATTCTGGATGAACCTTTGTTACTAAAACATTTTCATAATGAGATCGGTTGAAAATTTCTATCATTCCTCGTTCAGGAAGAGCTTTGTAATGTCTCCAAATAAAATCGTGTTCTAGTTCATTCTTGGACGGGGCTTTAAAGCTATGAACTCTGCATCCTTGCGGGTTAATACCTCCCATTACGTGTCTTATTGCTCCATCTTTACCGGCAGCATCTGATGCCTGAAGAATTATTAATAAAGAATGGGTATCATCTGCATAGAACATTTCTTGAATTTCTTTTAATTCTTTTGTGTTTTTTTTCAAAGCTTTTTTTGCAGAATCTTTGTCAAATTCTCCAACATATTTTGTATCATAACTTTCAATATTAATCTTGCTATTTGCTTTGACAATAATTTTATTCATTTCAAATTTCATGTGTCTAATATTTTGTAATTAATTAATTTTAAATAAGTTGTATTTATTGTAATTGTTTTATTCTGCATATAGAAACACTTGTTTTTTTGCAAGTAGTCTGTATGCTATTTAATAGTTAAATTCATGGGTGTTTCATTTTTTTTTAGGTTTTATGTTTAATATTTTATTCCAAAAATTAGAACATCATCAATTTGTTTCTTTCCTTTTTTCCACTCATTAAATTTCAATTCTAATATTTCTTTTTGTTCTTTCATTGGCTTAGTATAAATTTCAGACAGTAAATTTTTAAATCTTTGTTCTGTAAATTTCTTTGGTTTTAAAGAGTTTCCTCCAAATTGGTCAGAATAACCATCGGTAAACAGATATATTATGTCGTCTTTTTCTAAATTAATTGTTTGCATTTTAAATAAAACTTCTTTTGGGTAAATTCCAACAGGATTTTTAACTGCGATGAGTTCAGTTATTGCACTTTTTCGCATTAGGTATGCCGTTTGATTTGCACTGGCAAAATATAGTTCATTAGTTATATTATTGATAACTGCTAAGGCTATATCAATCCCATCTGTTTGATCTTTAAATTTTCCAGTTTGTTTAAATGATTTTTTTAAAATAAACCTCATTTCTTCTAAAATAAGATGGGGCGTTTTTAAATCGGATTTCAAGATTAATTCATTTAAGAGCGATATTCCAAACATACTTACAAAAGCACCTGGCACTCCATGTCCGGTACAATCAGCAACAACAAAAACAGTAAGGTCTTCTTTTTTTAAAGCCCAATAAAAGTCTCCACTCACAATTTGAAGTGGTTTGTAAAAGATAAAGAAGTCTTTTGAAATTTGTTTTAAATACTTAAAAGTTGGTAGCGTAGCATTTTGGATTGTTTTAGCATACTTTATGCTGTCCGTTATTTTTTTATTTTGTTCGCTTATAAGAATTCCTTTTTTCTTTCTGTTTCTTAAACTTATGAATATAATAGTTATAAGAATTAAAAGAATTGATGTTAGAAAAATAAATGTGATATTTTCTAATTTTTTTCGTTTTAAATGTTCATCTTTTTTAAATAATTCAATGTTTTTTCTGTCAATTTCTTTTTGTTTTTTATTTGCCATAAATTTTGCTTCAACTTCTTCAAGTTGTTTATTTTTTTCTTTGCTGAAAATAGAATCTTGTAATGCTTTGAATTTTTTATGATAAAAAAGAGCATTTTTATAGTCCTTTTGAGAATCATAAGTTTCAAACATTTGCTCATAAGCATTTTTTTCTAAAATAATAGAGCCAATATTTTTTGAAATTTCAATTGCTTTTTTACAATACAAAATTGATTTTGAATATTTATTTGTTTTTTGATATAAATTTGCTAATCCTAGTAATATATATATTTCTCCTTGTTTGTTTCCAACTTTTCTTGCAATTATTATTGCTTTAACTAAATTTAGTTCAGCTTGTTTGAAGTTTTTTAAAGAAATATAACACTCTGCTAGTCCATCATATGCTTGAGCTTTTAAGATTAAATTATTTGTATGTTTTGCATACTTTAATGATTGGTTTATATATGAAATTGCGACCTTAGGTTTGTTTAACTCCAAATATATTAGTCCAATATTGTTATTTGACTTTGCTATACCAGTTTCATTATTAAATTTTTTTGAAATTTCAAGGCATTTTGTGTAGTTTTTTAGTGCACGTTTATAATTTTTCAATTCAAAATGAACCATGCCAAGATGAAAGTATTGTCCTGCCGATTCACTTTCTTTCACTATGCCATTTTTAATTAGAATTTCTTTAATTTTAGTTGCTTCAATATAGTTTTTTAAAGCAATTGTATAATATCCTTTTTCATAATAAATATCAGCAATTCCTTCAAAACAATTGGCTTCTATTATTTTAGAATTTGATATTATTGTTTCGTTTTTAGATGAATTAATAAGTTCTGTTAATTTATTAATTACTGTTAAAAATAATTCTTCTGCTTTAAGATAATCGCTAATTAAAGATTTGTATAATGCTTTTTTAAATAATGATTTTGAGTATAAAAATAGCCCATCTTCTTTTGTTTTAGGATTATCTGATTTAATCATTAAGTTGCATAATTCTCCGGCTTTTGAAAAGTAATATTCTGAAGAATCCGGATTAGTATTCAAAAAGATTGTTCCAATATTAATTAGTTTGCTAATTTTAGAAGAATCATTTTTTTCATAGTTGTATTCTTTTAATAAAGAATCTAGTAGATTGCTTTGGGAATATCCATTAATTGCTATGTTAAAAGTCAGAAAGATAAATAACAACTTGCGCATATATAAAATTTAAAAAATATTTTTTAATTAGATAAAAATATATTTTACATTTTTAGTCTAGTAGTTTTTTCATTTTTTTTAGAAGAAGTTTGTAATTTGTGGGTTTTGTCATATATGTAGTCATTCCCGAGTCTAAACATTTTTTCTTTACTTCGGATGATGCATTAGCAGTTACTGCAATAATTGGTATTTTTCGTCCAATTCCAGCTTCGGCTTCTCTAATTTTTTCGGTAGTTTTAAATCCATCCATTAAGGGCATTCTAACATCCATTAATATTAAGTCAATTTTAGTACTAGCAAATTTTTCTAATGCTTCTTTCCCATTTTCTGCAAGAATTATTTTATTTACATGGGATTTTAAATTTAAAATCATTATTTTACTATTATCAACATCATCTTCAACTAAAAGTATGTTGGCATTTTCTAGTTTTATTTTTGGATTAGTTGTTTGTATGTCTTCATTAATCAATGCTAAAGTACTTGTTTTTACTATCTTTTCAAGTTTTGTGTTGAAATTTAAATCAAAAATAAAAGAAGATTTAGATGGTTCTGTTTCTATTAACAATTTACCTGAGAATGTATTTACTAACTCTTTTAGCGTTGTTAATTCTTTGTTATTTTTTTCAGGTGTTATAATAGTTGAATTATTTTCAAGTTGTTTATTAAAATTGTAATTTGAATTGCTAATTATTTTAATTTTAATTTTTTCGCCTGTTGAGCTCTTTAAATCTTCAGAAATAATCTTGATTTTAAGAATGCCATTATTATTATTATTGTTATAAAAAAAATCTATTGAAGATAATATAATTTGAATTAAAATAATTCGCTCTCCAAAAACAATTTTGTTATGAGTGTCTGAAAGTTGCAAATTTATTTTTAAGTTTCTGTATTTATCGGTATAAAATAAGGAAGCAGTTTTTTTTATTGCTGAGTTAAATTTAAAATGTATTTTCTTTTCTCTTTTTTGTAATGTGTTACTATTAAAATCACTAGATATTGAATTAATTATTGCTATTAAATTACTAACAGAAAGCTCAACATCTTCCACGTCACTTTCTTCAAATTCGTTGCTTTTTAAATTTATAAAACCGGAAATATTATTTAATGGAGTTCTTAATTTGTATGATAAATTAGATAATAGAACGCTTTGTTTTCTAATTTTTTGTTCCAATTCTAAAATTTGTTTTTCCTTTTTATAAATATCTTGTTGTTTAATTTTTAAATAATATTGAATAAAAATAAAAATTGTGATAAATGCACTTAAATATCTAAATTTAAATTCAGTTGAATAGTCTGCCCAAAAACTTGAAGGGACATAAAAAACTACTATGGTAATAAGTAAGAATAAAATTGAAAAAAGATTTGCCTTTTTAATGTTGAAAGAAAACGCTAAAATTACTGGAAATGTAAGCCCAAAAACTAATCCTGTGCTGTTCCCTACTCCACTAATTAGAATATAAACAAAGAAAGAAAATATAATAATTATTGAAAGTGTAGAATATTTATTAGAATCTATTTTCTTTTTAAAATAAAAGAATAATAAAAAAGATAAAAATGAAAATACAAATAAAACATAGCTTGTAATTCTTTCTGAAAAGAAAAAATGCAATACTGAAAATATTAATGAAAAGAAACTGAAGAAAATTAAAGAAAAATTTAGAAACATATATTTTTGGTTAATCTCCGATTCTTCATTTTTATGAAAATGTTTTAATACTTCTGTAATTTTATTTAATATTGACATATTTTTAGTTTAGAAGAGTTTTTTATTGTCATATTAATATATAGAAAACAAATTTAATATCTTTTTTATTTGGTTTTGCTTGTTGAGAAAGTTATTAATTCTTTTCTTTTGTTTTTACATCATCAATATTTGTTCTTTGAATATCAAAATTAAGTTCTTTTATATCTGATTCGCTAAAAGTATTTTTCCATAAAATATCCATTTCAGCAAATTGCATATCTGTTGTTTTGCCTGGGATCTTAAAAATTAGAGTAAAACTTTTACTTTCATTTTTTTGCAAAATATAGGGTTTTGATTTTGACTTAACTGTTGCCCATTCTTTCCCATCTTTTGTACGCAAAACGCAATTTGCAGTATTAATTACAGCAACTTTATCTCCTGTATAAGTAAATTTGAATTTTACAGCTGTTTCACTTGTTTCCTTCTTAAGTTTTAACATATTAATTTTAAAAGAACCTGCTTCAATTTGGTTTTTATTCGGAGGAAGATGAAAAGGTTCTGTTTTAGTAATTTCTCCTTTTTCAGTAAAGATATATATTCCAGACGGATGAAAATCAAATGTTTCAACCAAATAGTTAGTAGCATTTTTGGAAGCAATAGTTATTGTCTTTTTCTTATTTGGTTTTATTATAGTATTTTTCTTTTTTTTCTTTGGAAAATATGAATTTTCATCAATTACAAATTTACACTTGTCTTCTTTAAATAAAATATAGTCATCTGTTTTATTTTGAATTTCTAATGCTAATTTTAAGTAATTGTGTTTAGATACAATGTTTTTTGCAGATATAAACACATTATACTGCTCTCCAAACTTCATATCATAAAAGTAATTTGTTTTTTTTGAATCTTCTTGGGCATTAATAATACTTACAAAAAGGATTAATACGAGTATTGAAAATAGTTTTTTCATAATTTAAATATTTTTTTAGTTATTGTTGATTTTTCTTAATAATATTAAAATTTTCCATTTTATTTTTTTATAATAAGGTTAATAGAAAAAGACTAGCTGGTTTAAGTTTGCAAACTCATTTTTTTTATCACACTTTGATTTAAAATTAAAAACATCAATAACGATTTTATTTTTATAAAATTCTAATTTGTATTGTCTTCTCTGTCAATTTCTAACTGGCTAATATTGTATTGATATTCATAAATTTTATAATTATTCCCTCTTTTTACAAATTTTAGGCTTTCGTATAATCGTGAGCCTTTTTCTGTTTCGCATTTGAACTTTAGAGCAACTGTTGTAACTCCATCATTAGTACTTGTGTGAAATCCATATCTTTTATGAGATATTACTTTTCCAAATCCTTGTTTATGTTGATTAAAGACATTGTAAAAATCATCTTTAATACCTGCATCAATTACAGATATAGGGTCAAGTAAGGCTTCCATTTTTTCTTCATTTTCATTATTAAGGGCTTCAAAAAACTCATCGGCAGTAATTTGAGCTTTATCAACTGATAAGCAGCTTATTATTGAAAATGAGCAAAGTAAAAAAACTGGGATTATCAGTTTTAAATATTTCATAGTAGTTTGTTTTGTTAGTTATGTAAAATAGTTAGAGTGCAAGATAATAAAAAAAAATAAAAAACCCTAATTCATACTGCTTCTCAAAAAAAAGACAGAAATAATTTAGGTTTTTAATTGAAAGTAAATAACTGTTATTAAGGGATTTGGATTTTATTTATTAAAGGATTTGCATAAATCCTATAAAATATGTTTTCTAATAATTCTTTTTCTCCTTCAATTGTACTAATTGTTTTTTGACATTGGAATCTAAGTTTAGTTTCATCTGCTTTTTGATATTTATTTTCTTTTAAACATTTTTTTGAGTTTGTAAGAATATCAAAAGCAATATAATTGTTTTTTGTTAATTTGAAATTAGAATAAATACTATTGTCTATAATTTTTGAAAGAAGTTTAATCTTTTCATTCCTGTTTGCTATTTTGTCAAGTTTTTTAATATTATTATTAATTTCATCTCCAAAAACAACAGTTACTTTTCCTTTTGCACTATACAAACCTCTTCCCATGTCAGTTAAATCGTCATCAACTGTTTTTTCATTATTAAGACCTTTTATATTTGAGTATGTTGATGCAATTTTAGATTCTATGGTAGGTTCTGTTTCGTATGAAATACTGATTGGGATAATATTAAGTTCTGAGAAATCTTTCTCAAAATTATTTGTTCCACTAAGGTTTAACATTTTTAGTAAAGCTTCTTCTGTTACATCATTGCCATCTTTTGTTCTTCCTTCTCTTTGTGCTATCCAAACTGATGTATTTCTGTTTGTTATTGCATCTCTTATATATGCTGATAATTTAATTGAAGCTTGTAGCATTTCTCTTCCAACCAAATCTCGTCTAACTATAAAAGATTTGTTTAGTCTGACAAGAGTTTCTATCCATTTGTATATCAGAAGATTATTTCCTATTGCATTTTCGGAAGTTGAGAACCCATTTGACAATAAAATTTCATTAATTAGAGCCGAATCAATTATAATATCTCTATGATTAGAAATGAAAAGGTATGATTTATTTTTTTTTAGTTTCTCAATTCCCGAAATTGAAAGTTCAGAAATTGACAAGTCTAATAGACTTTTTACATAATATGAAATATATTTTGATTGAAAATCGTAAACCGAATTTACTTCATTAAGCTCTTCACTTAAATTTGCAATTCTTTCATCTGTAAAAATTTTTCTCAGAATATAAATAAACTCTTTATCTTTTACAAGTTTTCTTAATTTATCATTAACTTCATCATCTCTATATGAACGGATATTATCAAAATTGAGTTTTTCCATATGCTTTTTTATTAACCAAATATTTTAAATCTCAAAAACCATTTCATATGGTCTTGAAATCATATTTTTTAATTCTTCGATACCTATATTTCTACTTTTCCTAATAGTTTCTTTCCCTGCAAAAAAGCAAATAATTGTAGGAACTGTAAAAACACTATTCTGACCTGCAATCTCAGGAACTTTAACAGTATCTGCATAAACCATTTTTATTTTAGGAAAGTCTGAGCCAAGCATTTCATGGATTTTTGGTTTTAAGACTTTACAAACATTACATTGTTCGTGGGAAAAATAAACTAAAACTCCGTCTTCATCTTCTAATACTGATTTAAAATCTTCAATGTTTAATAAATTTTTTAATATCATTTTAATTCTGAAATAATTGTTTGAAAATATATAATTGCTCCTTAACTTTATGTTTTTGTATCTTTCTAAAAACTTCTAATAAACAAATTATAATTTATTTAGCGCAAAATTAAAAAAAAATCACAGCAAATTGTATTTGCTGTGATTAATAAATAAAAAGAAATTTATAAACCTATAAAGGTTTTAATTAATGTTGTAAAAAATTAAACTATCTTCGGTCCTGCTGTATCTACTAATTTCTTAGCTGCATCATTATCGGTAAAGAATTCAAAGTTATCAATAAATCTTTGTGCTAAATCTAATGAGGCAGCATCCCAGTCTTTTGGGTCATTCCAAAGGTTTCTTGGGTTTAATAAATTACTGTCAACATTTTTTACAGATTTTGGTACTGCAAGATTGAATACCGGAATATTTTCAAATTCACCTTCATCAATAGAACCATCAAGAATAGCATTTATAATATTTCTTGTTGAAGGAAGATCAATACGTTTACCAGTACCATAAGCACCACCAATCCAACCTGTATTTACAAGATATCCGGTTGCTCCGTTCATTTCCATTTTTCTTATTAACTCATCAGCATATTTAATTGGGTCTAATAATAAGAATGCTGCTCCAAAACAAGCTGAGAATGAAGGTACAGGTTCTGTAATTCCTCTTTCTGTTCCTGCAACTTTTGCAGTGTAGCCACTAATAAAATGGTATCTTATTTGGTCTGGTGTTAATTTTGATACTGGGGGTAAAACTCCAAAAGCATCAGCAGTAAGGAAAATAACTTTTTTTGCATGTCCTGCTTTTGAAACAGGTTTTACAATATTTTCAATATGATATATTGGATATGAAACTCTTGTGTTTTTTGTTTTTGATGTATCTGCAAAATCAATTACCCCATTTTCATCAAAACCAACGTTTTCAAGAAGAGCATCTCTTCTAATTGCATTGTAAATATCAGGTTCTTTTTCAGGGTCTAAGTCAATAGTTTTTGCATAACATCCACCTTCAAAATTGAAAACGCCTTCATCGTCCCATCCGTGTTCATCATCACCAATTAAGGCTCTGTTCGGATCTGCTGATAAAGTAGTTTTTCCTGTTCCTGAAAGACCAAAGAAAATAGCAGTATCTCCATCTTTACCTACATTTGCAGAGCAGTGCATTGCTGCAATTCCTTTAAGTGGTAAATAATAATTCATTACAGAGAAAATGCCTTTTTTCATTTCTCCACCATACCAACTACCTCCAATAACAGCCATTTTTTCTTTTAAATTAAATGCTGCATAAACTTCACTATTTAATCCGTGTTCTTTCCATTTTGGGTTTGAAGTTTTTGAAGAGTTAAATACTACAAAATCCGGTTCAAAGTTTTCAAGCTCGGCATCGCTTGGTCTGATAAACATATTTTTTACAAAATGTGCTTGCCATGCAACTTCAACAATAAATCTTACTTTAAGTCTTGTATTTTCATTTGCCCCGGCATAGCCATCTTGGACATATAATTTTTTTCCTGATAATTGTTTTATACTATTTGCTTTTAGGTCTTCCCAAATTTCTTGTGAAATAGGTTTATTGTCAGATGCAGGTCTATGGTCATTTCGCCACCAAATATTAGCTTTGTTTTCATCTTCTTCTACAATATATTTATCTTTCGGAGAACGTCCTGTAAAAATACCTGTATCAACTGTAACTGCATCAAGATTAGTTAAATAACCTTTCTCAAAGCCTTCTAACTTGCTGTCTGTTTCATGTTTGAATAATTCTTCATATGAAATATTATGATATATTGTTTGTACATCATTAATTCCGTATTTGCTTAAATCTAATTTTGCCATTTTAATAAGTTTAGTTTATTTTTTATAATTCTACAAAGTAAATAAAAAAGATGTTAGTATCGTTATATATTTACCTATTATAAAACATTTTTTGACTTGTTCTATAGTATAAAACAGAATTTTTATATTTTTTTTAATTTTAAAAAAGGGATAGACATTCTGATAAAGCACTTTTCCAATTTCTTATTTCAATATTAAAAGTTTTTTTTATTTTTGTTTTGTTTAATAAACTGTATTTTGGACGTTTAGCAGGAGTTGGGTATTCTGATGTAGAAATAGGATTAACTTTACATTTAAACTTTTTTTGTTGCATAATTTCTGCTGCAAATTCTTGCCAAGAACATATGCCTTCATTTGAAAAATGAAAAATGCCTTCAATGAAGTTATTAGTATCTTTGTTTGTTTTTGAAATTATTTTTAAAATTATCAATGCTAAATCTTTTGCATAAGTTGGTGAACCAATTTGGTCTGAAACTACATTTATTTCCTCTTTATCGACTCCTAAACGCAACATTGTTTTAACAAAGTTATCTCCAAATGATGAATATAGCCATGAAGTTCTAATAATAATATATTTATATGCTTTTTTTGCTGAATTTTCACCTCCTAATTTAGTTTTTCCATATATAGACTGGGGGTTTGTTTTGTCAGTTTCTATGTATGGAGTTTTTCTATTTCCATCAAAAACATAATCAGTTGAAATATGAATTAAATGAGCTTTATGTCTTTTTGAGAGTTTAGCAAGGTTTTCTACTGCAAAAATATTAATTTTTTCTGCTTTATCTTTTTCCGTTTCTGCTTTATCAACATTTGTATATGCAGCACAATTTATAATGAAATTAATTTTATTTAATGAAAAGAAGTCTTCAAGTTCTTTTTCATCAGCAATATTAAGAGTATTTACATCCGTAAATAAAAAATTAAAAAAACTAAATTTATTAGATGCTTTTTTAATTTCATTTCCAAGTTGTCCATTAGCTCCTGTAACTAAGATTGTTTTCATATTTGTAAGTTGCTGATTCTTCTATTATTTTTGTAAGTAATTGTTTATGATATAATACTTTTATAGTACGTATTGAATAATTGATTACAAAGTCGTTAAAATAAGATTATTGGTTTATTTTTTTATATTTTATTTTTAGAGGATTGAAAAACTAAAAACTTAGCATTCTTAAGGATTTATAAATATAGTTGCACCCTACCCCACAAGCCAATATTTATTATTGAATTTATTTTTTTCAATATACTAATAGGAAAACTATTTCATGCAATATTGAAAATGCTAAATGCTTTATAATTTAGGCTCTGTATGACCATATTTTAGCATAAATTTTTCAGCTTTGTCTATCATATTTCTTGAACCGACAAAAAAAGGTTCTCTTTGATGAAGAGACTTAGGTTTTATATCCATTGTTCTGTTTCCTCTGCCGTCAGTAGCTTTTCCTCCTGCTTGTTCAACCAGCATTGCCATGGGGTTACATTCGTACAGAAGTCTTAATTTTCCTGAAGGATATCCTGCAGATTTAGGATAAATAAAAATTCCACCTTTTAATAAATTCCTATGAAAATCAGCAACTAATGATCCAATATATCTAGATGTATATGGTCTTCCAGTGGGCTCATCAATTTCTTGGCAATATTTTAAATATTGTTTTACTCCTTCCGGAAATTTAATATAGTTACCTTCATTTATTGAATATAGGCTTCCAGAAACAGGTGTTTTTATGTCGGGATGCGACAAACAAAACTCTCCTATTGAAGGGTCTAAAGTGAAACCGTTAACTCCCCTTCCTGTTGTGTAAACCATCATGGTTGATGAACCATAAATTATATATCCGGCTGCAAGTTGTTTTGTGCCTTCTTGTATAAAATCTTCAATTTTTGCCTTATGCCCGATTGGAGAAATACGCTTATAGATTGAGAAAATAGTTCCTATTGAAACATTTACATCTATGTTGGATGAACCATCAAGAGGATCCATTGTAACAATGTATTTCCCATTTTTTGCCAGTTCATCATCAAATGCAACAACATTTTCGTTTTCTTCTGATGCTATTCCACAGCATTCTCCACTTGAACGAAGGGAACTTATAAATTTTTCATCAGCGTAAACATCTAATTTTTTTTGTTGCTCTCCTTGAATATTATCTGAGCCTGCTTCTCCTAAAATGTCTACCAAGCCTGCTTTATTAACTTCTCTGTTTACAACCTTAGCTGCAACCCCTATATGTGTTAGTAATCTTGTTAATTCTCCTTTTGCATAGGGAAAATCAGCTTGTCTTTCAATAATAAACTCATTTAATGTTATAACTGACATGATTTAAGATTTTTATTAAAATTTGCACAAAAATAAGTTTTTTTTATTCATTTATGATATTAATTATGATATTTGGCAACATATAAATAATATAAAATGAAAGTTTTTAAATTTGGAGGTGGTATTTTAAGAAATAAGGATGATATTTTCAGACTTGTTAGTTTATTGAATAAATATGAAAATCAAAAATTAATTATTGTTTTTTCTGCATTTTATAAAGTTACAAGTAAATTTGAAAACTTATTAAATATTTATTTTTCGGAAAATAAATTTGATTGGAATGTTTTTAATGACATTAAAACTTTTCATCTTAATTTAGTAAACTCAATATTTGAAAATAAAAATGTTGAGATTTCAATTATAAAAGTTTTTAAAAATATTGAGAACTATTTTAAAAAAGGATTAAGCGATAATTATCATTTTGAATATGACAAAATTGTATCTTATGGAGAATTATTATCTTCATTTATTCTTTCAGAATTTTTAAAAAAACAAAAGTTTAACTGTAGATATGTCGATATAAGAAATGTTATTATTACAGATTCTGTTCATACAGAAGCAAAAGTAAATTGGGAAGTTTCTATTAAAAATATAAAAAAAGACTGTATTTCAGGTAATTTTAATTTTTGTGTAACTCAGGGGTTTATTTCTTCGGATAAAAATGGTAATGCTACAACCTTAGGGCGAGAAGGCAGTGATTTTACTGCTTCAATAGTTGGTTTTGCAGTAAATGCTAAAGAAGTTGTTTTTTGGAAAGAAGTTAATGGCATTTATAATGCAGACCCTTCTGAAATGGCTGATTGTAAGCTGATTCCTGAGATGTCTTATAAAGAAGCTGTTGAGCAAGCATACTATGGTGCAAAAATTTTACACCCAAAAACAATTAAGCCTCTTCAAAATAAAAAGATCCCAATAATAGTTAAATCTTTTTATGAAGATAATGAAGAAGGAACAAGAATTATTGATATTTCAAAATTTAATTCTAACTTTTATCCAGATATTCCAATTTTCATAATTAAAGATAATCAAATATTAATTTCTATTTCTTCAAAAGATTTTTCTTTTATAACAGAATATAATCTGGTAAAGATATATTCATTGCTTTCAGAATACCTTATAAAAGTAAATTTAATGGAATCTTCAGCAATTAGTTTCTCCGTTTGTGTTACAAATGACAAGTTTAAAATTCCTAAGTTTATAAATAAATTAAAAAGTATGTTTAATGTTTTATTTAATGAAAACTTATCATTGATAACAATTAGGCATTACAATTCTGAGTCTATTAAAAGAATGGTAAATAAAAAAGAAGTTTTAATAATCCAAAAAAGTAGGCATACTGCACGTTTTGTAATAAAATAATTTTTTTTAACATTTTTTATCTTATTTTTTTGTCTTAATTTATAATTATTTTACATTTGCACTCCCTTTTAAGGAGAGGTGGGAGAGTGGCTTAATCCACCAGTTTGCTAAACTGACGTACCTATTACTGGTACCGGGGGTTCGAATCCCCCCCTCTCCGCAAATTAAAAAAGGAAAAAGTTTTTTTTTAAGATTTTTATTTTACTTTTGCATTCGCAATAAAAAAACGGGTTTAGTTTTATTGCAAAAATTCATTCGGGGCGTAGCGCAGCCCGGTTAGCGCATCTGCTTTGGGAGCAGAGGGTCGCAGGTTCGAATCCTGCCGCCCCGACTTGAAAATCAAAGGTTTACATTAATTTGTAAACCTTTTTCATTTCTATTTGCACACAACTTTCCATTTTATTTTTTTTTATTTCGTACTTTTTTAGTTAAATTATTAAAATCAAACTTTATTACTAATGAAAAAAAAACAAATAAAAGAAGATTATGCTAAAACTCTTAAAGATACTTTTTCTTACATAGTACTAAAAAAGTTTATTGACCGAAAAGGATTTTATAAATTGTATAAAGAACTTAAAAATAAAAAATTGTTACTGATATAATTAAGCATTTTGAAGATTTGGATAGTGCTTTAAAATTCCTAAATAATGATAGATAATAGTACTCCTGATAAATTATTTAACTTTTATATTAAAGAAAAATTCAAATAAGATAAAAAAAATGACTATCTCAATAATTATACTGACAATTTATGTATTTAATCTTTATTCTCAAACAAAGTAAGTTACTATGACAGCTTTATTTCTTTGATAAAAAACCAGCATAATAAAGTAGCGAATATTTTTAAAGATGTTTTAAAATGCGATATAAATATTTTCATGCATAAATGTGACTCTTTAGTAAAATCAAATAAGAAATTTTATATGTATAGCTCTAGAATTAGTTATATATATTCTAATTTGTCCATATCAATCAAAAGAGATGATACAGTATTGAGAAAAAACTGATTTAAAAATAATAGGCATAACAATAATCCGTATGAAGACTTTAAATCGTCATACGGATTAAAAAAAGCCAAAAACAGATTTAACCTTAAACTAAACATATAAGTTTTTTATTCTATTGCTGCTTTTAGGTTTTTTCTTGCATTTGGTATTGCAATATTTAGCAATAATCCTAATTGAACTTTTTCAGCATTTACAAGCATTCCCCATTGATATTTTTCAAATTGCAGAACAATTATAATAGAATTTTCCTCTAAATCTAGCATATAATACTTGTTAAGTCCGGGAAACCCAGCACCTTTTAACGCATTTTTCATATAAGCAGAAACCTGTTCAAACAAAGCTGTTGCCTTGGGTTCAGTTTTATAAGCTGCTATAGACTGTCCGGTTCCTGTAATCCAAATGTCAGACGAGATTAATGCTTCGTTTAAATCTTCTTTCAATACTTCAATTGCTTGGTTTAATTTTTTTACATCCATAACTTTGTTTTTAAAATTGTTTATTTTTCTTTCTTTTAACTTTAATATATTTATCTCATTGTTTTTCTTATCTATATTGTTTGATATTGGTGTTTTATTGTTACTTTTTTTTTTGTTTTTATTATTGTATTAATAATTTCTGTAAAAGAAAAAATCTGATTGTTAATGTGTGGTTTTATTTTTTTTATTTTAAATTTCCCTTTATTCTCGTTAAGGACATTATAAAAGAACGTATAAACATTGTTAGGCTGTGGTTCAATCTTAGAAATTGAACCTTCTGAACAAAAAATTCTTACTTGCTTATTTTTAAAAACAAAATCCAAGCTAACACTTAAACAAAATAGTTCAACATAGCAGAGTACTTCATATATATATTTAAAACTAACTTCAAAATCTGTACTCCATTCTTTGTAGAATACATCTTTGGTATTCCACTCTAAAATCTCACTGGCTTTTTTTTTATAAAAATCATTACTGATGCAAGCATTTGTAAGTTTTCCATTTTGAATAAACAATACTCCTCTTTTTTTTTTATCGTTTATTACAGAAAAAAAACCGGAAAATTCTTGTTTATCCGTTATCTTTTCAAGTTCATTTTTTAAATTTAATGGCTTGTGCATTGTTATAATTCTTTATTGTAATTATCATAATCAAAAACTTTGCCAAAAAAATTGAAATACAGACAAATTTTATAGGATTTGTCATTTCCCGAAACTCACTAAGAAATTGAAACGTAACATTCAAAAAGCAAATTTGGTATAATCATTATGTACTAAATTTGGTATTTTTTTATATGGTGCTTCTTACAAAAAAAATACACTTTCCAAGCAGGTTCAGAAAGCGAACGAAAGACCGTGCAAGATGCCTCAGCTTCAGCCTTTTCCATGGATAAAACCATAATTGTTGATAAAATTATATTCGAAGACTTAAATAATAACAGTAATTATTACAATAATTTATAAAAATAGGCTAATCTATTTTGTTGCAGACACCAATATTGTAGGAATATTTAACCCTGACCACATAAAAACCCTCATCCTAATCTTCCTCATAGGAACACAAACCACTCACACCAAAACGGAACTTATTTTTCGCATTTTAAACAACACGCTTAAATTTAACAAATGGGTTGAAGAATCTGTATCTGTGAACGGAACAAATTACAAGCTAACGGATTAAGGCATCTCATCAAAATGCGGTTTTGCAAAATTTGATGATTTACGGCAAGCAGCAAACTGCTGTGATGAAGTATTGGGTAAATTTAAAAACCTTCGTTATTTGAAAAAAGCAACTAACCATGTTAAGAAAAGGACGTTTAAATTTTATATAAATTCGGATGATGTTGTATATTTGGGATTTTTATCTTATAGAGAAATTGTTAGACCTAATCAAAAAAATAAAAGAAAACATCGATAGAAAAAGCCTTATTATATGAATTACAAAGGTTTATAACGAAATATTAACTATACGACATTGGAAGATGAATAGTAAATTTATTATATTGGTTCTTTTAGTTTCAACAATTCTATTTTTAGGTTGTGATACACAGAAAGGTTATTCAGACCTTGATGAATTATATTCGGGTTTTGTTAAACATTTAAGAGAATCAATTAAAGAAAATTTAAGAGACTACTGTTATAAAATAACACCAGATGAAGGAACTGTTAAATATATGAAAAATAATAATTTTTCGTACCGAGGATTTCCCGATGAACTTAAAAAACAAAATGTATCACTCTCAGAAATTGAGAATAAATATTTCAAAGCAGTAAATTAAAAGTTATTTTAAATATTTTTCAGACAGCCCAAAATGTCCAATAAAATTATTCGAAAATAGCTTTTTGGAGATAATTATTAAAATAATAAACTCAAAAAGATAGTCAAAATATTTCAGTATAAGACATACAAAACATAAATTAAATGAAAATGAAAAAACAATATTTATACCTGTTATTTAGTATTTTTAGTATCTCTATTAGCAATGCACAGCACAATTGGATACGCACTAATCCCGGAGGTGGTGGTGCAATAGCTTGTGTAAAAGCGGCTCCTAATGGTGATATTTATGTTGCCTCCGATTTAAGTGGTATCTATAAAAGTATCGATAATGGGCAATCCTTTACCGTTTTAGGAGCTAATCAAGGACTCAAAGATACGCACATCAGTGCTTTGGGTTTTGACCCAACTAATAGTCAAATCTTTTTTGCAGGTACGTATAATGCACTATACAGAACTGATGATGGTGGAAATTCATTTACCCCTGTATTTCCAAGCACGTCAAACAGTTTTGATTACTCTTATATAGAAGATGTGGCTATTGCAGCTTCAAACTCTAATATTGGCTACGTAACACATCACCTTACACCTGATGCAGATGGAGAAGTGTATAAAACCACTGATGGTGGCTTGCATTGGAATGCAATTCCGAATACTAATTTTCCAACTAATTTACATCTAATAAAAATAATGATCCATCCAACAGATGAAAATATAGTTTGTGTTTTAACCGGAATGTCGCGTTGGGGTTGTTCAGAAGCAAATTTGTATCGGTCAATTGATGGAGGTGTAAATTGGACAGAAATAGGTGCTTCTTTGGGTGATATTTTAGATATAGATTTACATCCTACAAATCCGGACATTATATATATCAGTACGTTTGAAAGTAATTTTGTGATTAATAATGGATGTAGCGGTGATTATATAGGAGGAGATGAAAACAGCGGTGCTTTATATAAAAGCCTTGATGGTGGAACTACTTTTAATCAAATAGGAGATTACACAGGTATTATTAGTGTAGGAATAAATAATCCCAATATAATCCGTGTGGTAGATGTATTATTCCCGTACGATTGGAATGACAATGCCGGAACTTGGGAAACCCTAAACGGAGGAACTACTTGGACGCATAAAAGTACGCCAAGTGATTGGGATATAGGATATTCGATTAACCAATATTATGCTTTTAGTCAGAGCTTTAACGGGTTAAATAAAACAGTTACAAAAGATATTTTTAACGCTGATAAGTATTATGCTTCATTCGGACAATGGGCTTGGGCAAGTTTTGATGGTGGTGGTACAATTAATAATATTTCTACTGAAGAAATTTCTACAGATCAATGGCTCTCAACAGGAGTTGAAAATGTTAACGGACATTGTATTGAAGTGAATCAAAGCAATCCAAATATCATATATATAGGCACGTACGATATGGGTTTTTGGAAATCTACTAATCACGGGCAATCTTGGGATAGAAGGCAGCCTAATTACAATACGTATCCCCAATACACGTGGGACATCGGCACTCCGGGAACTATTCCTAACGATATAGCAAAACGCGGTGCAGGTTCAAATGTATTAAATGTGTTGAGTGATCTGGATAGAGAAAATGTGGTTTGGGCAACTTTTAGTAATGGACAATTTACGGATAGTAGTGAAAACACAATTGCCAAAACCGGACTTTTTAAGAGTACTGATTATGGCGAAACCTGGCAGTTAATAACAGATGGTTTACCTAATTTTGATAATACGATACGTGTTTATGGGCTTTCTTTGGATAAAAACAGCAGTATCAATAATCGTAAAATGTTTATAACTGTAAACGGTACGGTTTATCGTTCGGTTGATGATGGAATGTCTTGGACTAGTGTTTTATCCGGAGTAAATTTAAAGTTCATTGAAGTTGATAAACTTAACGGAAACATTGTTTATGCCGGCGGAAAAGACGGTTTATGGAGATCGACTAGCTCAGGAGATGTTGGAACGTGGACTGAAGTAGGAACTGCCGATATGCATCATTCACACATAAATACAAGACCGGATATTGTTCCTACTTATATGAATTGGGGAACAAATCCTGAGACCTATCCTTACGAGGGAGTTTTTGATATAGAAACCGACCCCAATATTGCAGGAAGAGTATATGTATGCGTACAAGGTCCTGATAAAGGACTTTATAAACTCAATGAAAATACTAATTCTTGGGAACAACTCATTACCGACAATGATATGAGAAGTGTAATAGTTGCTCCTCAAAATTCAAATATTGTATATGCCACCTCATCAAAAAGCTATCATTCCGGAGGTTTTGATAATTCCTTAGGCGTTTTATATTCTACGGATGCAGGAGAAAATTGGATGGATGCAAACGATGGAATGGCATTTAATTATGCAGGTTCAATACAAATAGAAACAGGACAGCATCCCTATGTTTGGTGCTGGTCACCCGGAACCGGCATGCAAAAAGCTATAGTACCTTATTTTGAAAATTTAGCAACAGATGATTTTGATGAAACAAAACCTTTATTTTATCCTAACCCTACCCAAAATACGATAACTGTTCCTGTAAATCTTATTAATTCGGTTTATACTATTCATTCATTAAATGGAAAAAAAATCATACAAAATAAAATAACTAATCGGCAGGTTAATGTGGCGAAATTGGATAAAGGAATTTATATCATAACGTTCATTAAGAATGATACAGTGTATAACTATAAATTTATAAAAAAATAACTCCCTGAAAACAGGGATAAAAATTTCACTAAAAACAAGCTATTAATAAAAATTATTTGTACTGTCAGGTTTTGGGCTGAACTTTTTTAAAATAGTATAAATCATCTGTTTTAGTTATCTTTTTTGCCCCAATATCGTACAATTATAATTTCCATTTCCGTAGCTTGCAATATTAAACTATTGGCGGACTAGGGTTTGCAATTTGTGGTGTTTCTTTTTTATAAGAAAGTGTTGAAATTAGTAAATGTAATTTTTTCATTTTTGTCTAATTATGGACAACAATATATGTAAGCGTAGTTGCGAATTTCAAGGCACTTACCTTTCTATTTGTCAATAAACTTGTTCAAAGGTACAAACTTTTAATTTAGTATAAAACCTACAATTACGCCTACATTTTGTTAGCATACGTTTTACAGAGTTTCCAAAATAGCTTTTTTCTTAATAGCAAATTCTTCTTCTGTTATTAACTCCATTTCAAATAGTTCCTTGAGTTTTTTGAGTTTATCCATAGGACTATTGCTTACTGTTTCGCTTTCAATTATTTCATCTTTATCATCAATAGCTTCTTTTACATCTTTAACTAAATTAGATTCTGTTTTACTTTCAATTGACATTTCACATCCATAAGTATCTTTGAAGAAATCATCTAATTCATCTGCTTTTAACGCTAAGTTTATAATTGCTTTTTTTACTTCTTCTTTTCTATCTGAATATATATCTGATAAATGTGTTCTATATGATATGAATATTTTATTATCATAAACCCCTAATTGGTATGGAGGTGTGTTATTTGAAGTAATATAGGTAAGCAATTCTTCTAAATTATTTTTAGGTAAATTATTTAATGGTGAAGTTGCAAATAAATAATTATTATTGCTAACAGTGAATATTCTAACTAGTGCAGAGCCTTGATAAAATTCCCAATAATCTCTTCCTGCTCTACATAATACGGGGTTAACTCCTAATTCCTTTATGGCTTCCTCCGTAAACGTAGCAAAATTTGATTTTTCAAATTCTTCAAAAACAGATACGTCTACACTGTTACCACAACTAGGACAAAATTCGGTCTCTTCTATTATAAAAGAATCACATGAATTACATTTTAATCTATATTTTGTATCTGAAAAATTATAATCAGTAATTTCTTTTATTACATCTGTATGTTTAATCCCAAAACCAACATTATCTGCATCTGAAAATTTAGATGTTGTAACACCTATCAATTCACCTTGTTCATTTAGCATTGGTCCACCTGAATTACCAGGGTTAACTGCTGCATCTGTTTGTACATAGTTCCGCCCTCCCATGGGTTGATTAGAAGAAGATACAATTCCTTCTGTAACGGTAAAGGGCATTCCGAATGGGAAACCATTAATAAAAATCTTTTGCCGATTTTCGACTTCATTATTTGGGTCGATAGTGATTTTTCCTTTTACAGGTTCTAGCTCTTTAACTGACAAAAATGCTAAGTCAATTTCAGGGTTTACCATTACTACTTTTGCAAAATATCTATTTTTATTGTTGTCTTCAACAGCTACTTCTTTACTTCCTTTTACTACATAGTAGTTGGTGATTAAAAAATCTTGACTTGAAACTTTAAAACCTGTTCCTGTACCGCTTGCGGTAATTATTTTATATATTGAATTTTTTATATTTTCCATAATCGATTACTTAAATAAGTTTGAAAAGAATCCTTTTTTCTTAGGTG
>CAMZKV010000036.1 GCA_947311445.1 uncultured Chlorobiota bacterium | reverse complement strand
TACCAATTGCTTTATTAGTAATTTTCTTGATTTTATACTTCCAATTTAAATCAGTTGTAGGAGCAACATTAATATTCTCAGGAATAATTGTAGCATTTTCAGGAGGTTTTATTATGCTTTGGCTCTACGGGCAGCCTTGGTTTTTAAACTTTACTTTTGGAGATTTGCATGTTCAAAATTTATTTCAAATTGAAACTATAAATTTAAGTGTGGCAGTTTGGGTTGGTTTTATAGCATTATTTGGAATTGCCACCGACGATGGCGTTTTAATAAGCACCTATATTAAGCAACTTTTCGATAAAAAAGCACCAACAACAGTTTCTGAGCTTCGTGCAAAAATTTTAGAAGCAGGAACAAAACGTGTTCGACCTGCAATTATGACCACTGCAACTACATTAATTGCTTTACTTCCTGTGCTTACATCAACAGGTAAAGGCTCCGATATTATGGTGCCAATGGCAATCCCAATTTTCGGAGGAATGGTAATAGCAACACTCACAATTTTTGTTGTTCCTGTTTTATACAGTATGTGGCAAGAAAATTTATTAAAGAAAAAAATAATTACAGAAAAGGAGGTAAACAATGAAAACTAAAATAATAGTACTATCAATATTCCTTGCTTTCAATAGTTCGTTATTTGCGCAAGATATTCTAAATCAATATTTAGAAACAGCTGCAAAAAACAATCCTGAACTAAAAGCTAAATTTAATGAATACAATGCAAGTTTGGAGAAAGTGCCACAAGTTGGCTCTTTACCAGACCCACAGTTAAGCTTTGGCTTCTTTATTTTACCTGTTGAAACAAAAAATGGACCTCAACAAGCAAAAGTTTCTTTCTCGCAAATGTTTCCTTGGTTTGGAACTTTAAATAGCAAAGAAGATGTTTTTATAAGTGCTGCAAAAGCTAAATACGAAAAATTTGAAGATGCAAAATCAAACTTGTTTTTTGATGTAAAATCTACATATTACAATTTGTATTTTATAAAAAAAAGTATAGATGTTACGCTTGATAATATAGATATTTTACAAACATTTAAACGTTTAGCTCTTATTAAAATAGAAGCCGGAAAATCTTCTTCTGTTGATGAGTTACGAGTAGAGCTGGAACTAAACAATTTAGAAAATAATTTGGCTTTACTTAAAGATAAATGGTTTGTTAATTCTGTAAAGTTTAATAATTTGTTAAATACAGAAAATAATAAGATTATTCAAATGCCCGACACACTTTGGACAGATGATATTAAATATTCAAAACAAGCTATAATAGATAGTCTTACAATTAATAATCATCAAATAAAAAGTTTAGATTTTTTAAAAGAAAGTTTTGTTAATAAGCAAAAATTAAGCAAAAAACAAGGTGTTCCAAATATTCTTTTGGGTGTAGATTATACTGCTATCGGGAGTTCTGCAAGTTCAATAAATTCAGGAACAGATGCTTTAATGTTAAAAATTGGATTTACACTTCCTTTGTATCGCAAAAAATATTCTGCAATGATTAAAGAAGCTGTTTTTCAGCAACAAGTTGTTGAAGATAAGAAACTTAACAAGCTTAATGTGTTAGAAACTTTGTTTGAAAAAGTTTATAGTGAATACAAAGATGCAAGCCGCAGAATTATTCTATTTGAGAAACAAAGTAAACTTGCAAAACGTGCTATAAAATTGCTTGAACATGAATATGCTAATAGCAATAAAAACTTTGAAGAAATTTTAAGAATGGATAAAAGTGTTTTAAAATACGCATTAGAACTTGAAAAAGCAAGAGCAGATAAACAGGCATCAATTGCATTTATTAATTATTTAATGGGATTATAAAATTAAAATAATGAAACCCACATTGTGGGATTTTATATTAATCATTCATTCAAAAAAAATATTGACAAATGATTTTTAGAATAAAAAAACAATAAAAAATGAAAAAGAATATATTTAAAATAAAAAAAAGAGAATTGATAATTATTGCAATTACTCTTATCGTCGGAATTAGCTTAGGAAGTTTATTCTTCGGATCATCTTCTAACAATAATAAACAGGCACTCAATCATTCGGAAACTGAGAATGTAGAGAAAATTACTTGGACTTGCTCAATGCACCCACAAATAAAAAAAGATAAAGCTGGTGATTGCCCAATTTGTGGTATGGATTTAATTCCATTGCAAAATAACAATAATGTTGAAGAGGCAGACCCAAACGAAATTCAAATGACAGAAAGTGCAATGAAACTTGCAGAAGTACAAACTTATATTGTTAAAAAAGGAGCTCCTGAAAAATCAATACATTTATTGGGAAAAGTTAAAGCTGATGAACGAAATATTGCAAGTTTAACTGCCCGTTTTGGAGGAAGAATAGAAAAACTATATGTAAATTACATAGGTCAAAATGTAAGAAAAGGACAAAAATTAGCTTCTATTTATTCACCGGAACTTAATACGGCTAAACAAGAACTATTAGATGCTGCAAAATATAAAACCGAAAATCCTTCTTTTTATAAAGCTACCCGTAATAAATTAAAATTGTGGGAACTAAGTGATACACAGATTGACGCAATAGAAAATAGCTCGGAACCAAATATATACTTTGATATTTTATCTCCAATTTCAGGCACAGTAACTAAAAGAGATGTAGCAATTGGCAATTATGTAAAAGAAGGAAATCCATTGTTTGAAGTAATTAATTTAAGAAGGGTTTGGATAATGTTTGATGCCTACGAAAGCGACTTGCCTTGGATAAAGTTGGGCGATGAAGTTTCATTTACACTTCAATCTTTACCCGGGAAAAACTTCTCTGCAAAAGTTTCATATATCGACCCATTTATTAATGCAAATACAAGAGTAGCACAGGTTAGAATAGAAATGAGAAATTCAAACTTACAATTTAAACCCGAAATGTTTGTTAATGGAATTTTGAAATCTAAAACAGCAAGTAGCTCTGAGCAACTTTTAATACCAAAAACATCAATACTTTGGACAGGCAAGCGAGCAGTTGTATATGTTAGAGTTCCAAACAGAGAAACACCATCATTTATTTATAGAGAAATTACCCTTGGTGCAGAAGCAGGAACTTTTTATGTTGTAGCAAATGGTTTGTCAGAGGGCGAAGAAATTGCCTCAAACGGAGTGTTTAAAATTGATGCATCTGCACAATTATTAGGTAAACCAAGTATGATGAACCCCGATGGTGGAAAGGTTTCCACAGGTCATAACCATAGTGAAACAAAGATGTCTAATGAAGAAATGAAAGCGATGGATGATAAAAATACAAATGTTTCATACTCAAAAAAAGTTAATAATAAATTTAAAACACAAGTTGGAGAATTTGTAAATATTTATTTAAAAATGAAAGATGCTTTTGTTGCAACAGATGAAAAAATGGTTGAAAAGGAGGCAAATAATAGCCTTTCTGCACTAAAAAATGTTGATATGAAATTGTTAAAAGGAGATGCACATATTGAATGGATGGAAATTTCAAAAACTTTAAAAGAAAACTTAAATGGCATTGTAAAAATGAAAGGAATTGAAATGAAACGAAGCCATTTTAGTATTGTCTCAAATAAAATTGCAGAAGTAATAGAAAAGTTTGGAATAAACTTGAAAAGTCCAGTTTATCTTGAATTTTGCCCAATGGCATTTGATAATAAAGGAGCTTTTTGGATAAGTAAAGACAAAGAAATTAAAAACCCATATTTTGGTAATAAAATGTTAAAATGTGGAGAAGTTAAAAAAGAATTTAATAATAATTAAAATTTACCTTAAATCCGCAAGTCAGGGTGTGAATAAGCTAATAAACAGCCAGTTATGGTAAATTGCATTTCATTCTTTTTAAACAATTCACGCCCTGACTATCAGTCAATTAGATGCAAACTTGCGGATTTTAGGATTTATAAAAATGAAACACCCATGACAAAGATTTTGACGTCCAAAGGCATGACTATAACACAGCACACAGATTACTTGCATAAGAAAGCAAGTGTTCCTATGTGCATAGCAAAACAATTATTGCAAATGCCAAAATGTAAGTAATTTATTAAATATCAGTTAATTATATAAATTTAAACACATGAAAACAATAGAAATAAAAGTAGAAAATTTAAAATGCGGAGGCTGTGGTTCAACCATAAAAAAAGGTCTTTTAAAATTTGAAGAAGTAGAAACAGTAAATGTTGATACAGAAAATTCAATAATAACAGTTAATTATAATGGTGCAGAAAAAGAACAGGAAAAGTATATTCAAAAAATGGCATCATTAGGATATCCGCAAGCAGAAGATAACAATATTGTTTCTAAGGCAAAGTCTTATGTGAGTTGTGCAATAGGAAGAATAAGTAAATAGAGTATTAATTTAAAAAAAAGTAAGAAAAATGAAAAAATCAATTTTAATTTTAGGAACTACAATGTTCTTATTTATGGGAAGCATAGCTTTAACAAGTTGTGGTAGTGGCGAAGAAAAAACAGAAGTTAAACAAGAAGCAGCAGTTTATCAATGCCCAATGAAATGTGAAGGAGAAAAAACTTATGACAAACCCGGTGATTGTCCAAAATGTGGAATGGAAATTAAAAAAGTAGAAAATCATGAAGGACATGGACATTAGATTTTAAAAAACTTTTGTTTTATAAAACCGGTTTACAATGAAAAGTAAACCGGTTTTTAATTAAATCCGTTATATTGTAAGTTATAAAAATTTAAAACCAAATTACACAAAAAACACATCAAAATTACATCACTAAGAAGTCTGTTTCTTTTAAATTAAAAATAATGAAACTCAACTGCTAAAATTTTCATATATTTTTTTATATTTGCAATCCAAATTTTTTATACTAATATAATTATTTAATATTTTTTCCAATGAAAGTTTATAATACAGGAGACATCAGAAACATTGCTCTTGCTGGAAATGCAGGAAGCGGGAAAACAATTTTAGCAGAGAATTTTGTTCTTGAAGGAGGTAAAATCCAAAGAAGAGGCTCAATAGATGCTAAAACTACATTGTCAGATTACAGACAGGTTGAACACGAACAACAAGGTTCAGTCTATTCATCAATTCTTCATAGCGAGTGGGACGGAGTTAAAGTTAATATACTTGATGCACCGGGAGCTCTTGATTTCATAGGTGGAGCTGTATCTTCAATTTCTGTTGCCGATACTACATTATTACTTTTAAATTCGCAAAATGGTGTTGAAGTAGGTGCCGAAATACATTTCAGGCTTACAGATAAATTCAAAAAACCTGTTGTTATTATTGCAAATCATTTAGATCATGACCAATCAAATTTTGAAAAAACAATAGAGCAAGCTAAGGAAAAATTTTCAAGCGGTGTAACTGTTGTCCAATATCCGGTAAATCCAGGTGCAAATTTCAATGCAATAATCGACCTTATTACAATGAAAATGTACCAATGGGACAGTGAAGGAAATAACTATGAAGTTCTTGATATACCAGAAGAAGAAAAAGAAAAAGCAAATGAATTAAGAATGGAACTTATTGAAGCAGCAGCTGAAAATGATGATGCTTTAATGGAAATTTTCTTTGAAAAAGAAACACTTACAGAAGATGAAATGAGAACAGGTATTCTTAAAGGAATACTTGACAGAGGAATGTTTCCGGTTTTATGCTCAGCAGCAAAAAACAATATAGGAACAAGAAGAATTTTAGACTTTATAAAAAATGCATTGCCATCTCCTGCTGATATGCCAGCACCAAAAACTAAAAATGGAACAGAGGTAAAACCTGATACTTCCGGAACTAAATCTTTATTTGTTATAAAAACAAGTATTGAAGAACATCTTGGAGAACTTATTTATTTTAAAGTAATATCGGGAGAAATAAATGAAAGTGATGATCTAATTAACTCATCAAACCAAAATAAAGAAAGAATATCGCAAATATATATTGTTAATGGAAACAAAAGAGATAATGTTTCAAAAATTGTTGCGGGAGATATAGGTGCAACTGTTAAACTGAAATATACATCAAACGATGACACTTTATATGAAAAAGGCAGTGAGCTTGTTTTTCCGGGAATAGAATATCCAAATCCTAAATACAGAAAAGCAATTAAAGCAATTAGCGAATCAGATGAAGAAAAATTAGGAGAATATCTTCACAGGTTACATGATGAAGACCCTACATACATTCTTGAATATTCAAAAGAATTGAAACAATTAATAATTCATGGGCAAGGAGACCACCATTTAAATACTTTAAAATGGCATTTAGATACAATTTATAAAATTGAAACAGAATTTCTTGCCCCCAAAATACCTTACAGAGAAACCATTACAAAAGCTGCCCAAGCAAACTATAGGCATAAAAAACAATCAGGTGGCTCTGGTCAATTTGGAGAAGTTCATATGGTTATTGAACCTTATGAAGAAGGAAAAGCAAAACCATCAACTTTTAAAATTGAAGGAAAAGAATATACAGTAACTGTAAGAGATGAAGATGAGATTGATTTAAAATGGGGTGGCAAATTAGTTTTTTACAACTGTATTGTAGGTGGTGTTATTGAAAAAAATTATATGCCCGCAATTATTAAAGGACTAATGGAAAAAATGGAAAATGGCCCGCTAACAGGATCTTATGCCAGAGATATTAGAGTTAGCGTTTACGACGGAAAAATGCACGATGTTGATTCTAATGAAATTTCATTTAAAATCGCAGGTTCAAAAGCATTTTCAGATGCATTTAAAAAAGCTGGAGCAAAAATTTTAGAGCCAATTTATAATCTAGAAGTAATGGTTCCTTCTGAAAGCATGGGTGATGTGATGAGTGATTTACAAGGAAGACGTGCAATTATTCAAGGAATGAGCAGTGCAAAAGGTTTTGAAATTATAAAAGCAAAAGTACCTTTGGCAGAAATAACAAAATATGCAACTGCACTTAGTTCAATATCTGGCGGAAGAGCAACATTTGAAATGGAATTTGATGAATACGGTCCTGTTCCTGGAGATCTTCAAAATGATTTGATTAAAGCCTACGCAGCAGAACAAGAAGACGAAGACTAATAATTATTGGATTTAAAAGTCCTTAATTCATTAAAAAATGTTAAAAAGCACTCTTATTTGAGTGCTTTCTTCTTTAAAATAGTAAAATTGGTTTAATTTTGGGATTAAATGAAAATTCTTGATTTATATATAATTAAAAAATTTTTAGGAACATTTTTTTTTGCTATTGTTCTTATAATAAGCCTTGCGGTAGTGATTGATATTACTGAGAAACTTGATACTTTTATTGAAAAAGCAGTACCTCTTCATGAAATAGTTGTAAATCACTATTTAAATTTTATTCCATACTATATTAATTTATTTTTATCTCTTTTTGTTTTTATTTCAGTTGTGTTTTTTACTTCTAAAATGGCAATGAACTCAGAGATTATTTCAATAATTGGAAATGGAATAAGTTTTAACAGAATGCTTGTTCCTTACTTTTGGTCTTCATTAGTTTTAGCAATTTTATCTTTTGTTCTTCTGAATTTTATTATTCCACCAGCAAATAAAGTTCGTTTAGATTTTGAAGATAAATACATAAACGGGACTTTCTATAATAATGAAAAGAATATCCACAAACAGGTGAGTCCAGGAGTTTTTATGTATATGGAGAGTTATAATACGAGAACTGATGAAGGAAGAAGATTCTCTATTGAAAAATTTGAGAACAGAAAATTAAAATCAAAGCTAATTGCAAAACGCATAAAATGGGATACACTTAAAACAAAATGGATAGTATATGATTATTATATAAGAACTATCTACAAAAACAATGAAATTATTACAAAAGGAAAAAAAATTGATACAACTATAAATATTGCACCTATTGATTTTCAGAGGAGAGATATGCGAAAATCTACAATGGATTATTTTGCTTTGAACAAACTTATTGCAGAAAAAGAACTTAGGGGAGAGGATAATATAAACACTTATTTGTTAGAAAAATACTTAAGAATATCTTTTCCTTTTTCAACTTTTATTCTAACACTTATTGGAGTTTCTCTTTCTTCCAGAAAAAGCAAGGGAGGAACAGGTTTGCAGATAGGTATTGGGCTTCTGCTGAGTTTTGGCTATATTTTTCTTATGAGAATTACCGAACAATTTTCTGTAAAAGGAGGTTTACCTCCAATGGCTGCTGCTTGGATTCCAAATATTGTTTTTATGTTTGTTGCTGCAATTTTGTATAGGCTTGCACCTAAGTAATATCATTTATAAAGAAAAACTCCCGATATAAATCATTTCTTTTTTTTATCTTTTTGTTAAAATTATTTTCATAACTATTGCTATGCAAAGAATTTTGCTTAAATAAAGAAAAAAATATTCAAATTTATTTATCATGCGTTTTGCATACAAATGGTATGATTTTTAAACAAATTCCCTCAATTCAGTCTCAATTTCATCAACAGTATCGCAAATAGAAAGAATAAGATTTTTCAATTTCCCTTTTTCCACAAGTTCTTGAATAAAATTATAAACCGGAGTTTCTTTTGTCCAAAATCTTTTATTCATAAAAATCATTGGACTTGCATATCCAAAACTTAAGTAATGGTTTTGAGTAACTTCTTGGAATACTTCTTGAATTGTTCCTGCACTTCCCGGGGAAAATATAATCCCCCCTTTTGCAATTGTTAGTAGTCCATCTTCGCGCACACTGTTTGCAAAATATTTAGCAATTTTTGTTGCAAGAGGTGTTGGAGGTTCATGCCCATATAACCATGTTGGTACCCCAAGGCTTTCATATTTCTTTTGTGGATACTTTTCAATTACTTGCATTGTTGTATCTAACCACATTTTATCTTTGTAGGTGGGTGCTTTCTCCAAAATTTTAAAAGCATTATCTAATTCTTCAAGTGTTCTTCCTGCAAACCAAGCTCCAAGATGTGTAGCTTCCATTGCTCCGGGACCACCACCGGAAGCCATTAAATATTCATGCTCTGTAAGTTTTTTTGATAATCGTGCTATTTTTCTGTAATCTTCTGTATTTCTTGCTAAACTATGCCCTCCCATAATTGCAACAACTTTCTTTTCGTCATATTTTTCAAGAAAGTCATATAGTGCATCCGTTATCGAATGATCGTGCAAACGCCTTGCAAGTGTTTCGTTTATTGAATATGCTTCTTTTCCTGTTTTTTTAAAATGATTGTAAACAATTTTATCAAAAGTTTTCTCATAGGAAGAAATTTTACCTATTTCATATTCTCCGTACAGGCTTTCTTTTGTGTATAATTTATTTGGATAAATATTATAAGGAACTTTTAATTTTGGAAATAAGAAATTATCTTTTTCTATGTGTTTTTTTATCTTTTCATTAATCTTACAACCAAGAAAAATGCATTCTGTGAACTTAAATTTTAATATTTTTTTCTCATTTTCAATTAAATCAACATCTTGAAATGCAACTTTTAATATTTTTTTCTCTGAATTATTCAAAAGATATTTTAAATCTTTTTGAGATTCTATTTCTGTATATTTTATCATAATTTAATTAACTTTGCATAACAAAAGTAATAATAATTTATTAAATGTTTTTGATATATTTTAACCTTGGATTTGAACATATTTTGGATTTAAACGGATATGACCATATTTTGTATATTTTAGCATTGGGTACAGGATACGTTCTTAAAGATTTCAAAAAAATTATAATCCTTGCAACTGCTTTTACTATTGGACATTCAATTACTTTGGCACTTGCTGTTTTAGATTTTATTTCTGTTCCTATTAAACTTATTGAAGTATTAATTCCCGTTACTATATTAATTTCAACAATTATTGTTATTCTAAATAGAGCTTCAAATAATAAAAGAAGACTATATCTTTATTTTACGGCACTTTTTTTTGGCTTAATTCATGGTATGGGATTTTCAACATATTTGAAAGCTCTTCTTACAGACTCTGAGAAAATCCTTAAACCTTTATTTGCATTTAATATAGGCTTAGAAATTGGGCAAATAATAATTTTATTTATTTATTTATTGCTTTCATCTTTTTTAATTTCAATATTAAAAATAAAAAGGAATTATTTTATTTTATTTACTGCCGGTATAATTGCTATTTCTTCTATTATTCTGATTTTTCAACGTATTTAAAACAAAAAACAGCCTATATTAAGACTGTTTTTGTGCCCGGAACAAGAATCGAACTTGCACCTCAAAGAATGAGACATGGCCCTCAACCATGCGCGTCTACCAATTCCGCCATCCGGGCTTTAAAAGGATTACAAAAGTAATTTATTTTTTTCTTTATGAAAAAGAAAACAGCAAATACTTAATATAATATTAAGTATTTGCTGTTTATAAAAAGATAAATTCTTTTTCAAAAAGAGTTATTTCACTTCTCCTGCAACAACAAAAGTTATTTCTTTGGTTGTTATGGTATTTGGTTCTTTTTGCTCTGTTGTAATAATTACTTTTTCAGCAAATTTTCCTTTTTCTTTAACAGTTGGGTCAATATTAACAATAATAACTCCTGTTTGTCCTTTTTTAATGTGCATATCAACAACAGTTACTCCAACTTTTTCAGGAATTTTAACATCAGTTATGTGCATAGTAGTTGTTCCTTTGTTTACAATTTTAAAATTGTGAGTTCCAACTGTTCCGCTTATTTTACCAAAGTTATGGCTTAATGCAGCATTTACTCCTCTAACATTTCCAAACATTGGAGCTTCTGCTGGTTCAACTTGAGAATATCCCATAAAAGTAAAAGCAAATATGGCAATAGACAACATAAATAATCTCTGTAATTTCATAATTTCTAAATTTTTTAAATTAGTATAAATAGTTTTCTTTAATTTTACTTTAAGATGCAAACTTAAGTAATTTTCCATAAAAATAATACATTTTTTTCTAAATAGTTAAAAATAAGCGACTAAATTACATTGTTATCCAACTATTTTTAAATTTCCAGACAAAGAAAAGTACTGTGTAATAAAAAACATTAAGTTCAATAAATTAAAAAAAATCAAAAGTCGTTTTTTATATTTTTTTTTGATAATAATTATTAAATTATTTACTATTTATAGTTTGAGTTAAGAAATTAAAATCTTATACCAAAACTTACTTTCACAAATTGCTTTGTATTTTTAATATTTGCTTTTGGTTCTGTTAAATTACCCATTGGGTCTTCTGGAAAAACTTCATTTGCATTATACAGATATAATTTTTGATTTTGAGATGCATATGTGTATGAAAAATCAACATATGTATGTTCAGAAGCAAACCCCACTCCTCCGGAATATATTACTTTGGCGTTTTCAAACATTCCCTCTTTTATTAATGGATTAGAATAAATTGCATATCCTCCTCTAACTTTCAAAAATCCAAAATTTAATTCTGCTCCTGCTCTTATATTATGTGTTTTGGTATAAAAATTTGAAATATCTTTGTTTTCTTTTACAAATGTATAACTATCTTCTCCGGCATGTCTAAGTTCTGCATTCGAATAATCAACATATTCATAATCAAGACTAAACGTCATTGGAACTGTATAAAATTTACCAATTTGGTAAGATTCTAATATTAATGCTACTCCAGCATTTGCTCTTAAAGGAGTTTTTAGTATCCAATCAAAAACATTTGCAGTATCAGGCTCATAATTTGAATAACCATAAAAATCTGTAGGGTATTTAACAAACATAGACGTTTCGTACTTATCTTCAAAATCAATTCTGGTTGAACTATGTACTGCTCCTCCTAACCTCAAAAATTTTACAGGTTGAAAAATAAATCCAAATTTTGCATTTATACCGTTTCCATTTGTTTCAAGACTTTCCTTATATATTATTTCTTCAGGATTAATTTGAACACTATCTGTGGTTCCAGAAATCCTTGCTTTAATTAGCGGAAAATCTTTTTCGGTTAAAATTGCATCATAAGAATAATTTATTGAAGTAAGCCCAATTGTTCCGCCAAGATACAAAAAATCATTAATGTTTGTTCCAAGAGAAAAACTAAACTCTCCTGCTCCACCATTTGTTCTTATAAGTTTATTTTGAGAATTCGGATATTTAGCGTTATCTGTTACATGACTCCAGTATTCATTTGAAGAGTTGTCATAATCAATTAACCAAGAACGCCATGCTAGGTCTTCTCTAAAAGTACTGTATCTGTCATTATTTGAATTATATATAATATAATCTAATATTGAGCCATTCATATTTTTTGCACTTACTTGCGTTTGTTGCCTATAATCATTATGGCTATTATATGCTATTCCATAATTTACATATTTAAAAATACCGGTTCCTTTTTTCACGCCAACATATGCTGCGTTTGAAAATTTGAATCCAAATCTGCCATCTTTTGTGTTTGTATTGGACAAAACTCCGGAGGTATTATTAATTATAAAATCTGGAGTTAATGACATTTGACTATTTTTATAAACTCCTATTCCCGCAGGGTTTATCATATATGCTGAAAAATCTGCACCAACTGCGGAGAGAGAATTTCCCATAGCTTCTGATTTGGCGGTGCTAGAATAAAATTGTTGGCTGTATCTTAATGCTTCAATATGGTTTTGAGAATATACAAAAGCAATACTAAACATTAGAATACTAAGTGTAGTTATAATTTTTTTATACATTTTTTTTGTTTTAAGGTATGATTTTATTTGAAAGACAAATCCGGTTAAAAAGAGAATATATCTTTTGATTGTAATGAAATAGTATCAAGCATAAATACTTGATACTATTTTTTTAACTTATCTTCTTCCTGAACGAGAAGAACTACTTGAACTTGATCTTGAACCACTACTTCCTGAGCTTCTACTTGAACTGCTTCCACTTCTTACACTTGAGCTTCCGGAACTTCGTGAACTATTGTAACTTGAACGACTGCTAGACTTGTTACTACTTCCTCTATTGTAGCTTGAACGATTACTACTTGATTTATTACTGCTTCTGTTATTGTTATAATTTGATCTGTTATTATTAGAATTAGTTCTTGAATTTCTGCTACTGTAATTTGATTTATTATTACTTTTTGGTTTGGAATATGAACTACTTCTAGAATTGTTTGTTCTGCTACTATAGTTTGAACGAGAACTATTATTTGGTTTATTATATGAAGAACGGCTTGAATTTGCTCTGTTATAATTATTACCTCTTGAATTTCTAGTAGAATTTATATCAGAACCAGTTCTTTTATAAGAAGAATTATTTAATCTTGTATTATTATTAATTCTACTATTGGAATTTCTATTGTAATTACTGCTTCTACTGCTAGAACTTCTATTTATTGAACTTCTTTTTTTCGTATTTGTACGAGAGTCAAAATTACTATTTCCTGTTCCTTTTCTAGTTCCGGTTTTTGAATCAACTCTTCCAGAATTTGTTCCTGTTCCTTCTCTAGTTCCTGTTCTAGAATTAACTCTTCCAGAATTTGTTCCTGTTCCTTTTCTAGTTCCTGTTCTGGAATCAACTCTTCCAGAATTTGTTCCTGTTCCTTTTCTTACATCTGTTGATCTTTTCACAGTCTTATTTCTATTACTGTTCCTAACATCTTTTCTTACAGTATTCCCTGTTCCTTTATTTCCTCCTCCTGACCCAACAGTTCCTGAACGTCTTTCTCCTGAATTTGTACGATGTCTGTTTCCGTAAGCATATTTATTATTATTATATCCGTAAGAATAATAATTTCCATATCCTCCATATCCGTAGTATCCATCATAATATCCATCCCAATATCCATTATTATAACCATGGTTGTATCCTCCCCAGTAGCTTCCGTATCCCCAGCCACCGCCAAAGCCCCAGTAGCTTGAGAATCCAAATCCCCAAGAATTATAATAATAGGGTCTGTAATGTCTTCTGTAACTGTATGGGGAATAATAATCATAATACGAATAATAACTTGGACTGTAATAGTCTCCCCATCCCCCGTAACAATAATAATCATCATAATAATTAGATGTTACGTATGAATTTCCATGAAATCTTCTTATTCTTGAAGAGTATGAAGGATAGTCGTTTACAATAACAGTAATATTTTTTTCTCCATCGCTGTCATTTATGTATATTACATCTTCTTGACTATCGTCAGAATATACTTTAAGGTTATTTTCAGCAGAACTCTCATCTGCATAATTATCATATACACCTTCATCGTTTTTATTCTCTACAACCGTAGTTTTATTATTGTCTTTTACAACAACGGTAGTTGTTTTTGATGAAGGGTACGCATCGTCATAATGGTGCACTACTCTTGTAGTTGTACAAGAATTCAAGATAAAAAGTGCTGTTGCGATAAATAATACTAATTTTTTCATTTTAATTTCCTCCTATGTTTGATTAATTAATATGTAGTTTTTAATTTCAATTACTATATTCCAAAAACTATACCAATGTCTAACACCTTATAAATAAAGGCATGTAGCGTACATTATGCTTTACATGAATATAGTATAATTAACAATGCAAAAAGTAAAGATTAGACCTTAAAATGTATTCCAAAGTTTACTTTTCTGTTAGTTTAATGTTAATAACTTTTTTTAATTAATAAGTTTGGTTTAAAAAAACACTATTCTAGTGTTCCTGAAATCCGCAAAATTAATAAAAATAAAAAAAAATTGAGTTTTCTTTTTGCAGATTTAAGGAATTATAAAATTTCTTGTTGATTTAGTGAATAAATCTAACTATATGTTGTTAAAACTATTTTGCGGTTGCCACCTATATTTCTAAACTCGCATAGATAAATACCTTGCCAAGTTCCAAGATTTAATTTATGTTTAGAAATAGGAATTGTTACAGATGTACCGGTTAAACCAGATTTAATATGAGAAGGCATATCATCACTACCTTCAAAAATGTGGGTATAGAAATTTTGGTTTTCAGGAATTAGTTTGTTAAAAATATTTTCAAAATCTACACGTACAGATGGGTCTGCATTTTCACTTAGAATAAGACCTGCCGATGTATGTTTTATGAAAATATTTAATATTCCAAATTCAGGTAAATTTGTAATATTTTTCATTATTATGTCTGTTATTAAATGAAATCCTCTATTAAATTCAGGCAATATTATTTCTTTTTGTTTTATCATTTTTTGATAATTTTTATAGCAAGTTGTTTTTTAATTCTAATTTCGCAATATTTTAAAATTATATTAGTTTAAATATTTAAAACCCAAATATAAATTCTTTTTTTTGATGAAGAAAATAAGTATTTTGTTATTCGTATTATTTCCATTTTTATTAAATGCTCAATTAATTAGTATTAAAGGTAGAGTTACTGATGAAAGTGATAAGAAATTGGCTTTTGTTTCAGTTTTTACAAAAGATAGTAAGTTTTTTGTTTATACGAATGTTTCGGGAGATTATTTGATTGAGATTCCAATAGCATATAAAAAATTGTATTTTTCTCAACAAGGAGGAGAGTCATTGGCTATTGAAATTCCTTATTCTGAAAAAAATATTACTTTGAATGTAAAACTTGGTGCATCTAATCAAATTGAAGTTGTAGTTGTTAATGCAGAAAAGGTAAATTCTACAGGAATAATTTCAATTGATAGTAAAATTTCTGACATTTTACCATCAATTAATGAGGGAATAGAAAGTCTTGTAAAAACAGAATTAGGTGTTGCCGGTTCTAGAAATGAACTTAGTTCTAAATATTCCGTTAGAGGAGGAAGTTTTGATGAGAATCTTGTTTATGTTAATGGAATTGAAATTTACAGACCTCAACTAGTACGTTCGGGACAGCAAGAAGGACTTAGCTTTATAAATCCAAAATTAGTTAGTGATGCGAGGTTTTCATCTGGTGGTTTTGAGGCACGTTATGGCGGAAAAATGTCCTCTGTTCTTGATATAACATATAAACAAGCACGTAAAAGGGAATTTGCCGGTTCTGTTAGTTTTTTGGGAGCATCTGTACATTATCAAGATATTTCAAAAAATAAAAAACTTAGTCATGTAAGTGGTTTTAGGTATAAAACAACAGGTTATATGTTGAAAACTTTAGAAACAAAGGGAGATTATAATCCTAAGTTTATGGATTTTCAAACCTTTTGGACATATTATATTGATAATAAATTTTCTATAAACTTATTAGCAAATATTTCAGATAATAGTTTTCATTTTAAACCAAGTAGCGGGACTACAAATTTTGGTTCAATACAAAGTATTAAGTCTTTATATGTTGTTTATGCCGGGCAAGAGACTGATAGGTTTTTGTCTTATACAGAGGCTCTATCTTTTAATTATCATCCTCATAAGGATTTGAATTTTTCTTTAACTTTTTCCGGTTTACAAGCAAGTGAAGCTGAGACATTTGACATAATTGGTTTTTATAGTCTTAATGAATTAAATAAAGATATTAGCTCAGAAACAGCTGGTGATAGCATTTTAAATCTTGGAAATGGTGCATTTATGCGTCATGCACGAAATTATTTAGATATTTTAAATTTTAGTAGTATGCTTACCGGTTATTATAAAAGTGAAAGTCATTATTTTAACTGGGGAGTAATTTATAAAAATGAAGTTATAAAAGATAAAATTGATGAATGGAATTTAAAAGATTCAGCGAGTTTTTCTTTGCCTATGAATCCAAATAGTTTGGAAGTATCCGAAAATATAAAAGGTAAAAATAAAATTGAAAATGATAAAATAACAGCATATATTCAGGATAAAATTAATTTTGAAACTTATGATTTTCAATATGAGCTTGTTGGTGGACTAAGGGCAAATTATACGACTTTATCAGAAGAATTATTATTTAGCCCTAGAATAGCAGTTGCAGCAAAATCTTATAATAAAAATAAGCACGTTTTTAGGTTTTCTTCCGGGATTTTTCATCAGCCTGTTTTTTACAAAGAGATTAAGAACTTTGAAGGAGAAATTGTTGATAATAAAAGTGCACAAAAATCGATTCATTTTGTTTTAGGGCATAACTTTAAGTTTAATGCTTTGGGTAGGAAAATGAAGTTTTTTACTGAGATTTATTATAAAGATTTACAGAATATTATTCCTTTTGAAATGGATAATGTGAGAGTTAGGTATTTTGCAGATACACGTACATCTGGTTATGTAGCAGGTATTGACACTAAACTTATGGGAGATTTTGTGCCGGGTATTGACTCTTGGTTAAGTATTTCTGTTTTAAAAACTGAGGAAAACGTAAATACTGTTTCTTTATCTGGAAATGATACATCGTTTTATATTCCAAGACCTACTGATCAGAGATTTTCGGCAAACTTATTTGTTCAGGATTATGTGCCAGGTTATAAGAAGTTTAAAGCTCATTTGAATTTGGTTTATGGTTCTGCTTTTCGTTTTGGTTATCCGAAAGATATTGTTTATAAAGCAGTTTTTAAATCTTCGCCATATAGTAGAGTGGATGTGGGTGCATCAATGGTTTTGGTTCAAGAAGGAGTTGGTAATTCAAATAGATACTTAAAGTATTTTAAATCAATTTGGCTTACGGTTGAAGTTTTTAATATGTTGGCTATTAAAAATACAATTTCGTACAGATGGATTCATGTTGTACCTAATACATCAATTGCAGCAAATGATGTAAATGATAATTTTCCTGTACCTGTAAATCTTACCGGAAGACGATTTAATTTGAAGTTAACAATAAAGATATGATAATTAATAGTTTTGAAATAAATTAAAAAAGATACTGGAAATTTAAAAATTTTCAGACCCAATAAAAAGCAATCATTTTTTTTTGCAAAATAAGATAAACTAGATATTAATAGACAAACAGTTACTTTTTTATAGAGATGGTATTGAAATAGTTTTAGATTTTTTGATAATTACATAAAAGCAAATAAGCATTTAATTTAATATCCAAACCTACTTAAACTTGCAGATTTTGAACGCCAATCGTCAGAAACTTTAACAAACAGTTCAAGATATACTTTCTTTTCGAAGAATTTTTCAATATCTTTTCTCGCATCAATTCCAACGTATTTTATTGCATTTCCTTTGTGCCCGATTATAATCCCTTTTTGGGATTTCCTTTCAACATAAATTATACTTCTGATACGAATAATATCTTCAGCTTCTTTAAATTCCTCAACTTCAACTTCAACTGAATAGGGAATTTCTTTTTTATATCGTATAAGAATTTTCTCTCTTATTATTTCAGAGACAAAAAAACGTTCTGTTCTGTCAGTAAGTTGGTCTTTAGGGAAAAATGGAGGAGATTCGGGGGCAAGTTCTAAAATTCTCTCAAATAAATTCTTAACATTAAAATTATTTAGTGCAGAAGTAGGAAATATTTCTGCCTTTGGTAAAAGTTTTTCCCATTTTGTTACATGTTTAACAATGTCTTCTTGTGTTGTTAAATCAATTTTGTTTAGAACTAATAGAACTGGAACTTTAGATTTTTGAACTTTAATTAGAAAATCTTGGTTTTTGTCAATTTTTTCAAAAATATCTGTTACATAAACAATTATATCTGCATCAGACAAGGCAGTTTCTGAGTATTTCAACATTGATTCTTGCAATTTATAATGAGGTTTTAAAACACCCGGTGTGTCAGAAAAAACTAATTGATATTCTTCGGTATTTACTATTCCCTTTATATTGTGGCGAGTTGTTTGAGATTTTGAAGTTATTATTGATAGTTTCTCGCCAACAAATTCATTCATTAGTGTAGATTTGCCAACGTTTGGGTTTCCAAGAATATTTACGAATGCTGATTTATGTGCCATTTTTATGTTTTAGTATAAAAAAATAATGGGAAAAGTTAAAAGCTGTTATTTATAATATTTTTTGTTACGAGAGTTTTCTTTTGGGATTTTTAGGTAATATGTTTTCTTATTTTTATTTGTTAAAAAATTTTCTCTTAACCAAGGATTAAAAGTTTTCAGCATTTTATAATTTATTCCAATATTTTGTGCAAAAATTGCAAAATCTGTAACTGCTGTGTCAAGTTCAATTTTATGAACAGGAATTTGAGGGTATAAATCTTTCTGTCTAAATTTAAACCCATAATGCTCGGGATTGCTCATTATTAATTTAAAAGCAATAATTCTGAAAACATATCTTGATGTTTCTGCATTAAGTAGTAAATCGTAATAACTATTATTTTTTTGTTTTTTTATTTGTTTGTCTAAATTGCTTTGTCCCATATTGTAGGCTGCTGCAGTCATTGCCCAACTATTGTATTTTTTATTTATTTTTTTTAGAAACTTACAAGCAGCAATAGTAGATTTTTCAAGATGATATCTTTCATCTATTTCATTATTTATCTCTAAACCATAACTTTTTCCTGTTGATTTTAGAAATTGCCAAAAACCTGTTGCTTTTGCTGGTGATATTACATTTGTTAAACCACTTTCTGCAACTGCAAGATATTTAAAGTCATCAGGCATACCTTTTTCTTTTAGAATTTTTTCAATAGTAGGAAAATAACGATTTGCTCTTTTAAAATACAGTAAGGATTCAGATTGCCAGTAAGTTATTTTGTGTAGCTCTTTGTCTAAGGCTTCTCTTACATCATAATTTTCAAGAGGAACTTTTTCTCCTGCAAAAGTAACACTGTCTGGAATGGGTAAAGCATATACAGAATATGTGCTATCTCTTAATTTGTTATATTTTTGGTCGTCTTCAAAACTTTTTTTTGCGAAAATAAATATTCCTGTAATCCCTCCTAAGGCAAAAATAGATAATAAAAAAGTGCTTATTTTATTCATATAATTTTTTTTTATTTTATAAATGCAAATGTAATTTTTTTGCATTGAAGTAACGAAGATGATTATGTATTTTTATTCTTTTTTTATAATATAACAAGTTCTGCCATTATTTTAATGAGTATATTTAAATATGAGTTTTAAATATCGAATAAGTAAATGTGAAATTTTAAATTTAGAAGTAAAAAAAATATAAAGTTTTTTTGATAAGTTTTAGAAGTTACAAGTTGCACTTAATATTTTTTTTAATTGTCATGTGAAAGCAAACTTCATTATTTAATAATAATGTTCTATATTCGTTATTTAATAAAATGATTATCCTTTAAATTTGATAGTCCCATTAAAAAAAACAGCATACAATAAGTAAGCTGTTTTAGTGAATTTTTAAAATCTTATTTAAACTCAGGAATTCTTCCCGGCGACCAAGGACTACCTGCATTATTTGCTTTTTTTCCAAGTAATTGAATATTTAAGTCTAATATTTTAATTTTTTGAATTTGTTCATTTACTCCTTTTCTAACTATAATAAGGTTATCTTTAAGAGTTTTTGTTGGTTCTGAGCTGTGATATGTTCCATATATTATTGCAGAAATTCTCCAATTTAGGTTTGGGGACTGGTTTTCATACATTTTATCAATAATCTCATCTCCGGATAAAATTCTTTTAATTTTTTTAAGTTCCAGAATATACTCGTCTGCTAAAACTATATCTTCATGAGAAGAACCTCCTCCATTCATCAAAGCTGTTCTTAGAGCTTCCACATTAGCAGACATTTTATCAACATATTTTGTAATTCCCATTGTAACACCATATACCTCCGCAACTTCTTTTCTGAAATTTTCTAATTCAATTTGATCTTTTGCAGGTAAACTTAAGTTGTCAAGTTGTTCTAAATTAAAACTTTGCTCTTGTCCTAATTTAGTTTCCATTCCATTAACTATTTTAGACATTGAAACAGTATATTTACCTGCCAAAACAGGAATTCCGCCTTTATTGTGCATTGAAGAATTGCCTTTTGTTACAGGATATAGATTAAATCTTTTCAAATCCCAATTAAATTTTTGAAGACCATTTGACGCCGATTTTTTAATTCTTCTAATAATTTCACCTTTTTCATTTTTTATAGTAAAGATTAAATAAGGTTTTATCTCATCTGCTTCTTCTCTTAAAATATCAAATGAAGGTATTTCAACTTCCTTTTTATCTTTTTCGGCTTCTATTCTGTAATCTTTTTTAGTTTTAATTTTTTCTTTAATATAATATGTAAATGTTGCACCATATTTAGGATTTGCACCTGTATAGACTGTTGCACCTTGTCCGTATTTTTTTGAGGTTCTTGAATATATATAGGTGTCTTTTACAGGAAATAAAATATTTTCTTGTTTCAGAGTTTTGTCAGTAATTTTTCTTAGTAATGAAAAATCATCCAAAATATAAAATCCTCTTCCAAAAGTTGCTAAAATCAAATCGTCTTCTCCTTTTTTTATTTTAATATCTCTAACTGCTGTTGTAGGAATTCCTGATTTTAATTTTATCCATTTCCCACCACCTGTATTTGAAAAGAAAACACCAAATTCAGTCCCAACAAATAATAATTGTTTTTCTAGATGGTCTTCAACTATAGAATATACAGTTCCTTTTTCAGGTAAATCTGTAACAATTTCAAACCATGTTTTTCCTTTATTCAAACTTTTAAAAAGATATGGTTTTAAATCGTTGTTTTTTCTTCCATCAAAGGCAACATAAACTATATTCTCATCATGTTGTGAAGCAAAAATGCAACTTATATATGTCATGTCAGGAAATTTATCATAATTGTTTATGTTTCTCCATGTTTCTCCTCCATCTTCTGTTTTATGAATTAACCCATCGTCAGTTCCAACGTATAAAAGTTTATCGTTTAAAGGAGATTCATCAAAAGCAACAATATTTCCGAATACAGATGTTGAAGCATGTTTAGCTACTGCATCCATAGGCTGTATTTTTCCCATAACTTTCAATGTGTTTCTGTCTAATTGTCTTGTTAAGTCAGGGCTTACTGCTCTCCACGAATTTCCTCTGTCATTACTTCTAAAAACTTTATTTGCACAAAAATATAATCTTTTATTGTCAAAATTACTAATTTTTAAAGGAGCATTCCAATTCCATCTATATGCTTTTCCTTCCGGAGGAAGAGGCTGAATGTAAGCACTTTCTCCACTTTTTTTATCATATCTTACTAAACCTCCGTATTGAGATTCAGAATACATTATATTTAGGTCTATTGGGTCAAATGCTGAAAAGAAACCATCTCCGCCATGTGTTACAGTCCAATCATCTTGCAAAATTCCATCTCTGCAAATTGTTTGAGAAGGACCAAACATACTGTTATTATCCTGAGTTCCACCCGAAACATTATAAAAAGGTTTACTGTTATCAATTGATACTCTGTATAATTGAGCAATTGGCAAATTAGGTACATGTCGCCAATTTTTGCCTAAATCAAATGTATCATAGACTCCTCCATCGCCTCCTATTACAAGGTGGTCTGTGTTATCTGGGTCAATCCAGAGTGTATGGTCATCAACGTGTTTGTTAGAAAGTCCGAGTTTTATCCAAGTTTTACCACCATCTTTACTGTACTGTCCATATGTATCCATAGAAAAAACTTTATCCTTGTTTTTTGGGTCGCAATAAATTCGATTGTAATACTGTGGACTTGAAGATACATAAGAACTCATTTTCGACCATGTTTCTCCTCTGTTTGTTGTTCTGTAAAATCCACCGGAACCGTTTGTCCCTTCAATTATTGCATAAATATAATCAGGGTTTGTGGGTGAAATAGCTAATCCGATTTTTCCTAGTTTTCCGCCAGGTAATCCACCTGATAATTTATTCCATGTTTTGCCAGCATCTAAAGATTTGTATATTGCCGATTCGGGACCTCCGTCAATTAAAGTAAACACTCTTCTTCTTCGTTGATAACTTGAAGCATAGAGAACATCAGGGTTTTTAGGATTAATTACAATATCATTAAAACCGGTATTTTCGCTTATTGTAAAAAGAGTATCCCATGTTTTTCCCATATCGCTTGTTTTATATATTCCTCTGTCGCCACCAGGTCCCCATAAAGGACCTTGAACAGCAAGATAAACATCTGAGTTTCTTGGGTCTATAACTATTCTTCCAATGTGTTCTGATTTTTTTAAACCAACATTTTTAAAAGACTTACCTCCGTTTTTAGATAAATAAATACCATCTCCATATCCGATAGCTCTTTGGCTGTTGTATTCACCTGTTGCAACCCAAACTATATTTGTATTATTTGGGTCTATTTCAATATCTGCAATTGAATACGAACCGTAGTTCTCAAATATTGGATTGAAAGTAATACCGGCATTGTTAGTTTTCCAAACATTTCCGGCTGCTGCTGCAACATAATATTGGGAATGATTGTTTGGATTAATCGCAATATCTGCAATCCTGCCTGAAGTGTATGCAGGGCCAATACTTCTAAATTTGAAAGAAGAAAATGTTGAAGATTTCATCAAACTTTTTTCTTCCTTATTTTCTTGTGCCGAAATGTTTACTATAAACGGTAGAAAAAAAATACTTGTAAGAATTATTTTAACAAAAGTTTTAGAATATGAATTCATAAAGTTAGTTTTTAGTTTATTAAATTGATATTTAATATATTATTTTTTAAGTAAAAATATAAACAAAAGTCGTGCAATAAATTATAAAGCTAAATTAAAAGATAGTATAATTTTTATATTTTAAGTATAAAAGGTCTTTTAAATCAACAAAAAGAAGAAAGCCAGATACAAGTTGAAAGATTGCAAGATGCTTACAATAAAATTGAAAAACATCATAAAGATATTAAATATAGTATAAGATATGCTAAGAAAAATAAAGAAGCTGTTTTTTCTCCTAAATAATACATTGATGATATCCTTGTTAAGGGTTTTTAAATTTAATATTAAATCAAAAATTAAAATTATCGTAATACGATTCAAGGCAAATTAAAACTTAAAAAAGATTTTAACAAAGGGGAGTTTGCATATGTGAATTAATAAGGTAGGGTATCAAAAAAATAACTTTAGTCGTTTTTAAATTTGCACGGTTTAAACATTTTCATTAATCAATATTTTTCTTCGTAGCTAAATTTAAAAATTAGTTGGATTAAAATAATTATAAATAAAAAAAAGTTTAGCAAATTCCTCATTAAATTCTTGCAAATAAAAAAAGTTTTTATATTTGTGGCGGGGTAAGTCTCATACGACCAGCTCCCTCTTAATCCCCCAGGTCTTGACCGAAGCAAGGGTACAGAGGTTGTAGCGGTGCGATATGTTCAGCTTACCCCTTTTTATTTCTTATATTTATAATTCTTCTGTTTTTATCATATTTTATTCTCCTTTTTTTTATTAGTTTTGCCCTTACTTTAAATAAAAAAAACATGATAAAACGTTGTAATTGGGCTATAAATAATCCTTTTGAAACAGAATATCACGATAAAGAATGGGGAGTTCCTGTTCATGATGACACAAAATTATTTGAATTTTTACTACTTGATGGATTTCAAGCTGGTTTAAGTTGGTTAACAATCTTAAAGAAAAGAGAAAATTTCAAAGAAGCATTTGAGAATTTTAATTATGTTAAAATTTCAAAATATGGAGAAAGTGAGATTGTTGAACTTCTAAAAAATAAAGGAATTATAAGAAATAAATTAAAAATAAAAGCTACAATTTCAAATGCTGTTGCATTCTTAAAAATTCAAAACGAATTCGGAACTTTTGAAAAATATATTTGGGCTTTTGTAAATCATAAAACAATCAAAAACTCGTTTAAAACTTGGGAAGAAATTCCTTCAACAAGCAAAGAATCTGATGCAATGAGTAAAGATTTAAAAAAAAGAGGTTTTAAATTTGTTGGTTCAACAATATGCTATGCATTTATGCAAGCTGCAGGCTTGGTAAACGACCATGAAGTTAGTTGTTTTAGATATAATTATATTAAAAAAAGTATTAATAATTATAAAACTAAATAAAAATGAAAAGAATAATTAATGTTATTTTAGTAATAACAATGATGTTTTCAGTTGCCTGTTCTCAGGAAGATGATGGAAAAAGTAATGCAGAAATGACTTTTAAAGAAGATTTAATATTTGACTACGGGAAAATTAAAAAGGAAAGTGATGGAACACATGAATTTGAGTTCAAAAATACAGGCTCCGATCCACTTATTATTACAAATGTAAAATCATCATGTGGTTGCACTGTTCCAACTTATCCCAATAAACCTGTTAAAAAAGGAGAAAAAGCAAAGATTCATGTAAAATATGATACAAAAAGAATTGGAACTTTTCACAAAACTATTACTGTTTATTCAAATGCTAAAAACTCACCTGTTAAGTTGCAAATAAAAGGAGAAGTTTTTAGTGATGATAAATCAGAAATAAAAAAGAAAAAAACAACACTTCCTGAATTTAAAGGTTAAATAACTATTGAAAGTAAAAAAATAAAAAACTATGTTAAATATATCAAAAAGAGGCTCAATTATGCCAGCTTCTCCAATACGAAAATTAGTCCCATATGCAGAAGATGCTAAAAGTCGAGGTGTTAAAGTTTATCATCTAAATATAGGACAACCGGATATAAAAACTCCGGAGGTTGCATTGAATGCAGTTAGAAATTTTGATTTAAAGACAGCTGAATATACACATTCTGCCGGAATTGAGTCATATAGAAAAGGGCTTGCTGGGTATTATAATAATATTGGAATAGATATAGATTTTGAGGATATTATAATAACTACCGGTGGCTCTGAAGCCATAATATTTGCATTTTTAACAACTATGAACCCTGGTGATGAAGTAATAATTCCTGAACCTTTTTATACAAATTATAATGGTTTTGCAGTGCATTCAGGTGTAAAAATTGTACCTGTTACTTCGTATATTGAAGACGGCTTTGCGTTACCCCCAATTTCAGAATTTGAAAAACTAATTACTCCAAAAACAAAAGCAGTTTTAGTTTGTAATCCAAATAATCCTACCGGCTATTTGTATTCTAAAAAAGAATTGCAACAACTTAGAAATTTAGTATTAAAACATAACTTATATCTTTTCTCAGATGAAGTTTATAGAGAGTTTTGTTATGACGGACATGAACATTTTTCGGCTCTTAGTCTTGATGGGCTTGAAGAGAATATTGTTTTATTTGATTCAGTATCAAAACGATATAGTGAATGTGGTGTAAGAATAGGAGCATTAATCAGCAGAAATAAAAAAATAATTGAAGCAGCATTAAAATACGGACAAGCAAGATTAAGTCCTCCTTTATTTGGACAAATTGCCGCAGAAGCATCTTTACAGGCAGGAGATGAATATTTTACTGAAGTTTATGACGAATATTTAGAACGAAGAAACTATATTATTGAGGCTGTAAATAAAATTGATGGAGTTTTTGCTCCAATGCCCAAAGGTTCATTTTATGCAATATTGAGCTTACCAGTTGAAAGTGCTGAAGATTTTTGCGTATGGCTTCTAAAAGATTTCAGTTACGAAGGTGAAACAGTTATGCTTGCTCCCGCACAAGGTTTTTATTCAACTCCTGATGCCGGAAAAAATCAAGCACGATTAGCTTATGTTCTTAAAATTGAAGATTTAAAACGTTCTGTTAAAATTTTAGAGGAAGCCTTAAAGGTTTATAAAAATTAATTAAAAAAAATGAGCAAAAAAGAACTAAACCTAAACGCAATTTGCCCTATTCCGATTACGGAATATGATAAAGTTTTATTAGCTCATGGCGGCGGCGGAACTTTGTCGAATAAACTTATTGAGAAAATGTTTTCAGCAGAGTTTGATAATGAATATCTCAGACAAATGCACGATGGTGCTGTTTTTAAAACCAAAAAAGGAAGAATGGCATTTTCAACAGATTCTTTTGTTGTTCAACCTATATTTTTTCCCGGCGGAAACATAGGCGAACTTGCTGTGTATGGTACTGTAAACGATATTGCTTGTTGTGGTGCAGTTCCCGAATATCTTTCTCTTGGGTTTATTCTTGAAGAAGGTCTTCCAATGGAAGATTTATGGAAAATTGTTCAATCAATAAAAATTGCTGCTGATAAAGCAGGCGTTAAAATAGTTACCGGAGATACAAAAGTTGTTGAAAAAGGAAAAGGAGATAAAATTTTTATAAACACTTCCGGAGTAGGTTTTGTTAAAGAAGGTGTTAATATTTCTCCTCAAAATTGCAAAGTCGGAGATAAAATAATTGTCAGTGGAAACATTGCAGACCATGGGATTTGCATAATGTCTTTGCGAGCAGGTTTAGAATTTGAAACTAAAATTGAAAGTGATACAGCACCATTAAACCATATGATTCAAGAGATACTTGAAGTTTCTGATAAAATAAATGTTCTAAGAGACCCTACAAGAGGTGGACTTGCAAGTACACTTAATGAAATTGCAAAATCATCGGGAAAAGGAATAATACTTTATGAAGATAAAATTCCTTTGCGAGAAGATGTGAATGGAGTTTGCGAAATGCTTGGACTTGACCCTTTGTATGTTGCAAATGAAGGAAAACTTCTTGTTTTTGTTTCAGCAGAAGATAGTGAAAAAGTATTGGAAATAATGCAAAAAAATGAATTTGGAAAAAATGCTGCAATTATTGGAGAGGTTCAAGAAATAAATGATGAAATTGTTAAAATTAAAACTTCAATAGGAACAACAAGAATTGTTGATATGATTTCAGGCGAACAACTTCCAAGAATTTGTTAAATATTATAAGTTTTTAAGATTTGAAATCTCAGGAACAAAAACACTTAGCACAAGATAAATTGCAAAAATAATAATTAAACTACCGGTTATTCTGTTTACCAAAATGAGGCTTCTTAATCTAATTCTTTTTTTGAAAATTGTAACAATACCTGCTAGTGCTAGCCACCATAGAATAGCACCACTGAACACTGCCCAAATCAGTAATATTATTGGAGTTGAACCTGTTCCGTGCCCTATCAAATTTATTTCAGAAAAAGCATACCCAAATGCAAGAATAGTTATAGGATTAGAAATTGTTACAAAGAAGCTAGATAGAAAATCTTTAAAATAATTATTACCTTTTAATCTTAACTTTCTAATTTGTTTTGCAGGATTGGAATAAAATAATCTGAAACCTATAAAAATAAGAAAAAGACCACCTATAAACCTGATATATGTCTGATTATCAATTAGAAAGTCAGAAATAAAAGAAATACTAAAACCTGCAATTACAGCATAGACAATGTCTGCAAAAGCAGCACCTAAACCAGTTATAAAACCAGATTGGAAACCTTTATTTAATGAACGTTGTATAACAAGTGCTGCGATAGGACCAACAGGAGCAGAAACTATAATTCCGATTAAAATACCGTTTATAATAAATATTAAGTCCAATTAAAGATTTTTATTTTTTAAAAAAGCAATACAAAAGAATTAAAAAAAAATGACATTTAAAAATTAAATCTTTCAAGAATTGAATCATCTTCAAGTTCTTTAGAAAGAGATTGAAGTATATTTAGTGGAACATCAAATATATCAAGCAACATTAAACCGTCAACACAGTCATTAAATTTTGGGTCAATATTAAATCCTAAGAGTTTAGCATTAAGCTGAATGTATTTTTTAAATAAAACAGGAGTATTATAATTGGGCTCAATGTCCTGAATAAATTTATCTAATTTTTTAACATCTTTACTTGTGTTTTTTATAAAAACTTCATTGTCAAAATTTGGATTTTGCTTAATTTTAAAACGTTTATGAGGAATAATATATTTTGCCAATTCATTGTCAAAATAATTTGCTCTAAAAAAATCTATTATTAAACTTTGAGAAAATTTAGAAAAATCATTGCTTATACTTGCAGGGCCAAGCAAATATCTATATTGTTTATTTTTTAATAAGAAATATAAAATTCCTTTCCATAAAAGAAATAAAGACAGAGGTCTTCTTTGATACTCTTTTATAATAAAGGAACGTCCAAGTTCTAAGGATTCTTCTAAAATAGGATAAAATTCCTTTTTCATATAAAATAGAGTTTGAATATAAAATCCTTTAACTCCAAATTGTTGCATAATTTCATCTCCTCTTCCAACTCTGTATGCACCAACAATTCTACTATTATTGTTATCCCAAATTATTAATTGATTAAAATATAAATCAAATTCATCAATATCTAAGCCTCTGTTTGTACCCTCTCCAATTTCCCTAAAAGTAATTTCACGTAATCGCCCAATTTCGGTTAAAATATTTGGAGTTTTAATAGAAGGCCCGCAAACAACACTAAATTCACTACTGTCAAATAAAAAATAATCCCTTTTAAGCATCTCAATTTCAGAAAGTATTTTTTCAGAAGGAACAGGAGGAATAATGTCTTCTATTTTTTTAGCTCTTGCAATAAATTTAGGTCTAAAGAATTTCTTAACAGAAAGAGAAGTACCTAAAGCATAGGTTTTAGCTCTTAAAAATCTTGAAAACATTTCAATTTGCTTAAATTCTTTTTGTTCCTTAACTTTTATGGGGTTTCCTATTCGTATTTTTATAGTTTTTCTTTTTTTGTTTAAAAACTCCCTTGAAATTCTTACAGATTGTAATGCAGGATTTATACTGCCAAGTAAATGAAACATCCAACTATTTTGACCTTTAAAATAAATTGGAACAACAGGAACTTCGGCATTTTTAATAAGTTTTACCAATGAATTTTTCCATTTCTTATCACTAATATTATTTATAGAATGTACTTTTGAAATTTCTGCTGCCGGAAAAATTCCTAATGCTTTTCCCGATTCCAAGTGTTCTAAAGTTCTTTTTAAACTTGTAAAATTAAATTTATTTTTAATACCTTTTTTGTTATCAATTGGTATAGAAAATTCATTTAAAGGCTCTATAGTATGAAGTAAATAGTCTGCAAGTAGTTTAAAGTCAGGTCTTTTATCTAATATTATTTTTAACAATAAAAGCCCGTCTATCCCTCCAAAAGGTTGGTTTGAAACCGTGATAAAAGCTCCCTTCTCAGGTATTCTTTCCAAGTCTTTTTCATCAACTTCAAATTGAATTCCAAGAGAATCAATAACTGAATTGATAAATTCAATTCCGTCTTTGTCAAAGTTTTCTGAATATATTTTATTTATCTTATTATATTTTTTTAATTGCAAAATAAATTTTGAAATAACATCATTCCCAATTTTGTCAGAATGTTTTGGATAAATAAAATCTGAACCTTTTAGTCTTTCCATATTAATTAAAGTTGCGTCTTTGTACAAATATATAAATAATCTTATGATTATTAAAAAAAATATATGTGAATATTAAATTTTACAAGCTATCGTTTTTATTCTTCGTGTTCTTTGCCTAAAATAATAAGCTCAGAAATATGTCAAAAAATTAATCAAACAAATCTATATTTATTATCTTTGAAAAAAAATTTAAAAAATCTTAAAAATATATTAAAATGAAGAAAATAGCAGTAATTGGTGCAGGAACAATGGGAAACGGAATAGCCCACGTATTTGCACAATCAGCTTATGATGTTTCTTTAATAGACATCAGCGAGTCAGCCCTAGACAAGGCATTATCAATTATCCAAAAAAATCTTGATAGATTAATAAAAAAAGAAAGAATTACTGAGGATGATAAAAATGCAACAATCAACAGACTAAAAACTTATACCAGCATAAAACAAGGAGTTAAAGATGCAGATTTAATTATTGAAGCTGCAACAGAAAATGAATCCTTAAAACTTAAAATTTTTAAAGAAATTGATGAAGCTGCTAAGGATAGTGCAATATTAGCAACAAACACTTCTTCTATTTCAATAACAAAAATTGCAGCTGTTACAAAAAGACCGGATAAAGTTATAGGAATGCACTTTATGAACCCTGTTCCTGTAATGAAATTAGTCGAAATTATTAGAGGATATAAAACATCTGACGAAGTTACAAATACAATTATGGAAACATCAAAATCTTTAAAAAAAGTTCCTGTTGAAGTAAATGATGTTCCGGGTTTTGTGGCTAACAGACTATTATTACCAATGATTAATGAAGCAATAATTGCTTTAAACCGAAATGTTGCTGGAGTTAAAGAAATTGATACGGTTATGAAACTCGGAATGGCTCATCCAATGGGACCTTTGCAACTCGCTGATTTTATTGGACTTGATGTTTGTCTTGCAATTCTTGATGTTCTTTATGAAGGGCTTGGCGAAGCAAAATATGCAGCATCACCACTTTTAAAAACAATGGTTGCAGCCGGAAACTTAGGTGTAAAATCAGGTGAAGGTTTCTATTCTTGGACTCACGGAACAAAAGAACTCATTGTTTCCAACAGTTTTAAAAAATAAATTTATTGATTTTACTTCGTATTCGTACAGCTGATTCATGCGTTCATGCTAATTTTAACCGAGTTATGTAATAGATATTTTTATTACATAATTCGGATTTAATTTTTTTACAAAACATATCATGCAAAATAAATATATCTTGCTAATAATTTCAATACTTGCACTGATATTCTTTATCGCAGCAGATTTATTTATTGGTTCTGTATCAATTCCTTATAAAGAATTTTTAGACTATATTCTCGGAAACGAAATAAAACCCGAATACCAAACAATAATTACAGAATTTCGTATTCCAAAAACTATAACTGCTGTATTAGTTGGTGTAGCTTTGTCAGTTTCAGGACTTCAAATGCAAACTATTTTTAGAAATCCGCTTGCAGGTCCTTATGTGTTGGGCATAAGCTCAGGGGCAAGTCTAGGAGTTGCATTATTATTGTTAAGCTCTGTTCCCTTATTGTTTATCTCTAGCATAGGAATGAGCTGGATAACAAGCATTTCTGCATGGATTGGTGCTGGTTTGGTTTTAATATTAATTTTTATTGTTTCTATTCGTGTTAAAGATGTGATGACAATATTGATAATAGGTGTTTTATTTGGAAGTGCAGTTAGTGCATTTGTAAGTATTTTACAATATTTTGGAGAACAAGCACAGCTTAAAACATTCATTATTTGGACAATGGGTAGTTTAAGCGGTGTAACTAATGAGCAACTTATAGTTTTATTGCCTTCAGTTATTGTAGGGATTCTAATTAGTTTTTTTTCTTTCAGAACGTTAAATATTTTGCTTCTTGGAGAAAATTATGCAAAAAGTTCCGGATTAAATTTAACAACTGCTAGAATATTAATTTTTATAAGCACCGGAATTTTAGCAGGTTCAGTAACTGCATTTTGTGGGCCAATTGGTTTTGTCGGAATAATTGTACCACACATAGCAAGAATGCTTTTTAAAACTGCCGATCATAAATTTTTAATTCCTGCATCTGCAATAGTTGGTGCAATAATTATTTTGATGAGTGATATTATTTCTCTGCTTCCGGGATTTAGTGGAACACTACCAATTAATTCAGTAACTGCAATACTTGGAATTCCAATTGTAATTTTTATTATCATTAAAAATAGGATGTAAATTTCTTATAAAAACTATTTTTATTGTATTTATTAAATTTTCCTAAATTAGTTGGTTCACTAAAAAAGCAAAAATATCCTTCTTATTTTCTGTGTTAAACCACCTTATCTCATTATCTCGCTTGAACCATGTAATCTGCCGTTTTGCATATCTTCGCGAATTACGTTTTATAAGCCTTATTGCTTCGTCTAAATCATACTCTCCATCAAAATGTGCAAATAATTCTTTATATCCAACAGTATTTAATGAATTTAAATCTTTATAAGGATAAAACTTTCTGGCTTCATCAATAAGACCCTCTTCTATCATTAAATCCACTCTTTTATTTATTCTTTCATAAAGTTCTGAGCGTTCTCTTTTCAAACCTATTTTTATAATATTAAAACTACGTTTCTTCTCTTCTTTTGTTAGAAAGGAAGTATATGTTTTTCCGGTTTGAATACAAACTTCAATGGCTTTCATAACACGATTTGGATTGTTTAAATCAACAATATTATATTGTTCATTATCTAATCGTTTTAAATCAAATCTTAAACTTTCAATACCTTCATTTTCATATTGTTCTTTAACTTTTTTTCTTATTTCAGGTTCAATGTCAGGAAAAATATCAATTCCTTTACAAACTGCATCAATGTACATTCCCGAACCCCCAACAAGCAATGCCGTATCAGTTTCTTTAAAAATATTATCTAACAATTCAAGAACTTCGGTTTCGTAAATTCCTGCACTATAATAATCAAATATAGACTTGTTTCCAATCATATAATGCTTAACCTTTGCCAAATTGTCCAAAGAGGGTGGAGCAGTTCCTATTTGCAGTTCTTTATATATCTGTCTTGAATCGGAAGAAATAATTACAGTATTAAAAAATTGTGCAATTTCAATACTCAAATCTGTTTTTCCTATTCCGGTAGGTCCTAATATTACAATTAATGTTTTTTTCAACAGTTTTAGATACTTGATTTACAAAAAGACAAAATATTTTCTCAAAAATAAAAGAAACTTTAAAATTTATAGCTTTGAAATTAAAAATATCTTTCTTTTTAGTAAAATTTAAGTCAATTTCTATTTATATTTGAAGTTTTATTAAAAATAAAATTCAGCAATGAGACATAAATTGCAAAAAAAATACAGTCAATAACATGACTAAAATTTACACATTGATTTATTGCACAACAAAAAAGTGTAACTATGTGCAGAGCAATATATTTAAAAAAATAACATTACATTTTCAATTTATTGAACAATAATTAATTAGACAAATCTAAGAGCATGAATAAACTAATATCAATATCAATAGTAATTTTTATTCTGTCTGTTTCGCAGCTAAAAGCAGACGAAGGAATGTGGATTCCTCTTTTTCTAAAAAAATATAATATTGAAGCCATGCAAAAAAAAGGTTTCAAACTAACTGCCGAAGATATTTACAGTGTAAATAAAGCAAGTATGAAAGATGCAGTAATGATTTTTGGAGGAGGTTGTACAGCAGAACTTATTTCTGATAGAGGTTTAATTCTTACGAATCATCATTGTGGATATTATAGCATTCAATCACATAGCTCTTTGGAGAATGATTATTTAAGAAATGGTTTTTGGGCAATGTCAGATAAAGAAGAACTTGTTAATGAAGGTTTAAAAGTAACTTTCCTTGTAAGAATGGAAGATGTTACTTCAAAAGTGCTTAATGGAATTTCTGAGAATACAGATGATTATAAAAGAGAAAAGATTATAGAAAATAATATAAGATTAATTGAAGAAGATGCTCAGAAAGGAAATTCATACAAAATTAAAGTTAAGTCTTTTTTCTATGGAAATCAATTTTTTTTATTTGTTCAGAAAGTTTATAAAGATATACGTTTGGTAGGAGCACCACCTTCATCAATAGGAAAATTTGGAGGAGATACCGACAATTGGATGTGGCCACGACATACCGGAGATTTTTCTCTTTTTAGAATTTATGCCGATAAGAACAATGAACCAGCAGAATATTCGGAAAATAATGTTCCTTATAAACCTATAAAACATTTTCCTGTTTCTATAAAAGGAGTTAAGAAAAATGATTTTACAATGGTTTTCGGTTATCCGGGAAGAACTCAGGAATATTTGACTTCCTATGCCGTAGATATGATTAAAAACAAAATAAATCCTAAAAGAATTGAAGTTCGACAAAATATTATTGATATTATGAGTGCGGATATGGAAAAAGATCCCGGTGTTAGAATTAAATATTCTGCAAAATATGCAGGAGTTTCAAATGCTTGGAAAAAATGGATTGGAGAGAACAGAGGTCTTAAAATTTTAAATGCTGTTGCAAAAAAAGAAGCAACAGAAAAACAATTGACAGATTGGATAAATGAAGACAAAGATAGAATTGCAAAATATGGTAATTTACTTTTAGATTATAAAAATATTTACAAAGATTATACTCCCTATAAACTAGCACAAGAATATTTTTATGAGGCTATTTGGAGAATGGAAAGCGTTAAATTCAGCTCAAAAATGGCAAGTCTTATTAAAAAGGAAGATGTTAAGAAAGAAGATATTGAAAGTATAAAAAAATATGCAAAAGAATTCTTTAAAAACTATAATCTTTCAACAGACAAAAAACTCTTTAAAACACTTTTTCAATTATATTACGAAAATGCAGGAGAAAAATTTCAACCGGAAGTTATGGATATGTTCTCAAAATTTAATCACTTTGATATTGATAAAGAAATTGTAGTTGAAAAATATGCAAAGCTTTATTTTGACAATACATTTTATTTAAACGAAGAAAAATTTAATGATTTTATTGAAAAATACAGCTATGGTTCGGAAGATACTCAAAAAGTAAAAGATACTCCGGGATATAACTTCTTTTATGATTTTGTAAATGTTTATTATTCTAAAATTATTCCTTTTACAGAAAAATACAAAACTATGATTGATGAAAAAAATAGACTCTATATGCGTGCATTAATGGAATCAAAACCAGATAAAGTTTTTTATCCGGATGCTAATTCTACTTTGCGAATTGCTTATGGTAAGGTAGATACATACGAACCCAAAGATGGAGTAGAATATCAATATTTTACAACTTTAGATGGAGTAATTGAAAAAGATAATCCTGAAATATATGATTATGATGTGTCTGACAGATTAAAAGAGTTATACTACAAAAAAGATTATGGAAAATATGGGGAAGATGGGAAAATGCACATTTGTTTCATTGCATCAAACCATACAACAGGAGGAAATTCCGGAAGTCCGGTAATAAACGGAAATGGAGAACTTATAGGAGTTAATTTCGACCGAAATTGGGAAGGTACAATGAGTGATATTATGTACAATCCTGACCAATGCAGAAATATTTCTTTGGATATTCGATACGTACTTTTTATAATTGACAAATTTGCAGGAGATAAACGTTTGCTTGATGAAATGACAGTTGTGGAATAAAATATTGCAGAAACAGTTCGATAAGCTGTAGGTGAAATGAAACCCCAACTTACATAACAATAATTGTTTCTAACATTATTTAAATTGTTAAAATATTGCTTTTAAATATCTAATTCTTAAAAGTTTAACTTTTAATTTTAAATAAAATATAAGTTGCACATTAATAGGGAGTTACAATTATCGTTCTTGTTCATTGTAATGTGCAAACAAACTTCATTATTCTATATTCTATGTTTGATATTAGTTATTCAAAAAACAATTATTTACTAAATTTGGAGTATATCCACAATAACTAATTTAACTAAACGCAATACCGAGTATCGATACAACTGAATAATCATTTGTAAATGAAAACAAAAACTAAAATAATACCCCTAATTTTAGGATTACTTTCTGCAATCTTAATTCTAATTTTTGCCGATTTAGACCCACAAAAACCCGAAATAACAGCAACTCTTGCAGTAGCAGTTTTAATGGCAGTTTGGTGGGTAAGCGAAGCTGTGCCTATTGCAGTAACTGCTCTTTTGCCTGTTGCATTGTTTCCTATTCTTGGAATTATGAATGGAAAAGCTGTTTCATCGGTGTATTTTAACCATGTTATTTTTCTTTTTATCGGAGGTTTTTTACTTGCTTTGGCAATGGAAAAACACAATTTGCACAAACGTATTGCACTTAAAATATTATTGCTAACAGGTACAGGACACGGAAAAATACTCTTCGGTTTTATGTTTGCAACAGCTTTTCTTTCAATGTGGATGTCAAATACTGCAACTGCAATGATGATGGTTCCCGTTGCAATTTCAATAATTTCAAAATTCAGTGAAATATTGAATAAAAAAGATGCAAAAAAATATTCATTAAGTTTATTGCTTGGTATTGCTTATTCGGCATCAGTTGGTGGAATAGCAACATTAATAGGTACGCCCCCTAATTTATCGTTTTCAAGAATTTTCACAATAATTTTTCCTAATGCAGCCGAAATTTCATTTTCGCAATGGTTTGTTTTTGCTTTGCCTGTTAGTTTATTCATGCTTTTTGCAGCTTGGTCAGTTTTGTTTTTAAAATATAGGACAAGTTCAAAATCTTTAAATATTGGAAAAAGTTTTCTTCGAGAACAATATAAATCTCTCGGAAAAGCAAGTTATGAAGAAATTGTTGTTTTTATTGCATTTATAACATTAGCATTATTGTGGATTTTCCGTTCAGGAATTACAATTGAAAGTTTTTCAATTCCGGGTTGGTCCTCATTATTTAATAATCCAAAATATATAAACGACGGAACAGTAGCAATAGTTATTGCCATTATTTTATTTATTATACCCTCAAAATTAAAAAAAGGAGAAAGAATATTAGAAAAAGATGCAATCAGAAAATTACCTTGGCATATTGTTTTGTTATTTGGAGGAGGTTTTGCATTAGCACAAGGATTTTCTGAGAGTGGATTAGCAATTTGGTTTGGCGAACAAATGAAAGGCTTAGCCAATATTCACCCGTTTATTTTGATATTGCTTATCACATTTTTTATGTCGTTTATTACCGAACTAACATCAAATACAGCTACTACTGAAATGTTTTTACCAATTCTTGCCGGCTTAGCAATGTCTGTAAAAATTAATCCTCTACTTTTTATGATTCCAGCAACAATGTCTGCATCATTGGCATTTATGCTTCCTGTTGCAACACCACCAAACGCCATTGTTTTTGGCACAAACAAAATTCGTATAAAAGATATGATGCAAACTGGTTTCATACTAAATATAATTGGTGTAATAATTATTTCTTTGGCAATGTATTATTGGGGACAGTCAGTTTTTGATATTGATATGAATGTTTTTCCAGAATGGGCTAACAAGATTAAATAATGCTAGTTATCTATTGAAATATATACTAAAAAACTTTTAACTTTGTAAAAAAACAAAATGCTTATTACAAAAAAAACAAAACTTGCAGAAGTAATTCATCAGAATTATCATTTAATACCAATAATTACACGTTTTGGAATTAATTTTGGCTTTGGAGATAAAAATGTTGAACAAATTTGTGAAAAGTACAATATTAGACAAGATTTTTTTCTTGAAATAATTAATGCTTTTAATGATGAAGACTATTCTCCAATTAATAAATTACAAAACTTACCATTAGAAATTACTGTTAACTATTTGTTGAAATCTCACCAATATTTTAACAAAGTTAAATTACCACATATCGAAAATCTTATAAGCAAACTTGAATGGATAAGTGCTGAAAACAAGAAAAATAAATCAATTCTAAATAAGTTTTTTATACAATACAGAAAAGAAGTAACTGAGCACACTTTACATGAAGAAAATGAAGTTTATCCATTTATTATTGAAATTGAAAAAAACTATAATTTATTAGAAAACAATATTGATTTTTCTAAACTTTTAGAAAATAAGTCAGTAATTAAGTATGCAGAAACTCATGATGAATTAAATACATCTCTTTTAGATTTAAAAAATATAATAATTAAGTATCTGCCTCCCTCAGATAATATTGATATAACAGAACAAATATTAAATGAGATTTTCGATTTGGAAAAAGATATGAAAGACCATACTGATATTGAAAATTCAGTTGTGATTCCTGTTGCAATTAAAATGGAAAACGAATTAAGAAAGAGATTTAATCTGAAATAATATGGAAAAAGTTTCATTTATAATTGCAGAAAAATCGTTCGTCATTAGAACAGGATTAATGAAAATAATTAATAGTTTTACTGAAACAATTATTCTAAAAGAAGTTACAGAATATAAAACGATTATTAAGTACGTTAATAAATTAAATCCTGATTTCTTAATTATAAATCTTAAATTTATTGAAGACGCATATGATGATATCAGAAAGATATTCTCTGAAAACATAAAAACAAAGTTTATAATCTTTACAGGAACAAAAAAATCAAAAGAACATTTTGCATATTTTGATGAACAAATTTCGGTGGATGATGATAAAACTACAATATTAAAAAAAATACAGGTTTTAATTTCTGGAATAATACCATACGGGAACGAAGATAATAATGAACTTTCAGAAAGAGAAAAGGAAGTTGTAAAACAAATTGCCCTAGGAAAAACAAATAAAGAAATAGCAGAAGAACTCTTTATTAGTGTACACACAGTAATAACGCATAGAAAGAATATAACAGGAAAATTGGGAATAAAAACTGTTTCAGGACTTACAGTTTATGCAATTTTAAATAATATTATTGAGATTAATGAAGCAAGTTAATTTGTTTTTTATATTAAATTCTACTTAAATGCTTAATCTACAAAAGAAAAGAAAATGAAAGCAGCAATTTTTGGGAAAAATTTTAACCAAGGGTTTAAAAAATCAATAATTGAGTTCTTTAAAATAATAAAGCAATACAATTGCGAGATTATAATTTTTGAACCATATTATAATTTTATCAAAGACTTTACATCTTTTGACCCCAAACCCAAAGATGTGTTTAATTCACCCTTAAAAATTAAAGATAATATAGATATATTTTTTAGTATTGGAGGAGATGGAACTTTCTTGGAAAGCGTCTCTTTTGTTAAAGAACTTGAAATTCCAATTGTTGGAATCAATAGTGGAAGATTAGGCTTTCTTGCTAATATTTCCCAAGATGATATTTCAAATGCACTAAAATTAATTTATGAAAAGAAATTTAAAATAGAAGAAAGAACTTTACTTGAAATAAGTTCAAAAAATAATGTTTTTTCTAATTTTAATTATGCTTTAAATGAAATTACTGTTCAAAAACGAGATTCCGGTTCAATGATTACAATAAAAGTTTTTCTGAACGATGAGTTTTTAAACACCTATTGGGCTGATGGAATAATCCTTTCTACACCCACTGGTTCAACTGCATATTCTCTTAGTTTGGGAGGTCCAATTGTTGTTCCGGGCTCACAAAATTTTATTCTTACACCAATTGCACCACATAATTTAACAGTTCGTCCAATTGTAGTCCCCGATAATAAAGAAATTAAAATTGAAGTAACCGGAAGAACTGAAAATTATTTATTATCAGCAGATTACAAATCTGAAATTGTTGAAAAGAGTACTGTTATTACTATTAAAGCAGCAAAATTTAAAGTAAAAACAATACGTATTGATAATTATACATTTTTTGATAATATTCGAGAAAAATTACTTTGGGGACTGGATAAAAGGAATTAGTTATAAGTATTCTTACAAATGTAATTAATTATTTTTTATATATTTCAATATCTTCATTTTTAAGTTCAAATTCAGAAACATTCAAATTTTCTTTGTCTAATAGTGCTCGGGAATTTTTAATAAACAGTTTCATTTTATTAAAATCAGCAGAACTCTTAAAGAATGATTTTTTATTTTCATAATAAGAAGCAGGTAAAATAAAATAATCTGAGATTTTTCCTGTTCGTAGTTTTTTATAAACCCAAGTCAAAATATAATTACTAGTATCAATAAAAGTTTTTCCATTTTCCTTTTTCAAAACAATTCTTGTCATAACACCTCCATCGGTTTTTAGTTTTCTTTGATTTGAAACAAAATTCCCCAAAGAATACGCAACAAATTTCTCTTTTATACTGTCATTCTCCGGTAAATAAACCATTTTTTGAATAACGTGAGGGTGTGAACCAATAATAATATCTGCACCTTTTTCAAAAAGAAATGAAACAGTTTTCTTTTGAAATAAATTTGGATAAGATTTATATTCACTTCCAAAATGAAGTACAACTATAAGTTT
>CAMZKV010000035.1 GCA_947311445.1 uncultured Chlorobiota bacterium | reverse complement strand
ATTTTTCCCTTTGTATGAAATGTCTATAAAATCGAACTTCATTATAACATTTCCCTTATTTTTACTTGCTTGTTTAAATTCTGAACCAATATTGTAGGATTTCATTTTTTCTTCACCTAAAACATTTGCTTTGTTTTTAAAAACAAAATTTAAAATTATATCTGTCTGTTTTGTAGGCTGATAAGTGATTGAACTTTTGTTCTGAAAATATTTAATCTTATAATTACTCTCAGAAAAAAACTCCGAGTTATATGTTTTATTTCCTGTTTTATAAGTTTCTGAAAATATAAAACTTTTAAATCTTTGGTTTAACAAAAAGTTGTAAAATTTATTTTTACGGGTATCAATTCCATTTACTAATAAAATTTTATTTTTATTTGAAATATAAGTAAAATTCAAATGTGTTTTTGTTGGTTTTATCTGCAAAGCCAAATTATTATTTAGCATTTCTGTAAAAGAAATTAGGCTGCTATCTGCGGTTTGTAAATTATAATAATTAGCATTCTCATTTATTTTTCTAACTAATTTATACGAAAATCTGTTTGAAAAATTTGAAAGAAGTTTTTTTACAGCTTTTTCATTAAACCAAATTCTTTTGGGGTTTAAACTAAGTGTGTAATTAAACTTCTGATTATAAACTCGTTTGTAAATATTTGTTGGCAAAGAAACTCTTATAAAATTTGCTTCGTCTTGAAAATTTGCCTTAACAAATTCATTAAGTTCTTTAATATTATTTCCATTAAAATCTTCCCAAGTAAAAAGCCCTTGTCCGTTTTGAACTTCCAAATATGCGAACTCTTTTACAAGCTCATTTCCACTTGTGTGCTCACCAAAAACTGAACTTGCAAAAGCTCCTTTAAACAACTTTAAACTATGCTCAATTTTTCCTGTAAGCGTGTTTTCCGATTTTTTTTCAGCAGCCAAAGTGTCCGAAATAGCTAACAATCTGTACGTTATGCTAGTTCTTAATCTTTGCTTTTTAGTTTTTAAAATTGTTCCTGAAAATTTATAATCTTGCGAATTTGAAACATAGGAAAGTTCATTGTTTTTGGGCAAATAATCATCTCTATAAACATAAGATATGCTAAAAGGTAATTTTGCATTTTCAGAACTTTTTAAATAAATTTCGGGCTGATTAAATTTGTACGAAAAAAAAGACAAACTATCATTTTTCTTAGTTTTAAAAATATTTTGCTCACCTGAATTTCTTAATCCTGCAACAAAAAATTTGCCTACCCTTTCAAGTTTAAAATCATAACGAATAAAATCTGTTTTATTAATCGTATCGTTTGATGTAAGACGGTTAATATCAGCAAAATAACGCATCTTGTTTTTATTTACATTAGCAAAAATCTTGTTTTTATTTCCGAAATAAATATCCTCCCTGTTCAGCAAATCAGAATAAAAAGCAAGTTTTCCAAAATCTTTCCTTTTATACTCTAAAAAAAAGTTTACAATGTGTTCATTATTTGAATTTAAACTATTTTTCAGGTTCCAATCTCTTGCAAATTCCGGAGTTTTAAAAGTTTCTATAACACTAAAATTTTCATGTGTAAAAAAGTAATTTGCTCCAATGTTTAATTGCATATTTGCGGTGTCTTTTTTCAACAAATTTTTAATAATACCAAACTTTGTAGCAAAACCAACATCATCATTTGCATCTTTACTTGAAAATGTGTTAATATCATTATTAGAAATTGCAGTTTCAAAAGAAATTTTTGTATTTTTAATATTAAAATCACCTCCCAAACTTATCATTTGCTTCTTTTTGGGGCTTATTAATATTTTAACAGGTTCATAATCTCCTTGTTTTATGCCATTTTGCATAGCAAGCCATTTGTAAACCCTGCCATTTGCTCCACTTTGTTCCCTTATGTAATTTCCATTATTTTTTCCCACATAGGAAAATCCTAATCTGTATTTTGCTTGCAAGCTATCAACAGAATAAACATAAATATTTGAATATAAAACAGTTCCAACTACCGTATCTGTTTTTCTGTAAAGAACTTCACTTGTATTAAAAGTATCAACTTCTGAAATATTTGTTACAAGTGCATTTTGTATATTGTCTCCAATGTCATGAAACATAAGTTTTTGCTCATCGTTTAAATCTTGCCTTAGATTTTGATTTTTTGCATCAGTTTCAGAAAAAATGTTGAAATAAATATTTGAATTTTTGCTTTTAATATTTGTTTCTGAGCTTAAAATAAATCTGGCATAACTCATTTCTGAATATTCAAATTCTGCAATAATTCTTGTATCTTTTGTAATTGGTCTGTTTGCCGTAAAAGTTAATTCTGCCGAATTATAATTTATTATATAATCGTTTTCATTGCCTCTTTGCATTTGTTTTCCGTCAATATAAATTTTCTCACTTCCCGAAAGAACAATTACAAACATCTCATTATTAACACCTTCCAACCTGTACGGACCTTGGTTACCTTCAATTGCAACAATTTTTTGCCTATTATATTTTCCTTTTGAAATTGCTCCGTTTAATGAAGTTTCAATTTGTTTATTTTTTTTTGTTTTTATTTTTGTGTTGAAACCAAGCCCTTGCAGTTTTTTATGATAATTCATAAAATAACCTTTTGGTTTAGCAGTTTCAAAATCGCCAACTTTAAGTTTGCTGTTTTGGGAGGAAAGTTCAATAAATACCTTGTCAAATTCTCGTAGGTTTTGAGATGTTCCATCAGCCTGCACAGGAATATTGCTATCGGAAATATTTGCAGATATTGAAATTTCAGGACTTATTTTTCCTGAAAGTTGTAAGTTAAAATCTGAATTTACCGAGGCATCTTGATTGTTTCCAAAATTAATTCCTCTTGAAATACTTCCCGATTTTGAAAGTTGCGAAGATGAAAAAAATGTTGTTTCATTATCTTGCAAACTATATCTTTTATTGTTTTGGCGGTTAATACTATCACCAATTAATTCGGTGCTTTTATGGTAGTATGGTTTATAAAAATTAACAGGAAAAACTCTGTATTTTACTTTTATCGATTGCTTTGCTGAACTTTTTGAATTTAGGAAATCTTCCGAAATATATAATTTAGACTGCTCATAATCAACCAAATACAAACTGTCCGAAATTATTTGCTCATTAAATTTTATTTGCAAACTATTTGGAACAATACTTAAAGTATCCAAAATAATAGTATCCGAAATTAAGGGAATTTCTTTTTCAATAATATTGCTTAGTGATTGTGCAAAAACACTATTCACAAAAAGGATATAAAATACTATAAAAAAAAATTTCTTCATTAAGTTTTGCACAGTTTGAACAAGTAAAAAACGAAAATAATTACTAATATTGCAACAAATGAACGAAAAAAAGAAGATATTAATTTTTATAGATTGGTTTTTACCCGGTTACAAAGCTGGAGGACCTATCAGAAGCGTGGCAAATATTATTGAACATTTGGCGGATGTGTTTGAGTTTTATATTGTTACTTCTGACCGTGATTTTAGCAGTGAAACACCCTATAAAATTATCGAATTTAATAAATTCATACAAAAAGACAATTTTAAAATCATTTATTTAAGTCCAGAAAATCAGAATAATAAGAATTTTGCAAAGATAGTTAGTGAGCAAAGTTTTGACATTGTTTATTTTAACAGTTTGTTTTCGATAAAATTTACACTTTTACCCCTTCGCATAATAAAAAAACGTAAAGAAAATGCCAAAATTATCCTCGCACCTCGCGGAATGTTAGGGAAAGGAGCTTTACATCTAAAAAAAACAAAAAAGCAAATTTTTCTTATCGCATCAAAATTTCTCGGTTTATTTAAAAATATTACTTGGCACGCTACTGATGAGGTTGAAGTTGAAGATATAAAAAAATATTTTGGAAATCAATCACAAATAGTTTTAGTTTCAAATATATCCGAAAAAATTCAATTATATAAAAAAATAAAAAAAGATATAACAAAATTTGTTTTCTTATCACGAATTGCCGAAAAAAAGAACTTACTTTTTGCTTTAAAAGTTTTTCAAAATATAAAAACAAAAAAAGATGTTGTTTTTTCAATATACGGAACAAACGAAGATGAAGATTACTTTGAAAAATGCAAAATTGCGACTAAAAATTTAAGTAAAAACAAAATAATCGAATTTAAAGGGGCTGTGCCACACGAAAAAGTAAATAAAATATTATCTCAAAATCATTTTTATATTTTACCGACTTTACATGAAAACTTCGGACATTCAATTTTTGAAGCCATGTCTGCGGGCTGTCCGGTAATTATTTCAGACCAAACACCTTGGCGAAATCTAGAAGAAAAAAATATCGGTTGGGATATTGCTTTAAACGATGAAGCAAAATTTACGGAAGTTATTCAACAATGTATTGATATGCCCGATGAAGAATATCAAAAAATGTCGCAAAAAACATATAAATTTGCCGAAAATATTACAAATGACAAATCGGTAATTGAAAAAACTCGAAAAATGTTCGCAGATGAATAAAACAGACCTTTCAAAATATAATAATTCCGATTACAAAATAGGAGCAAATAAAATAAAGCAAATTTTATGGTATTTTGTAAACATATTGTTTTTCAAAAACTCATATAATCCGATAAGTTCACTAAAAGTTTTTTTGCTTAAATTATTTGGTGCAAAAATCGGCAAAGGCGTAATTATAAAACCTTCGGTAAATATAAAATATCCTTGGCGATTGAAAATAGGTAAGCATGTTTGGATAGGCGAAAATGTTTGGATTGATAATCTTGCAGATGTTACAATCGGTGATAATGTATGTATTTCGCAAGGGGCAATGTTGTTGTGCGGAAACCATAATTATAAAAAATCAACTTTTGATTTAATAACGAGAGAAATAATACTTGAAAGCGGTGTTTGGATAGGAGCATTCAGTATTGTAACACCGGGAACGGTATGTAAAAGCCATTCAATTCTATCTGTTAACTCAGTTGCGTCAAAAGTGCTTGCATCATATACAGTTTATCAAGGAAATCCGGCAAAAGAAGTTCGCAAAAGACAAATTGCTGAATAATTGTAACTTGCAGATTATTAGATGTTTTTCTCGTAAGTTTTTAAATAACCCGATTATTTTAAAACTATACCTTCTGTTTAACACGATAATTCAGAAAGTATATGAATGCCTTTTGTAATAAGCATTTCGGAACATTTTTAAAATTTTGACCGACTTGTTTGCCGTAATTTTTTTAAACTATCTGATAGTTCTTAAATATTATTTTTAAGATTACCCGATTATTTTAAAACTTATACTTGTATTTAACCCGATAATTATGTAAGTTTGCAATGTCAATAAAAACAAAAAATAATGGATGCAGATTACTTAATTAAACGAAATTATATACATAAGATAAAAAAACATCTTTCAAAAAAAGAAATAAGCATAATAAGCGGCATACGTCAATGCGGAAAATCTACGGTTTTGCGTGAGTTAAGAGCTAATCTTAAAAAAGAGGGTAAAAAAACATTGTTTCTCAATTTCGATTTTGAAAAAGATAAAAAATATCTTGATACGCAAGAAGCTCTAATCAATAAAATTAAATTTGAATTCGGCAATAAAAAAGGAT
>CAMZKV010000034.1 GCA_947311445.1 uncultured Chlorobiota bacterium | reverse complement strand
TATGAAAAACATTTTTCTTAAAATAAATATAAAATAAAACATCCATGAATTTCTTCCGTAAAAATGTATTGGTACAACATTTCGCTTTTCTGATATTGCTTTTGTAATAAAACTTTTATGCCAAATATTATCTTGTATTTTGCCTTTATATATTCTTGAAACATCTCCGTTAGGAAAGTGCGTAATAGACATATCAGATTTATAGGCTTTGTTTAGAGCAATAAGATTTTCTCTGGCAGAATTTTCATACATATTTATTCCTAATGTCAATGATTTTAGATTTGGAAAAACACTAAAAACTTGATTTCCTATAAATTTAATTTTCCCGTATTTTTCTCCTATAATTTTTGTAATTATCAATCCGTCAGCTAGTCCAAAAGCATGATTTGCAACAAAAAAGCATTTTCCGTTTTCAGGTAAATTTTCTTTACCTTCAATTTCAAGATTAAGATTAAAATCAGTAATTATTTTATTTATCCATTCAACACCTTCGTATTGAGTATATTTATCTAGAATTAAATTTATTTCTTTTTGCCGAATAATAATTTCAAAAAAAGTGTAAATGAAATCCGGCAAATTTCTAAAAAACTTTGAGTCTCCGTTTTTTAATATTTTTTTTATATCAATATGTTTCATAAACTTTAAAAGAGTGAAAAAAATATTATTCTTTAATCAATGTAGTACGATTAATTTTTAAATGTACCGACAAGGATAAATGTTAATTAATGAAAATATTGAAACTCAACAAAATAAAAACTGAAAAAATCGTTTTTTGGGTAACCAACTTTGTTAACCTCCGGCTTAAATCAGTGAGTGTAAATACCCCTTACCTATACGGGAAACCGTCATTAACAAATTTTTATAATTATAACGTTTTAAATTACAAAAAAGTTTCAACTTCTTAATAAGTAAAAAACATATTCATAACGTTTATTAACGAAAAAATTATATGTTTCAGAGCCTTCCACTGCTGCAAAATTTTTAGCTAAGCTATGAAGAAATTTTGGTGCAAGTTTCTCAACTAGTTTTATTCTATCCGGCGTTGCAGCCTTTAGTGCTTCAACTACATTTTCTGTTATATCTTCAAATGTTTCAATAGTAAAACCGGCATCTTTAATCTGCTTTTTTAATTCTTCTAATTCTTCTTTGCCTTCTCTAAAATCTGTAAGAGATAAATATCCTCCTGGCTTTAAAACTCTTTTAACCTCTTCTAAAAATGAATTCATTTGTAAATATCTATGAGAAGACTCAACATTTAAAACAATATCAAAAACATTATCTTCAAAAGGTAAATCTTGTGCATTTGCTTGGCGGAAAGTACTATTTTTATCTGGATAGTGCTTACTACAAAACTCAACAGCTTTTTTATTCAAATCTACACCTGTAACTGTCTTAGGAGAGAAATAACGGTTTACAAAAGAAAGTCCTCCACCTCTGCCACAGCCAACTTCTAAGATATTTTTATCTTTTATCTCTACGGAAGAAGCAACAAGGTTATATAATTGAGCAGAATATCTGTTTTTTTCGTCTTCTTCTTTTAGATCTATTTTTTTATTATTTTTTGAATATCCAAAATTCATAAAAATTACCTCAGCATTTTTATCTATTGTACTAATGTACCAATACCAAATTTTAAAAAAAAGACTCCTTAATTTTTCTTTCATATGCCTAAAATAGTTAAAAGTTTGATAGTGTAAAGTTAAAAATTAATTTATATTTATAATTGTTTTGCTCTGCACATACGAACACTTGCTTTTTTCTGCAAGTAATATGTATTCTACTATAGAGTCATTCCCTTATGTGTCAAAAATCTTTGTAATTGATGTTTTATTCTAACATTTGTATAATAAAATATCTTATTAATATTGATTTTACTATTTTTGACAGCTCAAATATATAAATTTTGACAAGAAAAATTGTAATAGCATCAAAAAGTCCTGTGAAAATTGAAGCAGTAAAAATTGCATTCAAAAAAGTATTTACAAATGTAGATTTTATCTTTGAAAGTATTAATACCCCTTCCGGAGTTTCAGATCAACCAATGAGCAGTATTGAAACTTTAAAAGGAGCAAAAAATCGTGCAAATTATTCTTTTTCAAATAAACAGGATAACTATTTTTGGATAGGAATAGAAGGAGGAATTGAAAAATCCATTGACGGATATGAAGCATTTGCATGGGTATATATAAAATCAAACCATAAAATAGGAAAAGCAAGAACTGCGGGTTTTTTCTTGCCTAAAAAAATTGAAAATTTAATAGATAAAGGTATTGAACTTGGAGATGCAGATGATATTGTTTTTGGTTTAAAAAATTCCAAAAAGAAAAACGGTGCAGTTGGCATTTTAACAAAAAATGTAACTAATAGAACAAAATATTATTCGGAAGCTGTTATTTTAGCTTTAATCCCTTTTGTAAATAACGATTTATTTTAGACTACTTTTTCATATATGCTTTTAACTTTTTTCAGATATATTTTGAAAAAAATAACTATAGCAAGAAACTAAAAAAAACACTTAATTTTTTAAATAAACTTAAACGTAATGAAATTAAAAGAAATATTAAATTGGAGGTATTCAACAAAAAAGTTTGATGAAACAAAATCTTTAACAGATACACAAGTAAAAAACTTGTTAGAATTAACAAATTTATCGGCATCATCTTATGGTTTACAACCTTTTAAAATGCTGATTATAAAAGATAAAGAAGTTAAAAAATCCTTAGTTGCTTCTTCTTACGGACAAACAAACATAGGAGATTCTTCTCATTTAATTGTATTTGCGGTTAGAACAGACCTAGATAAAAATTTTATTAACACCTACATTAAAAACATTTCGAAGCAAAGAAAGCAAACAAGGGAATCTCTTGAAGGGTTCAAACAAATGCTTATCGGTTATTTTAAAAACAAGAAAGAAAAAGATTTGTTAAAATGGGCTTCCGAACAAATTTACATTGCATTAGGAACTTTATTAATTGCTTGTGCATCAGAGAAAATTGATGCTTGTCCAATTGGAGGATTTATTCCCGAAAAATATGACAAAGAATTAGGATTAGCAAAATACAATTTAAAATCGGTTGTTGTCGCAGCAATAGGATATAGAAGTGATGAAGACAAATACCAATATAAAACAAAAGTTAGAAATCCTTTAAATGAAATGATTGTTGAGTTATAATTTTTTAATAAACATATTAGCAAATATGGATTGGCAATTAGTTATACTCATGCTTATTGGATTTGTTGCGGGTTTTATAAATACATTTGCTGGTGGAGGCTCTCTAATTTCACTACCTTTTATGATGTTTATGGGCTTACCTGCAAATGTTGCAAATGGGACACAACGTATTGCAATATTTTTTCAAAACTTAGTTGGTACTGCAAGTTTTAAACAGCAAAAAGTTTTCAATTTCAAAGAAGGAATTTGGTATTCTCTACCTACTATTATTGGGGCAATAATTGGTGCATCAATAGCAGTTGAAATTAATGAAGAAATAATGAAAAACATAATTGGAGCATTACTTATATTTATGTTTTTCTTTGTAATTTTAAAACCTGACTTATGGTTAAAATCAAAATCTGAATTTATAAAAACCAAACCTTCTTTTATTCAAGTAATTATATTATTTTTTGTTGGATTATATGGAGGTTTCATACAAGCCGGGGTAGGTTTTTTCTTAATAGCAGCTTTGGTTCTGGGTGTTGGTTTTGATTTGGTAAAAGCCAATGCAATAAAACTTTTTATTGTTTTAATATATACTTTTTTTGCCCTTTCAATTTTCATATTTGAAGGTTTGGTTGATTATAAATTTGGAGTAATTTTAGCTATTGGAAATATGACTGGAACTTTTATTGCTTCGAGATTTGCAGTTAGTTGGGGTCCAAGATTTATAAGATATATATTGATAATTGTTCTTTTAGGAACATCTCTACAAATATTCGGCATTTTTGAATTTTTATACCTCCTAATTTGATTATAAGTGCAAAAAAAACTTATACATATCGTCCCAAACACTTACATAAAACATGAAAGAATTACTGATTATGCAATAGGTATTTTTTCTCTATTACCTACAAAAAGCTCGGTTAAAAAAGTTATTAAGAAAAAACTATTAATAATTGATAATCAGCCCTGTACAACTGCTAATTTTATAAAGAGAAATCAAAAAATAGTACTTATTCCGGATACATATTCAAAAAATAAAATATTCAAATTAAAATTACAAATTATTTATGAAGATGATTTTATTGCAATTATTAACAAAGTTGCAGGATTTTCGGTAAGCGGAAATAAGTTTAAAACAATTGAAAATGCACTTCCTTTTAATTTAAAGAAGTCTAAGCAAGACGATGCACTTTCCCACCCTCTGCCTGTTCACAGATTAGACAATAAAACATCAGGGCTTTTAATTATTGCCAAAACAAAAGGTGCAAGAATTAAATTGGGAAGTCAATTTGAAGAAAATAAAATCAAAAAAATATATTTTGCTGTTGTCATTGGGAAAACTCCTAACAAAGGAGAAATAAAAATTAAACTTAAAGGTAAAAAGGCACATACAAAATACAAATTAATAAAAACTGAGCCCTCATTAAGAAACGGTTTTCTTTCATTAATCAAGCTATTTCCCACTACGGGAAGAACGCACCAGCTTAGAGTTCATTGTGAATCAATCGGGTTTCCTATTCTTGGAGATAAACTTTACAATGGAAAAAAACAAGTTTTTAAAGGGAAAGGTCTTTTTCTATGTGCTACCGAATTATCTTTTAATCATCCTGCAACAAAAGAGAATATGAATTTTGCTATTCCTTATCCTGAAAAATTTAATAAAATTATTGAAAGAGAAAAAAAACGCTTTGAAATGAAAAAAGCTGACAATTATTAAATCATGTCAGCTATTTTATGTTTATTTTTAATTATATGTTTTAAGAAATTTTTTCTTCAACCATATCAACAATCTCTTTTTCAAGAGCAATTGCTTTTTTTAGAATAATATTTCCTGCTTTCAATTTTTCAGAAGCAAAATCTTTATCTTCCAAATCACCCATATTAATTTTTACATTCATAAAAGCACCATGTATGGCAGCTTTTGCAGCTAATGCTCCCACTCCTGCATCGCTAACTGATGCCTGCAAACCTATATCTGCCATTGCTTTCATAACTTCCATTGAGGCAAGAGAAAGTTCCATAATTTTAAAAGGTACATTTATTGCATTTTTTGTGGCATCTTGAATAGCTTTGTGCCTTATTACTTTTTCTTTATCAGTTTTTTTAGGTAAACGAAAGGCTAACATTATATTATTAAAAGCAATTGTATCTTCATCAACCATATTTACAAGAGCTTTGTAGTAAACAGCACCTTTTTCTGCCCAATCTGAATATTCTTCCCAGCGGTCGTCCCACCCCCTTTTATGTGCAGAAAGATTTGCAACCATTGTTCCCAAAGCTGCACCTAATGCACCCATATAAGCAGCTATTGAGCCTCCACCGGGAGCTGGAAATTCAGAAGCTGTAACATCCGCAAATTCATTTAATTTCATATTTATAAGTGGTTTTGACTTTTTGTCTTCCATCACATATTCAATAATTCTTTCTTGCGGAATAAAAGGTTTTAATTCATCTAATCCAAGAGATTTTACTGCAATTTTTATAATTTCAGAATCTGAAATTCCAACTGAACGTTCTTGCATTTTTAAATAGAACTTACCTGCATCTAACATTGATTGTAATGGAATTAGTCCTACTAATTCAGAACCGGAAACCCTAACTCCTCTCCTTTCAGCATTTCTTTTTACTTCTTCAAAAGCTTTGTGAACAGAAGTAACAGTTATATCAGTTAAATTCATTGAAATTTGAGCTACTCCGTATTCTTCTATAAACCAACCAATTGCTTTAACTTTTTTGAGTGTTCCGGGTATTCTTAAGGTAACACCGTTTTCATCTTTTATGAGTTTACCTTTTTCTTTTTTTGCTCTTCCGTTTTCACGAACATCAAAAGCAATTGCATTTGCTCGTCTGGTTGATGTTGTATTTAGGTTTACATTATAAGCCACAAGGAAGTTTCTGGCACTAATTGCGGTTGCACCACTTTTTTCAACAAAAGAATTAAATTCTGCTGGGCCAAAGTCGGGTTTCATTTCAGGATTTATTAATTTATTTTTCAAACCTTCATATTCTCCTGCTCTGCAATATGCCAAATTTCTTCTTTTCTCTTCTTTTGCGGCAAACTCATAGCAATATACAGGAACACCTATTTCATTTCCTACTTTTTCTGCTAATTTATGGGCATATTTAACTGTTTCTTCCATTGTAATTCCAGCAATAGGAACTAATGGGCAAACATCTGTTGCTCCAAAACGAGGATGTTCTCCACTATGCTTACTCATATCAATAACTTCTGTAGCTTTTTTAATTGCCTGAAATGCAGCTTCGATAACAACATCCGGACTTCCTACAAAGGTAACAACTGTTCTGTTTGTAGCTTTCCCCGGGTCAACATCTAAAAGTTTAACACCTTCTACGGCTTCAATTACATCAGTTATTTCTTTAATCTTATTCATATCACGTCCTTCGCTGAAATTTGGAACGCATTCTATTAATTGTTTCATGTGTCTATAAAAGTTAAAAAGTTAAAACGTAATTTTACATTTACTTATGTATGAACAGGAAAAACTCATTTTAGTAATTCCCCATAAATTAAAAATCTTTGTCATGTGTGCGCGTTTCATGTATTGTATTTTGAAATTGTAAATTTGAAAATTTTATTTTAAGTTTTCAAAAATAGTTTATTTGTTTAAAAGAAAAAATGATTTTAATTTCCATATAAAAAACATATTTCTATTTTCTTAACATTACAAACAAAACACCTTTGTGTTTTAGCTAAAATATTTTATACTTGCATATAATTTAGGATAATATATTTTAAAAATATGCTCAAAAAAAAGAAAATCCCACACACTTATGTAATTATTTTTTACATTGTAATTATTGCTGCAATTGCCACATGGATTGTTCCCGGCGGACAATATGTTAAAAAACTAAACAGTGAAACAGGAAAAAAAGAAGTTGTTTATGAAACTGTTAATATAAATGGTGAAGATGTTTTGCAACCAAAGTTCGAATATGTAGAAAAAAATGTTCAAACATGGCAAATTTTTGCAGCAATGTTTAAAGGTTTTGAAAAACAAGCAGGAATTATTGTTTTTATTTTAATGGTTGGTGGTGCTTTTTGGATTATGAACCAAAGCAAGGCAATTGATGTGGGCATCTTTGCTTTTTTAGATTACACAAAGAAACTTGAAAAATTTAAGTTCTTAAGATTTATAGGAGTTCATAATATTGTATTAACAATGATTATGATTATGTTCAGCATTTTTGGTGCAGTTTTCGGCATGAGCGAAGAGACTATTGCATTTATAATAATTCTTGTTCCGCTTGCAATTTCAATGGGCTACGATTCTATAACCGGAGTTGCAATTGTATTTGTTGCAGCAGGCTTAGGATTTGCAGGTGCCATTTTGAACCCATTTACAATAGGTATTGCACAAGGTATTGCTGAACTTCCATTATTCTCAGGTATTGAATACAGAATTGTAACTTGGTTTATTATAAATTTTGTTGGAATAAGCTACATTTTATGGTATGCAAATAAGGTTAAGAAAAGTCCTAAAAAGTCTGTTGTTTATGAAACAGATATTTACTGGCGAGAAAGAGGAGCAGGAAGTGAAACAGAAAAAATTAAATATCACACTCCGAAAAGTGCTTGGTTTGTTTATGGCTTTATTCTAATTTCTTTGGTTTTATTTTCTTATAACTTTCAAGAAACTATTTTAAAAATAGGAAAAAGTGAATTTACAGCTCCAATGATTCCGATTACTACAATGTTTTTTGCAATTTCAAGTATTTTTTCGTTAAGAAAATCTGTGCATTTTTTTATCCTTAACTTACTTGCTTTCACAATTATATTTCTGATTATTGGTGTTATGGGCTATGGCTGGTATATTATGAAAATTGCAACTTTATTTTTGGCAATGGGACTTCTTACGGGTGTTGCTATGAATTATAAAGCTAACGAAATCACAAAACATTTTCTTGATGGTGCAAAAGACATTATGTCGGCAGCACTTGTTGTAGGGCTTGCAGGGGGAATTGTTATTATTTTGCAAGATGGTAAAATTATTGATACAATTCTTCACAGCATGGCAGAAGGGATGAAAGGTTTTGGTAAAGTTGCTTCTGTAGGGATTATGTATGTTATTCAAACAATTATAAACATTGTAATTCCTTCCGGTTCTGCAAAAGCTGCAATTACGATGCCTATTATGGCTCCTTTTTCAGATTATATTGGAATTTCACGCCAAGCAACTGTTGTAGCTTTTCAATTTGGTGATGGTTTTACGAATATGATTACACCTACTTCCGGTGTTTTAATAGGTGTTCTTGGAGTTGCAAAAATACCTTATGATAAGTGGGTAAAATGGATTACTCCTTTTATGATAATTTTAATTATTCTTGGTTTCTTACTATTGATACCTACGGTTACTATGGATTTGAATGGTTTTTAAAAATAAAGGCTTTATAAATGGAACAGTTTTACTTAACCGCCCTAACATTAAATCCTTTTTCTTTCAATAAATTTAAAACTCCTTTTTTGCCGGGAAGATGTGCAGAACCAACTGCAACAAAAATAGGATTTTCTTTAGATAGTTTTTCTATTATTTTTATCCAATTTTGGTTTCTGTCATAAAGCAATTCATTTTCAAATTCTTGCATACTTTTTTCTTCTTTGAAGAGTTTATTTATCATTTCTAAATCTTGTTTTTTATAAGTATCAATTATTTTATAATATTCTTTTAAAGGTTGTTTTGAGTACATATCTTCATCTGTAATCATTTCAACTTGTTTTTCAATACTTATTTTATCTAAAATATCTATTTGATAATCAGCAGTTTCCAATCCAACAATATTCATATTATTTTTCTTTGCAATTTTATTTAACTCTTGTTCATAAGATTTAATTTTACCTAAAAGCTCAGATAAAATAATTGAAGAGCCAAAAATTGGTTTAATCTTATTCATTTGTTTATACTTGGATTTTTTAATTTTTAGACTATCTAAAATATAATCTGAATATTTTTTATATTGTTCAACTGACATATAATCTTCAATAGTTTTTCCATTAGGCAAAAGAATTTTCTTTGCAAGAGCAATTTGCTCTTTTAATGACATATTTATGTCAACTTCAAGCACTAAAGTTTTGCAGTCAGAAAATTTTGCTTTCATTAAATCAGTAAAAAAATAATCATCCTCAGGAATTAAATGTATTGTTCCAAAAATATACGAAGGATTTTCAAGTCCATTACCTGAAATTTCCCATAATAATGATTTTTCTGTTGCATTTGTTTGTGCTTTAATAGAAAATACAATGAAAATACTGATAATTAAAAGGCTTAATTTTTTCATTTTAACAATATTTGATTTAATTTGTTTTTGTTTGAATTTTTCGATATAAAAGTAATATTTTTTTTTCGGAATTTGGTATATTTTTTTTCCTGTGATATTCTCTTAATAATCTTACTGATTCACTTTTTACTTTTTTCTTTATAAAATATTTTTCATGCGAGAAGTTCAAAAATTTTATAACTCTAAAAGCATTAAACCAATCAAAAAAACGTTTTGTAAAAACATTAATATTAGGGCTGTTATTTTTAATTTTTTTAAGGTCTTCTTCAAAATTATTTATTTTAAGAAATTCTTGCATTATTTCCTGAACATCTTCATATTTAAAACTAATAAAAAACGAATTTATTTTTTTAAAAAACATTTTTAACAAAACAAAAGATTCAAAGGAGTATGTAAAATATTCATTTGTATTATTTTCAATCATTTTAGAAATAGCAGCACCTGTTCCAAAAGGGACTCTATCTGATATTCTTGGAGAAGGAATTACTTTTGTTGAATTTATTTCATAATAGTTTCCAAGTGGTATTATTTTTTGCAAGAAATAGAAATCTTCGCCTGCTTTTTTTCTGTTCATTCCGCCTTGTTTTGCGTAAATATCTGCTCGCACAACAAAACTTGAGCCTATTGTATGAAAAGCAAAAGGATAATCTATAAACCTCAGAATTTCAACGAAGTACCTCAAATGAAGTTCGTAGTTTACAATATTTTTATAAATATAATCTGTATATTCGCTTCCTTCTATTGGATGTTGAAAATCTATTGAACAAGCAATAGTTTTAGGATTATTTTTAAAATGATTTTCAATTTCAATAAAATAATTTTTTTCAACCAAAGCGTCTGCATCAAAACCAGCAATTAGACCATTGGGTTTGTTTAAAGAATTGTATCTTCGTAGTGCTTCATCCATTCCAATTTTTCTTGCCAACCCTACTCCTGCAAATTTCTTTGGAAGGTTTTCAAAATTTAAAATATGAAAACAAATTTTATTGTCATTATTTTTAGAAGCAAACTCTTTTGCCTTTTTATATGTTTCCATATTTTTTAAAACAATATTTTCAGAACTGTTTTCAGAAGAATTTATTAAAACAATAACTTCAACAGTTTGTTCAGGCATTATGCAATCTTTTAATGACTGAAGTGAGCTACATAAATCGGGTTCATTAAAAACCGGAATTACAACAGATAAAAATAATTTTTCAGAAGGAAGTTTTTGTAATATCGATTCTTTTGCTTTAAATCTTTTAAAATATGTGTTTGCGAAAGACATTTGCGAAATCTTTTAAAAAGAAAATCCGACAATGAGCCGGATTAAATAGTTTATTTGACGAGTTGCCAACTTTAAAAATATATTATTTATTATCTTCAGCATTACTTTTTCCAAGTGAAGCTCTATATCTTTTGTTTAGTCCTTTAATTACATCTTTTGTTATATCAAACTTTTTGTCTGCATATAATATTTGAGAACCTAATGTGTCACTAGTAATTATCATGTTATAATTGTGTTCTGCATTATATATTTTAAGATAATTTTGAATACTGTCAAGAATTTGAAGAGTCATATTTTGGCTTTTTTCCATCATTTCGGTTTCATATATTTGTTGGTCTTGCTGTATTTTTTGTTGTTGAAGTGCTAATTGTTCTTGTTTTTTTTGCCCTGTTGTGGGTGTCATCATTCTACTTTGCACATCCCTTTGAATCTTCAAGAATTTATTTTGTAATGCTTGATATCTGTTACTTAAGTCTGCTTCTTTTTCCTGTCTTTCAATAAGTAATGCTGATTGTAGGTCATTAAAATATTCATAAGCCTCTGACAAAGTATCAGTCATTACATATGCAATTTTAAAAGAATTATCTGTGCCTGATTGATTATTAGTAGTTTCTTTTCCTTTATCACAGCTTGTTACAAATAGAGCTATTGACATAATTACTGATAATCCTAAAATTAATTTCTTCATTTTTTAAATATTTAATTTGATTATTTATTGGTTTGCAAAGATAATATTTGATGTTAAATATTTAAATTTATTTTCTAATCTTAAAATATTTGTTCAGCAATACATACTCCTTTGTCATTATTATAGGAAGTTTTTATAATCTAGCCCAAAAGTTTTTTTGCAGTTTTAACAATATTTTCAGCAGTAATTTCAAATTTTTCATATAAAACCTCAATTGGTGCAGAAGCTCCAAAACTATTAATTCCAATAATTTCACCTTCCAAACCTACATATTTATACCATGACATATCTGCACCTGCTTCAATTGCAATTCTTTTGCTTACTCGCTTTGGCAACACTTCTTCTTTATATTCATCAGTTTGATTATCAAATAGTTCTGTTGATAGAAATGACACAACACGAGCTTCAATTCCTTGCTTATTTAAGATATCTTGTGCTTTCAATGCAATTTCAACTTCTGAACCACTTGCCATCAAAATTAAATCTGCTCCATAATCTTCGCTTAAAACATATGCGCCTTTATATGCGTTACTAACTTTGGCATACCCTCTTACACTTCTATCAACAGTTGGCAAAGATTGTCTTGTTAAAATTATTGATGTAGGTCCTGTTGTATTTTTTAAAGCAATATCCCAAGCAACAGCAGTTTCATTTGCATCCATTGGTCTTAAATTCAACAAATTAGGAATTGCTCTTAAAGAAGATAAATGTTCTATTGGTTGATGAGTAGGACCATCTTCCCCCAGCCCGATTGAGTCGTGAGTAAAAACATAAATTACTCTCAGCCCCATAAGTGCTGCCATTCTAATTGCAGACCTCATATAATCTGAAAATACAAAGAATGTTCCTCCGTAAGGAATAATTCCTCCATGAATAGCCATGCCATTCATTATTGCACCCATACCAAATTCTCTTACTCCATAATGTATATATTGTCCGGTATTATTATTATAGCTATATGAATTTTGAGATTTTGCTTTTGTTTTATTTGAAGGGGTTAAATCTGCAGAACCACCTATTAGATTTGGAAGTTGAGTTGCTAATTCATCTATAACTTTTCCAGAAGATGCTCTTGTTGCAAATTTAGTTCCTGCTTCAAACTCAGGAATTTTATATTCAAGATCTTCTCCTTCTATTAATTTTTTTAATTCATTTGCTGCATCTTCATTTTCATCATCATATTTGTCAAAAAGATTATTCCATTCTTTTTCAAAAATATTTCCTTTTTCAATTTTTTTATTTGTGAATTCATAAACTTCTTCCGGCACATAAAATTCATTGTTTGATATTCCAAGATTCTCTTTTGTTAGAATTATTTCTTCTGCACTCAATGGAGAACCGTGCACGGAAGAAGTTCCTGCAAAATTAGGACTTCCATACCCAATTATAGTTTTACAAATAATAATTGAAGGTTTATCTGCATTATTTTTTGCGTTTTTAATTGCATCTGAAATTTCTTGGAGATTATGGCCGTCTATTTCTTGAACATGCCATCCGTAGGATTCAAATCTTTTTTCAATATTTTCGGAAAAGGAAAGTTTAGTTTCTCCGTCTATTGTTATTTTGTTTGAATCGTATAACAAAATTAATTTATTTAATTTATTATGTCCAGCAAAAGAACAGGCTTCATGAGAAATTCCTTCTTGAAGGTCACCATCTCCTGCTGTAACATAAGTATAATGGTTTACTATTTCAGTGTTTGTATTATATTTTGCAGCAAGAATATTTTCTGCCAGTGCCATTCCAACAGCATTTGCAATTCCTTGTCCTAGTGGGCCTGTTGTTGTTTCAACTCCCTCGGTGTCTTGTAATTCGGGATGTCCGGGAGTTTTGCTATGCCATTGCCTGAACTGTTTTATATCTTCAATAGTTAAATCGTATCCGTAAAGATGTAAAAGACTGTATAATAGCATACTACCGTGCCCACCAGAAAGTACAAATCTATCCCTATCGAACCAATTAGGGTTTTTAGGGTTAAATTCTAGAAATTCATTAAAAAGTACTGTTGTTACATCTGCCATTCCCATAGGAAGTCCGGGATGCCCAGAATTTGCTTTATGTATTGCATCAATTGAGAGAGCTCTTACTGTATTTGCGGTTTTTTTTAATAATTCAATATTCATTACAGATAGTTTTAAAATTTCTGCAAAAGTAGTATTTTAGAATTTAATTATAAGTATTTTACTAGAAATATTATTTCAAGATATTCCTATGCTGGCTATAAGAATGCTTATCTTGAAAGTTTTTTCAATCTTTTAAAATGAGAAATTGCAGAATGATATAAACTTGGATAAACATTATATTCAATATTATTCTGTTCTGCATATTTCTTAATTATTGGAGTTATAATAGGATAATAAATGTGAGGAATATTAGGAAAAAAATGATGTGCAACATGATGATTGAAACCTCCAAAAAAATGGAACATTCTTTTTTTATTTGTACTAAAATCAGCGGTTGTTTGCAATTGGTGTTCTGACCAGGTGTATGGCAGCTTAAAATTTTCTGATAAAACAATTTTTTGGTCTTCGCCAACATGTGTGCTTATCAATGCAAAAGTTGTAACTACACTTGTAGAAATATGAAAAATAAAAAAACCTACTATTGCTAAGAACCAACTTCCCGACAGATAATATGGCAATAAAATAAATAATACAATGTGCATTATTTTTGCAATAATTAGTATTATAATTTCTTTTGAGGGATGTTTGGTAACTTCTTTTAACCCAAATTTATATGTGAAAATATCTTTAAAATCTCTGTAAAAAAACCAAACCAAAGAATAAAGACTAAAAGCAATTGGCATATATAAATGTTGATATTTATGGTGCTTTTTTATTTCTTGGTATGGTGATAACCTAATAATTTTTGATTGTTCAATATCCATATCCCAATCCTTAATATTTGAAAATTTATGATGTGAATAGTTATGTCTTAGTGCCCAAAAATAACCACTAGTTCCAAGAACATAAAAAATCATACCTGCTATATTGTTTATTTTTTTATTTGTTGAAAAAACACCATGTGCTGCATCATGCCCAATGTTTAATACTAAGGGAACGGCTATTATTCCAATAATGAAAATTATTGAAAAATAAATTAAAATATTTGTTACTGAGAAATATAATAAAGTCATTAAAATAAGAAAAAAACTAAATAGGAATAAGCCTTTTGCAAGCATTTTTGTATCTGATTTTCCTTTATAATTACCAAGAGTTGACAAAACTTCCTCTTTTAAATCTAAAAAAAAATCATCAATTCCGGCTTTTTTATATTTTGGTGTTTGCATTTTAGAGTTTTTAAAGAAAGTAAATAATACTTTTTAAAGCATAACTATTATTTTTCTATTTCTTTAATTTTATCCGAAGCTTGTTTTTTGAAATCGCTGTGCCCATAAGCAATTTCTTTAAGAAGTTTAAGTGCATCTTCTTTTCGTCCTTGTTTAAGAAGAGTTAAGGATTTATACCATTCAGCACCTTCAACAAATTTATTAAAATCACCTTTTATAATCTTATTAAATTTATTTAGAGCAACATTATATCTCTTTTGATGATAATAGGCAACACCTGCTTTATATATTATTTCATAATCTTTACGATTGCCTATTAAATATTTCTCAAAATCATCAGTTGCTTCTTTATAACTTTTAACTTTAAAAGATAGTATTCCTCTTTCTCTTAAAGAATTAACAACAACTTTTGAATTTTTATTTTTATTTATTCCTCTTGATTTTCCTGGAGCAAAAACACTTTCATTTTTTTCTTTTTGGTTTTCTACTGTTTCTTTTTTAATCTTTTTATTCTCAGATATAAGTTCTTTATCTGAAGTATTTGAACTCCCAAGATTTTCTTCTAAACCGGATTCTTCGTCAGAAACTTCAGTTATCACATCTTCTGTTTTATAAATTTCATTATCTTCTTCGAGAATATCCTCTTTTTCTGTTTCATTTTCAATTATTTGTTGGGAATCGGAATCATACTGTAAATTTTCAGCAGTTACATCATTATCTTCTATATTATTAACTATTTTTGAATCTGAGGTTTCATTTATTTCAACTTCATTTCTTTTGTCTTCTGAAATAGTATTTAATTCTTTTTTATTAACGACATTTTCATTAGAGGGAATAATATTTTGTGCTATTTCTTTTGAAGAAGAAAAACCAATATCTTTAATCAACCACCCTATTGATAGGAGCAAAGCAATTGATGCTGCAAGTGCAAATATTTTTTTAAAATTTGTTTTCTTTGGTAAGATTAATAAAGATTTAGTTTTTTTATCAATATAAGTGTTTATTGTGCTTACAATTGAAGTTAAATTATTTTTATTTTCAAGATAAGATAAGCCTTCTAACTCATCGCTACACATCTGGCAATCAGCAATATGTAGTTCTACTTTTCTTTTTCCTTGAACTGACAAATCACCAGACAGGTAGTAATTCATCTCAATATTGGAAAGACAAGTACTTTTGGTGAATATTTTATTAAGGTCAGTCATTCTAGGCTATTAAAATAAAAATTAATATAAAAGCAGATATTCCTGCTTGAATTAAAATATTTTTTAGGTTTCTTTTTCCATTTTGAATATAACTCTTTACTTTTTTCAAAGGATAATGGGTTATTTCTGTAATTTCTGCATAAGATTTATCTTCCATATAAAACAAACGTACACATTCTTGCTGTTCATCATTTAATTGATTAATAGCTTCTTGTACGTTTTTAATTTTCGACTCTTTAACATCATTTCCCATAGGATGCGAATTCATGTCATTTTCCATAAAAGTTTCTGAATCTTTTTTTAATTCTTTTTGGTTTTTGAGATTTTTTTTCTGTTTTCTAATATCCATTAAACATTGATTTCTTGTAACCATATACAACCAAGATTTAAAATTTTCAATTTTATGGTTCAATAAATCAGTAAAAAGTTTTTCGAAGATTTGCATTACACTATCCTTGCTTTTGTCTTCGTCTTTATGATATTTCATAGAAACAAGGAAAACAAATTTGGTATATCTTTTAAATAACTCTCCTACAATTTCTTTATCTTCGCTTTTCTTGTATAGAGAAATTAAATCAATATCTGATATGTCGGTATAAGTGTTCAAAAATAATTGTTTTGAAAGAGCCACAAAAATAAAAAAAATTAATGAAATTTGAACTTTTAAGTTAAATTTGTGTGTTTTAAAAGTAATTCTATTTTTTTATAATGCTAAAAAACTATTTATCACTCGTAAAGTTTAGTCATACAATTTTTGCAATGCCTTTTGCAATTATAGGTTTTTTTCTTGCTATAAAAACAAGCCATATTGAGCTATTATCTTATGAAAGCATTAGAATATTTATTTTAGTAGTTTTGGATATGATTTTTGCAAGAAATGCTGCAATGGGTTTTAACAGATGGTTAGACAGAAATATTGATGCTAAGAATTCTAGAACTGAGGTTCGTGAAATTCCGTCAGGAAAAATTCAGCCTAAGTATGCACTTTTATTTGTAATTATTAATTCTGTTTTATTTATGATTGCAACTTATTTTATAAATATTCTTGTTTTCATACTTGCTCCTGTTGCTCTTATTGTTGTTTTAGGATATAGTTATACTAAGAGGTTTACATCACTTTGCCATTTTATTTTGGGGCTGGGATTATCATTAGCTCCTGTTGGTGCGTATATGGCTGTTACGGGAAAAATAACATTATTACCGGTTTTGTTTTCATTAACAGTTTTATTTTGGACGGCAGGATTTGATATTATATATTCTCTTCAAGATGAGGAGTTTGACAAGAAAGAGAACTTAAAATCAATTCCTACATATATCGGCAAAAAAAATGCTCTTTATTTATCTACATTGCTTCATATTTCTACGGCAGTTTTTATAATTTGGGCAGGAATTATTGGTGCAGAGTTTTTAGGTATTTGGTATTGGGCAGGAGCAATTTTCTTTGGTTCATCTCTTACATATCAACACTTAATTGTGAAACACAACGATTTAAGCAAGATTAATTTAGCATTTTTTACAACTAATGGAATTGCTAGTGTGATATTTGCTTTTTTTACGGTTATAAGTTTATATTTTTAATTATAAAAAATAAATTATTTATCAATAAGTAAATAAATAGCCCTAATACTTGTTATTTTTTTTATAACAAATTTCCAAATAATTTTTTTATTACCAATTTTAATAACTATTTAAAATAAATGCACTTAAAGTTACTTAAAATATTAAATTTTAAAAACTTAGGAGAAGTAAATCTTGAATTATCCGATAAATTAAATTGCTTTACCGGAAAAAATGGTGCGGGAAAAACGAATCTCTTAGATGCAATTTTCTATCTTTCTTTTACTAAAAGCTATTTTAATAATTCAGACTCATTTAATGTAAATACAAACAGTAATTTTTTTCTGATTCAGGGAGAATATTTCAGAAATGAAAAAACGGAAAAAATTCATTGCGGTTTTAGTTCTGAAAAAAAGAAAGTTTTTAAACGAAATGACAAGGCATATAAAAAATTTTCTGAACATATTGGTTTGTTGCCTATTGTAATGATTTCTCCCGGAGACAACATTTTAATTCTTGGAGTAAGCGAAGAAAGACGCAAATATATAGATTCTGTTATTTCACAATACGATAAAGAATATTTGTATTTTTTAATTAAGTATAATAAAATTATAAAACAAAGAAACAGACTTCTTAAAAACTTTACCCAGTCCGGTTATTTTGACAAAGATACAATTAGCATTTATAATAATCAGTTGGCAGAATACGGAAGTTTAATTTTTGAAAAAAGAAATGACTTTATTCTAAAATTAAAACCGATATTTTCAAAGTATTATGAACTAATATCTAAAAAGAATGAAACAGTTGATTTAACATATAAATCTCACTTAAAAGATGATGTTTTATTAGAATTATTAGAACAAAATATTGAAAGGGATAAAGTTTTGGGTTACACAACAAAAGGTATTCATAGAGACGATTTAGACTTTGCAATTAATGATTTTTTATTACGAAAAGCAGGTTCACAAGGTCAGCAAAAGACTTTTTTAATTGCTCTTAAATTTGCTCAATATGAATTTATAAAAGAAATCAGTAAAATAAGTCCATTATTGTTACTTGATGATATTTTCGATAAGTTTGATGCCGAAAGAGTAGAAGAAATTATAAAGCTTACAAGCAATAATAATTTCGGGCAGATTTTTATTACCGACACAAATCCTGAAAGAGTTAAAAAAGTAATTGATAAAGATAAAGGTGAATTTAAATTGTTTAGTGTTGAAAAAGGTAAAATAATATAGGATCATTAAAAAAACATTTGAACATATATTTTAAAAGCTTCATTCTTATTTTTGTAGTTATGTAGCAAAAATATCAATATATCAATTTTATTGTAATATTGTATGTATCATCAGTTTATATAGCCAGAAAAGTGGGGTAATATGTAAGTTGAAGATAATAGATAATTTTTAAAAGAACAATAAATTTATAAAGCAAAACGCCCAATATATCTCATTTACTCATTTCTTTTATATTTTCAATAAATGTATTCGTGAGTGCTACGCAGTTCTTTTTTCTTTTCTTTTTATTAAAAATTATTTCCGTAAATATTGCTTTGCAAAGAGTTTTTGCCTCAATACAAAAAAAAATATTCTAATTTATTTATAGGGCATTTTGCATTACAAATGGTGTAATTTTGTATTTTTACTTTTTATTAATCTGCATAATTAAAGCCGGTACAGTTTTTTTGTAAAATACTCGATTTTACCCAACCTATTAGTTTTGATTTTGATTTTACCAAATAGATATAATCATTATATTCATTATTGCTGTTTTTTGTATCGCAAATTAAAATTTCAATTTTTGAATTTTTGCTAAGTGTTGCAAATTTTTTAGTTAATGCCTTATCGGAATAGATTGAGAACCAATCTTTTACTGTAATATCTTTCACGCCAACATAATAAGCAAATTGAGGTACAAGATTTAATTTATGTGTTTTTTTGCTAAGATGATATTTATCTCTTTTTAACCAGAAACCTTGCCAACTATCGTTATAAACTATGCCATTTCCATTAAAAGTTGGGCTTTGTCCAATGCTTTTCATAAATATAATTTGCTTACCGTTGAACCAATAAATATTAAAGACATCGTCATCACTTGGTCCGCTTGCATGAACTGCAATTTCTTTAAAAAAGTCATTCTTGTCAATATCAATAATCTCAAAACCTGTCATTCCTTCAACATCAAATTCTCCACGAATAGAAATACCGTTAATTGTTAAGGTATAATCCATATCATCTCCCGTCAATTTTATTTTATCAACAATATTGTCCGAATTCAAATTAGCCTGTGCATTGTGTTTTGAATAATATTGGGAATAAGTAATTTTTGATAAGAATAAAATTACTGTTAAAAAGTGTATAAATTTCATCTTTTTAAATTTTTATAATTAATATGGTAAATTGAAAAAAAATACTTGTACATTTCACATTCAATCTTCTATCTATAAGCTGATAATAATAATGTAACTTTGGAGGTTTTTCTTTTTTTACTTCCTTTTTTATCTATAATCATTTATATCAACATAATATTTTTTTAATTGTATTGCTCTTGCAATAATTATATCTAATTTTGCATTTAAAGCAATTGATTGAAACATTGTTCCTCCACCCGTTTCAACATGATAATATTGATCTATAAATGAATATTCTTTATCACGCATTTTTATCCATTCTATTTGAGTTTCAAGAAGTTTTTGCTTTCCTTCTGCTGACAGTTCAGCTTTAAGAAGTTTATAATACTTATTTAAAAATTTATCCCACTCCTTCATTGATGCATCTATGCAACTTATATTTCCATGTGTTGTTGGGTTATTTTCAATACAATCGGATAATTTTGCATTTAAAATATCAACTTCTTCATCGTGAAAATTTTGTGCAGAAACAAAACTTAGGTTTAAAAGTGTAAATACTAAAATTGAATAAATTGTTTTCATTGTACATGTTTTTTATAATGCATTAAATCCTGCAAGTAAGGGTATGAAAAAGTTAATAAACAGCTAGTTATAATAGGTAATATTTCTCTCTTCTTAACAATTATCTCCATAACTATCAGTTAATTAGTTACAGGCTTGCATATTTCAGCAAATGTTAGAAAATATAAATTTAAGAAAAACGATTATATTAAAAAAGATTTTTATGATTTTCTCATCTCTTTGCAGCAAGTCCTAAATATCTTACTAAAAGACTTGTGCATATATGGTTTTAGTTTACAAAATGTTGATATTGTATATTAATTTTCTTATTTTTGTATGTAAATGAAACTAAGCAAAGGAAATATTACAAGAATTTTTATGTGGCTGATAATGGTTTTTGGCGGGGCTATAACAAGCATCTTTATTGATATTGTTTACTTTGAAAATTTGTTTTATAATCCTATTTTTCACTTTGTATCTTTTTTATTTGGCTTAATTTTGTTAAAATTAGTTTTAAAAGCTGCGAAAAATACAGGCAAGTTTCTTGCAAAAAATGGCAGAGAAGGAAATATCCCGCGTTTGCAAACAAATAAGTTAGTTACTCACGGTTTATATAATTGTATGCGGCATCCTATGCACTTTGGATTAATGTTTTTCTTTCTTGCCGTTGCATTACTTATAGGAAGTCCTGCTTTTATTATGATTATTGCACCACTAGAAATGCTTTTTATGCTTTTTATGATAAAACTTTTTGAAGAAAAAGAAGCATATAAAAAATTTGGAAACGATTATATTGATTATAAAAATAAAGTCCCTTTTTTCTCTGTTAAAAAAAAATGTTTGAAAGAACTATTGAAATAAATATTCGCAAGTAAATGTGCGAATAAGTTAATAAACAGTAAGTTATAGTAAATAGTATTTCAATAATTTAAAAACAATTCTCACCCTAATTAGATACAAACTTGCGGATTTTAGAATTTATAAAAAAAGACATCTTTGCTATAATTATTCTAAAAATATCCTCTTATCTTTTCCATAAATTCTTTTGGAGGATTTGTTGGTTTTCCTGTTTTCATATCAACAAAAACTAATGTTGTATTTCCTGTATTAATTAGTTTGCCTTGTTCGTTAAAAACTTCATATTCAAATTCCATTTTTTTTGTAGGAAGATTTTTTACCGTAACCTTAACAGTTAGATTATTATCGTAATATGCAGGACGTAAGTATTTTACATTTAGCGAAGCAACCGGCATCATCACACCGCTTTTTTCCATTTGAGAATATGTCCATCCAATTTTTCGTATCATATCTGTTCTTGCAACTTCGTAATAAAGAGGATAATTGCCGTAATAAACATATCCCATTTGGTCGGTTTCGCCGTAGCGTACTCTTATTTTTGTTTCTGTTGTTAACATATTGTTAATTTTAAACTTCCTAAATCTTAAAGATTTGAAAAATCTGTTTATTTGTTACCTTTGCACAAAACTAAAATAAAAAAACGAATGACAAATAAAAGACCTTATATATTAGTAACGAATGATGACGGAATAAATGCAAAAGGAATAAGATTATTAATTGAAACAGCAAAAAAGTTCGGCGATGTTTTGGTTGTTGCACCCGATGCGCCTCAATCAGCAAAATCTCATTCAATAACACAAGCAATTCCTATAAAAATTGATAAAATTATTGAAGAAGAAGGATATGCAGAATATTCAACTTCCGGAACTCCTGTTGATTGTGTTAAAATTGCAATACACGAACTGTCCAATAGAAAATTTGATTTAATACTTTCTGGTGTAAATCATGGAGCTAATACATCTGTAAGTGTTTTGTATTCAGGCACTATGGCAGCTGCTATTGAAGGCGGATTGCATGATATAAATTCAATAGGTTTTTCTGTTGACAACCATGATCCAAGTGTTGATTTTCCTGAAATTATTCCTTATATGGAAAAAATAATTGCAGAAGTTATTGAAAAAAGCCTAGCAAAAGGAGTAAGTTTAAATGTTAACTTCCCAGATACTACCAAACAAAAAATAAAAGGAATAAAAACTGTTAAAGGTGCAGATGGAGTTTGGGGCGAAGAGTTTGTAAAAGCAAATGACCCTCACAAACGTAATTTTGTTTGGATAACAGGAGCATTAACAAATAATGAAGAAGGACGAGCTGATACAGATTTATACCAAATTGAACAAGGATATGCAACTGTAACACCAATAAAACTTGATTTTAATTATATCGATTATTTAGAAGAACTATCTTCTTG
>CAMZKV010000033.1 GCA_947311445.1 uncultured Chlorobiota bacterium | reverse complement strand
ATTTTTATCATCACTAAGAATATACATTACTGTGCTGTTGGTATATATGTTTGCATTCCCAAGTGGATATAGTTTAATACTTATAATTGGTTGAATTTGCTTGGCTTTATTTAAATTAGAAATTGATGCCCCTGCATTAATGTTAAAAATTGAAAATTGTTTTGAGATGTTTAAAGATGCAGCAAAAGAATTTTCGAAATAATCATATAAAGAAGTAGATGAGTTATTTCCCCAACGCCCCGAAGATGTTGAATTAGGAATTGATGCTTTATAGTTTGTATTTAAATAATGAAAGCCACCGCTAATATTTGTTCCTTTGGCAATTTGGTATTTTAATGAAAAATAATATTCATTCTGAAAAACTTTTTCTTCAAAAGTCTTTACATCTTCAAGTTCATCTGTTATTATTAAGTTTGTTATTCCAATATTGCTATATCCATGAAATATTGAAATTCTACTTCCTATATCATGTTGAAAACTAATATTATAGTATGATTTGTTTAAGACAGATGTTTGGTCGATAAGTTCACCAAATTGTGGGAGTTGTTTATAGTCTTCATTAAAATCAAATTTTGTTTCAAGGTATAATGCTTTAATAAAAGGGTTTTCTGCTGATATTTTCAGTTTTTCTTTTAGGCTTTGTTTAAATTTATCGGATAATACTCTTGCGTCTTCATATCTGCCTATATAAATATACGAAAAATAAAGATATTCCTGTATCAATTCATCATTTTTATTTGTTGAATTTGCTTTCTCAAAATATTTAACTGCTTTTGCATATTTTTTTAATTCGTAATATGCAATGCCCATTCTTACTTGTAAATAATAAAAGTCAATATTGTTTTTCAATGAGGTTTTTCCTGTCTTTATTAATTTTTTCCAATCTTTATTTAGGTATTGTTGGTATGTTTTTTTATCAATACTTTGGTAATTTATACTTTCTTGGGCAACAGATGCGAAGTGAAAGAAAATAAATAAGAGTAGTATTAATGTTTTATAATGTTTCATATATTTTTTAATTATTTATTGGAACACAGATAATGCTAATTTTACAGATTAGTACGGATAAAATTTGCGAAAACCAGCTTAATCCCTGCTACCAGCGTTCTATTTTTAATTTATTGTAAGTTTTGTAATGCTTTCATTCTCAAATAATTGCAAGGTAATCTCTCCGTTTTGCCTTATCATTATTTCTGATTTACTTTCTTTTCCTTTTTTATGAAAAAATAATTTCTGAATACTAGCTTCTAATTTTATAAAATCTGCTGAAAAGTCATCATCTTTTTCAAGATAATTTAAAATATATTTTGCTTTTAAAAATAAATAAAAAGGAGCAATAAAATCTTGAATTATTAAAATGTACTTATTGAAAAACAAATCTGGTCTTATTGATGAAATATGTTTAATGTTTTTATAGAAAGTTTTCTTTACAGAATATAAATGTTTAAAAAATAGTAATAATTCAGAATTTTTATCACCATAAAAGTTTTTAAAGTAAAAACCTGCATCATTTGAAAAAAAATAAGCCGTAGATTTTGTTTTTTTACAATAAATATATGTTTCGTTATATATAGTTTTAAATATTTCCCATTCTAATTCTTTTGTTTTGTTATTTGCCAAATATTTTACTTTTATTTTTTGTCCGGGTGTAAAATTTAATACTTTTAATAATATCTCATCTTTTTCAGCTGGTGAAATTTTAGTATTCAATTTAGGCTTTCCAAAACTTATTAATTCTTTTTGTGATTTTTTATTTAAAATGTAGTTATGAATTGGATAATCCAAAGTTTCTGAACCAACATAAGGGGTTGCTTGCATTTGAAAATGTATGTGAGGATATGGCGAATGTCCTGAATTACCAACTTGTGCAAGTATTTCACCTTTCTTCACAAAATCTCCTTTTTTAACTTTAAATGAGCCTGCTTTTATGTGGCTTATTTGCGAATAAAGTATTTCTGTATGTTTAATTACAATTGAATTTCCCCAATTTTTTATTGTGTTTACTTCTCCAATTTTATTGTCTTCAATTCTATCAAAAATATCAGAAATAATTCCGTCAGCAGGAGCAATTATTGATTTTTTGTAGCAATAATAATCTTCAACATTATTGCCTGTATTTTTAAATTGTTTCCCATCTTCATCAATAATTATAAAATCCCATGCATGTTGCCATTCTTCTTTGTGCGTATATTCTCCATTGTGTGCTTGCATAACAGACCATTCGCCCCAAAATGGAAGATTTATAGGAAAAAATAATTTGTTTTTATTTTCTTCAATTGCTGTTTTGTTAAGATATATTGTTTTTTCAGGATTAGATTGCTTTACAAAATTATCTGTAAGATGTTCTTGTTTTGAAGTTCTCAGTTTCAAAATATAAATAAACATAATTACAACAATATTAAAAGGTAAGGAATAAACAGAGAGCGACCAGATAGCAAAAACTTTTGCTAAACCTGCTGTAATAATTATTGTAATTGGAAGCAACAAAATAGTCCATAAATACGATCGCCAAGATGCTAAAACAAAATAACTTCCAATTGCAATTGATGTTAAAATGTAATTGAAACCTATAAATGTGTATCCTAATTCAGAAAAATTTGCTCCAATAAAATAGTAAAATAAAAATGCAATGTAATATCCTAAAAGTGATAATGAAAATGCAACTCTTGAATAATATAAAAGCCCAATTGAAATAATAATACCTGCCAATATGTTATTTTGAAAGAAGATTGCACCAAGTGACAGGAAATATATTCGTAAACTTTCAGGAATGTTTATGCTTGAAAACCAATTATAAAAATTGACAGCATTATTTCCTCCTAGTGCATATAATTCATTATATGTGTATATTCCTCTTTCGCTTAAACCTAGTGAAGAAAAATCTTTGCTTGCTAGAATAATTATCCAAATTCCCAATAAAAATGGGATACTCAGATAGGGTAGTGTGTATTTTGTGAGAATACCTTGTAGTGCTAATGTTATGAATAGTGTTAGTAGAGATGCAAAAAATACAATGAAAAAAAGTTGTGGGCTTGGTTGAAATGTTAAACCTGTTCCAAGTCCTACAAGCAAAGCATTAAAACCATACATGCCTTTTTGTATAGCAAGTTTGTTAAAGCCAAGTGTGTAAGCTATTATGTTTGCTGTTAAAACTGCTAATAAACCAGAAACTCCTGCCCAAATGTCAATAAAACTAACAATTAAGAGCAAAAATGCAAACAGTTTATTTTCAGAAAAAAAAATCTGAGAATAACTGTTTAAAATTGCAGTACTTATTTTTTTTATGTTGAATGTTTTTTGCAAAGTTTTAATTTTTTAATAAATTTTCAATGTCCTCGTTATTTTTTATTATATACTTATTCTTAGCATTAAAATTATTAAATAATATTTGCTGTTTTTTATTTAATTCTGCATTTTTAAATTTAACTTCTATCAACTTCTTGTTTTCTGTTATAAAATCTATTTCTGTTTGATTTTCATAAAGATATTTTGGCTTTAAATGTTTTATTTTAAGAAAAATGTAATTTTCAAATACAGCACCTATATCTCTAAATCCTGTAAATAAATTTTTTATTCCTATGTCGGAGGAGTATATTTTTTTTGGTGACAAAATTCGCTCATTAGTTTTTCCGTGTCTTTCAGTTAAGTATATTAAATATGTTTCGGCAAAATATTCTAAATAACGTTTTGCAGTTTCGGTAGATATTTTTAATATTGATGCCATCTTATTAATACTGAATTGTTTGCCAGACCTTTCCATTAATAATAAAAAAAAATCTTTAAGTATTTTTGGGTTTCTTAACTTGTGTTGAGCCACAATATCTTTAAATATTATATCGTCAACTAATTCTTGCAAATATGCAATATCATTAGTTAAAACATATTCAGGAATTCCGCCTGTTTTTAAAAAATCTAAAAAATATTTTTCGTGTAAATGGTCATCAGATTTTTTAATTATTATATTTTTAAAATGTAAATATTCTTTATAGTCTAAGGGTAAAACTTCAATAATTCTATTTCTTCCTGTAAGAAATGCTTTTTTATTTTTTAAAAGAGATGCATTTGAAGAACTTGCAAAAATTTTGCAATATCCAAAGTCATAAAGATTTTTTAGTTGTATTTCATAATCTTTAATATATGTTATTTCATCAAAAAATAAATAAATAAATTCGTTGTGTTTCAAATTATGTATTTGCCTGTATTTTTTAATTATTTCAGGCAAACTATTGTTTTGTAATAAATAATTATCTAATGAGACATAAAAAACTTTATTAGCAGAAGTTATGTTTTCAATTAAAAAATTAATAAGCATTTTCATTAAACTTGTTTTCCCAATTCTTCTTAAACCTGATATAAAAATGACTTGTTTATTATTTATCTGCTCAACTAACTCATTAAAAATAAATGGTCTTTTAAAATATTTATTTTTTGAAAAATTATTTTCCCAATGTTGGTTATATTGATATAAAATTTGCTCCATTATATGTTTATTTGTTTTTTAATAAAACAAATATAAACATCTTATTTGGTAATAACAAATATTTTTAACCAATAATGTTTGATACTACCAAACATTTATGGTATTTTTTTGTTTGATTAAATCAAATGTTATTTAAGATGCTCAGGAATTTTTTCCAAAGCTGTCATTGTTTCATTTGTTTCATTTTCTCGAATTACATGGGTTTTCCCTTTGGTATCAATTAAAATAATATTTGGGCGTAAAGTTATAAATTGCATCCATTGCGTCATATTGTATGCACCAACGCGTTTAAGAACATAATTATCTCCTTTGTTTAAAAGAGGGAAATTTATTGCACTTCTTATAATGTCAATATTCATACATAAAGGACCATAAATTGTTGTATCTTCTGTGTGTGAACTTACTTCTTGTGCAGGATAAATTTCATGTTCATACCAAAATGATGTGAATAGCATATTTACTCCCGTATCAACAATCATGGAGCGTCTTCCACTTGCTAAACGCTTGTTTGCCAGAACAGTACCTGCAATGTAACCTGCATCATCAATTAATGCTCTTCCTGTTTCCAGAAATAAAGTTGGCATATTTTGAGGGTCAATTTCAGAGTTTATTATTGCATTTGTAATAGCCTCTGCATATTGGTCGAAAGTTGGGCAAGTATCTTTTCCGGGAAGGTATGCTCCTTTTAATGTGTTTTTAGAAGCAAAACCACCACCCATGTCAATATATTTAATTTTATGATTGTATTTTTTATCTAGTTTTACCGCAAGTTCAGATAATTTTGAAGCTGCTACACCATAGGCACTTGGCGTTAAAATGTATGTACCAATATGTGTATGAAGTCCCACCAAATCAAGTTTTTCGGAAAGCATAATTCTGTTAAGCGCATTCCATGCTTCGCCATTTTCATAGTTAAAGCCAAACCTGTCCCATTGCGGGTAAATTCCTGTATCCATATTTACTCTTATGGCAACTTTTGGTCTTTCTTTTGATGTTTTGGAAATGGCAATAATGTCATAAAGTTCATCAAAATGGTCAATATGAATGTATGAACCATTATTAATTGCTTTTTCTAAATCAGCTTTACTTTTATCGGGACCATTAAAAATAATTTTTTTTGCAGAAACTCCATTTGAAATCGCTTTTTCATATTCAAACATTGAAACAACTTCTGCCCAAGAACCTTCGCTGTGGTATATTTTACAAATTGCATTTAAATAATTTGTTTTGTACGACCATGCAATTTGAACTTTTGGGTATCTAGTTGTGAATGATTGTTTAAGTTCATTAATAGTTTTTCTAATTGTGTTTTCAGAAACTGCAAAAACCGGAGAGCCGTATTCATTAAGTAAGTCTGTAATTTTTACACTGTCAATTTCTTCAATTATCTCCATTTTTGTACTCATTCCAAATTTATCTGTAACGCCGGCATTTATTTTATTTATTACTGGTCTTTCGTATTTTAGTTTTTCTTTTGTTGCCATATTGTATATTGATTTTTTTAAATTGTTAAGATTAGTTATGATTTTTAGTTCACGCAAAGACTACAAAGGTTTTCGCAAAGATTGCAAAGAAAATTTTAAGATTGCAGGCTTTGCGACTTCTTTGCGAACTATGCGTGAAATAGTTTTATAATTCTCCTGTTATTGATAGTTTTTCAAATTGCGAAATATCTCCTATTATATCATAAGAATACCTAATGAACATTTTCCCTGCATCATAATTCTTAAAGGGTATAACATCTTCTCCAAGAGCTAGTTTTACCAATGCCTCTGGTAAGTTTTGCCCTGCACCTACTGCTAAATAAACCCATGCAGGAATTCGGGGATTAATTTCAATGATGTAATATTTATTATCGTGCGTTTTTATAATTTCAAGTTCCATTCCTCCTTTCCATTTTGTTTTTTTTATGAGGTCGTGAGTTATGTCTAAAAGTTTTTGGTCGCTTAAAGTAATTCCACCCCAAGCTTTTCCTTTATCGGTAATATATTGTTTACGCATTGGAACTGCACCAATTGTATTTCCTTTTCCATCACCAAGTGCAACAACATTAACCTCAGTACCTTTTACAAATTGTTGGATAATTATTGGAACACCCCATTTTGCAGAAATTTTATTGAAATGTTCAACAACTTGCGCTGCATTATAGGCAAGATATGCATCATAATATTTGCCTTTAACCAAAACGGGAAAAACAAATTCGTTATGCAACTTGTTAATTTCAACCAAGTTAGTTATGTTTTTACTTTCAGGAATATCTAAGCCATATTTTTTGCCATATTCAGGAAGTACAGATTTATGCCTTTCTTCAAATTGTTTAATTGTTGGAAGGAAAGTTGCAATTCCCATTGATTTCAACTTTTCTTCGGCTTTCATAAAAGTGAAAAGTTCTGCATCAAAATTAGGAATTAATATATTTATATTTTCTTTAAGATGTATGTATTCAATTCTTTTTAATAAGTTGTCCGAACCGGTTGATGGATATGGAATTTGATAAATTTTATCCGCAATATTTTCTATATAAATACCCGGTTCTAAGTTTTCATATACAATACCTATGATGCGAACATCAAAACTTTTTGCCTCTCGTAATGCTCTTATCACAGGAACTCCCGGACCAGGATTATCGGTATTATTTAATCCTGTAACAGCAATTGTGTATTTTGGTTTATCCTTCATTTTCAAGTAAATTAAGATTTTGTAGCATGTTTATAAAATCATTAAAATTATTTTCAAAAGTACCTTCTTCAACATCATAATTATTAAGAAAATAATTTCGAACTTCTTCTTCTGATCTGTTTTCGTTTAACATTTTCACAATTTGTTTTCCTGTTTCGTTTAATGAAAAGGAATCTCCTGTGTTAGAATCAAACAAAAAACCTGATTCGCTAACTGCAATATTTTTTTTTATTTTCATGTGTTTTAAATTTGTTATTTAATTGATGCTGAATAAGTTGCTAATGTTTTTATTTTAGTTCAAAACATCTTTTATGTTTTCCGTTTATAATTGAATTAAAACGTTCTTGCGATAAAAATTGTGGGGTATAACTTGCTTTTCTAAATTTAAGGTGTCCTGTAAAAGCTCTCATGTGATTTTCTGAGCCACAAATTAATAATTTATAAAGTTTATTTAAATCTTTATTTTTTGTCTTACTATTTATTCTTTCCAAATCATAAATATCAACATCTTCAATTGTTGCTCCAACTTCTAGTGCATCAATTAAACTTTTTGCACCTTTTTTAGTTAAATCATTATATAACTTTTGAATATCTTTGTTTTTGAAATCTCCCTTTGCTTTTCCTGAGGGGTCTTTTAAATCATATTTTTTAATTAAATCCAAAACCATACTCATGTGGTATGCCTCACTTTTTGAAATGTTTTTAAAAACAGGAATAGCATATTTATCAGATAAAGTTGTGTAAACATCAAATGCTAATTTTTCTTCTTCATACATAAATACTAAATCTTCTTTTTCTTCTTTGCTTAATTGTGCATTTATTGTGTTAAAAGAAAATGACATAAATAATATACCAACTAATACTACTACGAAATTAATTTTAAGCTTTTTCATTGTTATTTAATTTTTGGTTTATAAATTATTTAAACCTACGACACAAAATAACAAAGAAAGTTTAAAATAGCTGTTACAAAATTTAACAAAAGATGTGTAAAATTTGACTTTAAATTTATAGTAGTTGTTTATATTCCGAAACAGAACAGCCTGTTTCTTTTTTAAATTGGTTAGATAAGTATTGAACACTACTATAATCCATCATATATGCTATTTCACTTAATGTAAATTCATCTTCATTAATTAATTGCTTAATTCTAGATATTTTTTGTTCAATTATATACTTTTCCAGTGTTGTATCTTCATATTTTGAGAATAATCTTGACAAATACCTATAATTCAAACCCATTTTTTCAACAATATATTCAGATTTTTTTGATATTGAATTCATATTATTCATGTAATGGATAAGTTCAATAACTGCAATTTTTAAATCATCAACAATTCTTTCCTCTCTACTTTTTATGATACTAAAATCCGAAAGGGCAAGAATTTCTTTTATCTTTTCTTTGCTAATTTGGTTTGCATCATAAGTAATTTCGGCAAAACCAATATTTATATTTTCAACTTTTATATTATTATATTCAAAATCATGCTTTAACATTCTTACACAGCATTTGCTTATCATATTTTTTATAAGAAGCTTTTTAGTTACTATGTTTTTTTTGTTATACATTTGCTTTTTTTAAGTAATGGCTTAGTGTAAGACTAAGAAAATTTTAAAAAGTTTAAAAATATAAAAAAAAATAAATGGCAACAACAAATCTTTCAAACTACGATATAAATTCAGTTCCTTCTGCAAAAGAAATGCACTTTGGAATTGTAGTTTCAGAATGGAACAACGAAATTACAGAAGCTTTATATAATGGTGCATATCAAACACTTATAATGCACGGAGCAAAGCCGGAAAACATTATTAAAGATTATGTTCCCGGAACTTTTGAACTAACTTATGGTGCAAAATCTTTTGTTGAAAACTACAATTTTGACGCAGTTATTGTTTTAGGTTGTGTAATTCAGGGTGAAACTCGCCATTTCGATTTTATTTGCGAAGGTGTTGCAATAGGTATTACTGATATTAACAGAAAATATGATACCCCTGTTATTTTTGGAGTACTTACAACAAACAATCAACAACAAGCACAAGACAGAGCAGGAGGCAAGCATGGAAATAAAGGAGACGAGGCTGGTGTAACAGCAATTAAAATGGCAGCTTTTAGAAATAGGCAAATAACAAAATAAAATAATCTCATATTTACCATTTCAAATTTCTAATATTGTCTTAAAAATTCATTTTTTTTAAGTATTTTTGTAGTTTTTAAAAATATTTTTTGAAATATGATGAAAATTGGTGCGAAAAGATTAAAATCTGATGATTTTTATAAAATAATCTTTAAAAGTGAAAAAATTGAAATTGACGAAAAGGCATTAAGGAAAGTTAAGGAAAGTTATTTATTCTTGAATGAATTTTCAAAAGACAAAATAATATACGGTATAAACACCGGATTTGGTCCAATGGCACAATATCGCATTAGTGATAAAGACAGTGTTCAACTACAATACAACCTCATAAGAAGTCATTCAGCAGGAAGTGGAGAATTATTGCCGGAAAACTGTGTAAAGTCAGCAATGATTGCTCGATTAAACACCTTATTGCAAGCATATTCAGGTGTAAATGAAACAGTTGTGCTACTTCTTAGAGACTTCATAAATAAGGATGTTTTTCCTAATATATATAAACACGGAGGAGTAGGAGCAAGTGGCGATTTAGTACAACTTTCACATTTGGCTCTTGCACTTATTGGTGAAGGAAAAGTAAAATATAAAGGAGAGGAAAGAAATACGTCTGATGTTTTAAAAGAACTTAATCTTAAACCAATTGAAGTAAAAATTAGAGAAGGTCTTGCACTAATAAATGGAACTTCTGTAATGAACGGTATAAGCCTTGCAAATATAATTTATTCAAAAAAACTTCTTAACTGGTCAGTTTTAATTTCATCATTAATTAATGAACTCGTACAAACTTACGACGATCATTTTTCAAATGAGCTAAATATTGTTAAAATGCACACAGGGCAAAACGAAATTGCCAAAATGATGCGTAATACCTTAAAATCTAGTAAGTTGGTTAAAAAAAGGCAGGATTTTTTATATACCGGAAATAATGAAGTTAAAGTTTTTGAAGAAAAAGTTCAAGAATATTATTCATTAAGATGTGTGCCTCAAATTTTAGGACCTATTTTCGATACAATTAATAATGCCGAAAAAGTTTTAATTGACGAAATAAACTCAGTAAATGACAACCCAATTATTGATGCCGAAAATAAAAATGTGTTTCATGGAGGAAATTTTCATGGAGAATATGTTGCCCTTGAAGCCGATAAATTAAAAATTGCAATTACAAAACTTTCAATGCTTGCCGAAAGACAACTTAATTTTTTAATGAATGATAAACTAAATAAAATACTTCCTTCATTTGTAAATTTAGGAACATTAGGTTTAAACTTAGGAATGCAAGGAGCACAATTTACAGCAGTTTCAACAGTTGCCGAAAACCAAACTTTGTCTAACCCAATGTCGGTTCATAGCATACCTAATAACAATGATAATCAAGACATTGTGAGTATGGGCACAAATGCATCTTTGCTAACACAAAAAGTAATTCATAATAGTTTTGAAGTTTTAGCAATTGAACTTATAACAATTGTGCAAGCAGTTGATTATCTGAAATTTAAAGATAAATTATCAAACAAAACAAAAGAACTTTATACAAGTATAAGAGATATTGTTCCTAATTTTAAAGATGACACAATAAAATATGAACAAATAAAAGAAGTTACTGATTTTGTAAAAAATAGCGATATACAACTTTAAGCTTTTAACTTAAAAACTTTCAACTAACAAAAATGAAATACGCACTAATAACAGGAGCATCAAGAGGAATAGGAAAGGCAATTAGCAAACAACTTGCAAAAGATGGCTTTTCAGTAATAATAAATTATCGTTCAAATGATGAAGAAGCAAAAAAAACACTTTCTGAAATAAAAGAAGCAGGAGGCAATGGCGAACTTTTAAAATTTGATGTTTCAAATGCAGAAGATATTGAAATAGCACTTGAAACTTGGGCAAATAATAATGAAGAAAGTTATATTGAAGTGCTTGTTAACAATGCAGGAATACGAAAAGACAATTTGCAAGTATTCATGCAAAATGATGAATGGAACGAAGTTATAAACACAAATCTTAATAGTTTTTTCTACGTAACAAGGCGACTTTTAAAAGATATGCTAGTTAAGAAAAATGGAAGAATAATAAATATTGTATCTTTATCCGGTTTATCGGGAGTTGCAGGACAAGCAAATTATTCAGCTGCAAAAGCAGGAGTTATTGGAGCAACACGTTCATTATCAAAAGAAATTGCAAGAAAAAGAGTTACAGTTAATTGCGTAGCACCCGGTTTTATAAAAACAGACATGATTGAAGACCTTGATGAAAAACAATTCAGAAACATAATACCAATGAGACGGTTTGGCAAACCCGAAGAGGTTGCAAATGTAGTTTCATTTTTAGCATCAGAAAAATCTTCATATATTACAGGCGAAGTAATATCCGTTAGTGGAGGAATAAATTAAAATT
>CAMZKV010000032.1 GCA_947311445.1 uncultured Chlorobiota bacterium | reverse complement strand
TTGCCTCTGCAAGATGTTCTGTTTTTATGTTTTCAGAAGAAGCTAAATCAGCAATTGTTCTAGAGACCTTTAAAATTCTGTCATAAGCTCTTGCCGAAAGACCAAGTTTTTCCATAGCATTTTTTAAAAGAGATCCTCCTGATTCATCAATTTCGCAATAATTTCTCATCATTTTTGGTGTCATTTGGGCATTACTATGTATTTCTTTAAAATCTTTAAACCTTTTCTTTTGAATGTTTCTTGCTTCAATAACTCTTTTTCTAACAGCTTCGCCACTTTCTCCGGTTTTTGCTTCATCTAATTTAGAGAAAGGAACGGGAACAACCTCTATATGAATATCAATTCTGTCAAGCAAAGGACCGGAAATTTTATTCAAATATTTTTGAACAACACCTGTTCCACAAACACAACTTTTTTCAGGATGATTATAATATCCGCAAGGACAAGGATTCATAGATGCAACAAGCATAAAACTTGCAGGATAATCTACTGTAAATTTTGCTCTCGAAATAGTTATTTTTCTATCCTCTAAAGGTTGCCGCATAACCTCTAAAACAGTACGTTTAAATTCAGGAAGTTCATCTAAAAATAAAACTCCGTTATGAGCCAAAGAAATTTCTCCCGGTTGAGGAAACTGCCCTCCGCCAACTAGTGCAACATCACTTATTGTATGATGCGGAGAACGAAAAGGTCTTTGAGTAATTAAAGAAGAATTTTTATCAGTTTTTCCAGCAACAGAATGTATTTTTGTTGTTTCTAAGGCTTCTTGTAATGAAAGTGGCGGAAGAATTGTTGGTATTCTTTTTGAAATCATTGTTTTTCCAGCCCCCGGAGGCCCTATCATAATAATATTATGCCCCCCTGCAGCTGCAATTTCTAATGCCCTTTTAACATTTTCTTGTCCTTTAACATCAGAAAAATCTAAATCTGAAAGTGTAATATTTTCATAAAACTCTTTGCGAGTATCAACAATTGTTGGTTTAAGTTCTTTTCTTTCATTAAAAAAATTAATAACATCTTTTATGTTTTCAACACCAAAAACATCAAGTTTATTAACAACAGCAGCTTCTCTTGCATTTCCTTTTGGTAAAATAAACCCTTTAAAACCTTCCGCTCTTGCTTGAATTGCAATTGGCAATACTCCTTTTATAGGATTTAAAGTTCCATCAAGAGAAAGTTCTCCCATTATCACATAATCAGATATTTTCTCTGCCTTTATATCTTCATTTGCAGCAAGAATTCCTATTGCAATAGTTAAATCATAGGATGAACCTTCTTTACGAATATCTGCAGGAGCCATATTAATAACAACTTTTTTTCCTGGAATTTTATATTCATGTTCCCTTAATGCCGATTCTATTCTTTGTTGGCTTTCTTTAACAGCAGCATCCGGTAAACCAACTAAGTAAAAATTTGCCCCTCTTGAAATATTCACCTCAACGGCAATTGTCGTTGCATCCACTCCCTGAACAGCACTTCCATACGTTTTCACCAACATATTATAAATTTTTTAATTAAAATTGTGAAAGTAAAAAGAAAATCTTAAAACAGAAAAACAACTATTGCTTACTTATGGTATAATTTATGACTATCTCTTTATGAGTAATTTAACGAAACTAAATATTTATTACTTGGTATGCTTTTTGAGTTATATAAAAATATCAATTTATAAGAATGGAAAATACTATACGCGTTGAAAGAGCGAAAAAAAGAATTACCCAAGCAGAACTCGCTAAACAAGTTGAGGTTTCTAGGCAAACAATTCATGCAATAGAAACCGGAAAATTCGTTCCTTCAACAGTTCTTGCATTAAAAATTGCTCGCTATTTTAATGTTATGCTCGAAGACCTTTTTAAATTAGAAAAAACAGATTTTAAAAACAATAAAACCTGAAATCTAATAATTTTGTAATCTATGACTACAAAGCTAAAACAAAAACTATATGAAATAGTTTTTGAAGCAGATACAAAATCCGGAAAAGCGTTTGATGTTTTTCTTTTAATAGCAGTAGTTTTTAGTGTTATTGTGGTAATGCTTGAAAGTGTTGATACTTTTGCATCACAACACAAAAAGTTTCTTCTTATTGCAGAATGGTTTTTTACTATAATTTTCTCTATTGAATATATTTTAAGAGTTTTAATTATAAATAAAAAATCTAAATATATTTTTAGTTTTTATGGAATAATTGATTTACTTGCAATTTTGCCAACATTTGTTAGCCTTATAATTCCCGGAACCTACCATAGTCTTGTTGTTATTCGTTCATTGAGGCTTTTAAGAGTTTTTAGAATATTTAAGTTGTCAAGATTTGTGTCAGAAAGCCAATCATTATTAAGAGCATTGGTTTCTTCAAAACAAAAAATAAGTGTCTTTTTCTTTTTTGTTATAATGATTGTTATTTTACTCGGAACAATTATGTATTTAATTGAAGACAAAGAAGGTGGTTTCACGAGCATTCCACAAAGTATATACTGGGCAATAGTTACTTTAACAACTGTTGGTTATGGAGATATTGCACCAGTAACAGATTTAGGAAAATTAATTGCAGGAGCAGTTATGATTCTAGGTTATGCAATTATAGCTATTCCAACAGGAATTATTACGTCTGAAATGGCAAAAAAAAACTCAAAAGATATAACAACACAAGTTTGTCCGGAATGCCTTAAAGAAGGGCATGATAAAGACGCAGAATTTTGTAAGTTTTGTGGGTCTGAAATAAATCCGAAAACATCAGACAACTAAAAAACACACATATTTCCAATTATTTTTTTAACTTTGTATATTACAGAATAATAAATATATAAACGAAAAAAAAAATGAAATTTCCCTTAAAATTTATTTTTAAAATTGGAACACTTGCAAATGATTTTACTGCAAAAGATGCTAATAATGAAACAGTTGCTTATGTTAAACAAAAACTATTTAAACTTAAAGAACAAGTTATTGTTTTTTCAGATGAAAAAAAGACAAAAGAAATGTTTTATATTAAAGCAAATAAATGGTTAGATTTTAACACAACTTATAATTTTACCTCTGCAGACGGAACACAACTTGGAAAAATTGCAAGAAAAGGCTGGAAGTCCTTAATGAAAGCACAATACGAATTATATGATGAAAATGAAAAACAAGACCTTGTTATAAAAGAAGAAAATCCGTGGGCAAAAGTTTTTGATAGTTTGTTTGCAGAAATACCAATTATCGGAATGCTTACAGGATATGTTTTCAATCCAAAATACATCATTACTCGTCCAGACGGAACACATGTAGCAAGAATTTCTAAACAAAAATCTTTTTTTGGCAGAAGGTTTTCAATAGACAAACTATCAGAATTTGAAAGTGGAGAAGAACTTCGAGTCTTATTAGGAAGTATGATGTTGTTATTGTTAGAAAGGAGAAGAGGATAGAAGCACCTTAACCCGCAATATTACTATGTATAAGAAATCCTCATAAAATTTTATGATTAATACGGAAATTGCTTGTTAACACAAAAAAAAGTACTAATAATACGGATCAAATGTTTTTTATATATAAAAACTCATGAAACTATCGCTCATTTTTATAGGAAAAACAGCTTCCGACTATCTAGAAAAAGGAATTTCAGAATATGAAAAAAGAATAAAAAGGTATATTGATTTTGAAATAAAGATATTAAAAGACCTTAAGGCAAGCAAAAGTATGCCAATTAAGATTGTTAAAAGCAAAGAAGGAGACCAAGTTTTAAAAAATATTTCTAAAAAAGATTTCTTAATTTTACTTGATGAAAATGGAAAAATGCTTTCTTCAAGAGAATTTGCAAAATTTATTGAAAACAAGCAACTCATAGGAATAAAAAACTTAGTTTTCTTAATTGGCGGAGCCTATGGTTTTTCAGAAGAAGTTTACAGTAGAGCAAATGAGAAAGTGTCATTGTCAAAAATGACATTTTCTCACCAACCTGTAAGACTTTTGTTTTCTGAACAATTGTATAGAGCTTTTACAATTATAAAAGGAGAACCCTATCATAATGATTAAAAATAAGAAATTAATATTATCCTTAGTATTTTCAATACTTATATTTCTTTTGTCATATACCATAAGTTTGTATGAGAAGAAACAAGCAAACTACAAAATAAATGTTAAGAAAATAGAGTCTAAAATACATTTCTTTGAAAACAAACTTGAAAATATAATTTCTAATATTAGCAAAGAATTAAAATCGACAGAAAACAAAACACTTTGGCATTTAAACGACACAAAAGATACAAGATTAACAGTTTTAATTTATAAAAACAAAGAGTTAAAATATTGGTCTAACAATACAGTTCCTGTTAATTATTATTTTTCTGAAAAAATTTTTAAAAATAATAAAATTATAAACCTAAAAAATGGCTGGTACCAAGTAAAAACAAAAAAAAATAATAATATAGAAATTGTTGGTTTGTTGAAAATTAAAAATAATTATTTTTATGAAAATCAGTATTTAAAAACAAAATTTGTATTAAATAAAGAAATACCTTCGTCTGTTATTTTATCAACATCTCCAATAAGTATAGGAAAAAACATAAAAGGAAAAAATGGGAAATACTTGTTTTCTTTAATTCCTTCGCAAAATTCTAATATTAAACCATATTCAAGAGAATTATCTTTTATACTCTTTTTTATTTCAATAGTTCTTTTCTTATTATTTTTTAACACCCTTTTTTTAAAAATATCAGATAAAAAAAATTCATATTTAGCAAATACAATTATTGCATTTAGCGTAATTTTTAGCATACTTTTTCTTACAAATATTGCTTCTAGTGGCTTTTTAAAAACAAGCAACTTTTTTGCAGATAAGATTTTTTTTTACAAGTTTATAAACTTTTGTTTTGGAAAGCTATTAGTTTTTTCTGTTTTATTGCTTTTTTTAGTGTCAAACTTATTTAGAATTATTCCTTTTGAAGGTTTTGCAGAAAACACCTTAAAAAATAAAAAGTTTTTTAAAATAGGAGTTTTTGTCGTTTTAATCTTCATAAGCTATCTTTTTTTTAATGTTATTTTAACAGTTATATCAAATTTCATTAAAGCTAATACTTCTTTTTTCAACCTTAGGCATATTTTCAAATCAGATATTTATTTAGAATTTTCTTATCTTTTTGTTGGAGTTCTGTTTTTTTCATTTTTCTACTTCATAGACCATTTTTTAAAACTTTTAACAAGGTTGTCTAATACAAAAGATGCTAGTTTAGTTTTGTTAATTAGCTTGTTACCGGTCAATATATATATGGTATTTTCAGGGTTTGTTCTGTTACCTGTTTTAACTTTTTACCTTTTCATATTATTAATCTTTTTTATTCGGTTTTTTAAACAAGACTATACCTATCTTTCTGTAATTTTTATTGTTTTTGTTTTTAGTGTTTTCTTTGTTTTTTTTGAAAATAAAAACATTCAAGAACACGAAATTGTTGAGCAAAATTTAGCAATTAATAATTTAGCAAACGAAAGGGATGAAACAGCAGAATATTTTTTAAGAGAAATTAATAATAGAATTGAAAAAGATACAGTTTTACAACAAATTATTTCAGAAGTTAATTATGAGCAAGATTTAAAAGTTCATGAATATTTAATGCGTAAATATTTTTATGGATTTTGGGAGAAATATACTTTATCTGTCGTTCTTTGTGGCAACACCGAAATATACATAGAAGAAAACCAAGCAGCAAATTGTAAAGGATATTATTTAAAAAAACTTAAAAAATACGGAAAGAAAATTAACAACACAAATTTTTGGTTTGTAAATGATAATACAGGAAAAATAATTTATACGGGAATTATTGAATTGCCAATAAATAAAGACCAAAGAAACCTAAGTCTATACATAACCTTAAACGAACGCCTTGTGTCAAAACGTTTAGGGTATCCAAAATTGTTAATTGATAAAAGTGCTCCAATTAATAAAGATTTAGAAGAATATTCATATGCTAAATACAACAAAGGTGTGCTTATTGTTAAATCAGGCAAATATTATTATGACTTAACAGATAAAAAGTTTAATGTTAAAAATAAAAAAAGATACCTAGTAGAAACTGAAAAATACCAACATCTTGTTTTAAATGAAAAAAACGGACAAAGAATAGTTTTAAGTAAAGAAAAAGTGCAATATTTTGATTTAATAATATCATTTGCCTATCTTTTCGTTTTATTAAATTTATTTGTTTTTGTAGCAATTATTTTTTCAAACTATAAATTTATAATAAAAAAATTTCGCTTTGATTTTACAACTCAAATAAGATTAGCAATGATTTTTATTCTTTTGTTGTCGTTTGTTTTTTTTGGTGCAGGAACAGTTTATTTTGCAATAAAACAAAATAAAAAAACTGTTAATAAAGAAATTGCAGATAAGGTACAATCAGTTTTAGTAGAACTAAAACACAAACTCGAAAACGAAGAAGAACTTACACCTGCATGGAGAAGTGCCAAATATGATCATTTAGACGAACTCCTAATTAAGTTCTCGCAAGTTTTTTTCTCAGACATAAACCTCTATGACATAAATGGATTTTTATTAGCAACATCAAGAGCAGAAATTTTCAATAAAGGTCTTATTGGAAAACAAATGAACTCAGAAGCATATAAAATGATGTTTTTACAAAAAAAAACAGAATTTATAAACGAAGAACACATTGGAAACTTGCACTTTGTATCTATTTATGTTCCTTTAAAAAATGAAAACAACAAAATAATAGCATATATTAATTTGCCATATTTTATTGATAACAACAGACTTCAAAATAATATCTTTAATGTTATTATAGCAACCTTAAACCTATATTTAGTATTATTTCTAATAACAATTTTTATTGCATTTATTATTTCAACAGCAATTTCCAGACCTTTAAGAATGTTGCAGTCTAAGTTTAAAGCTGTTCAGCTTGGGAAGAAGCAGTCTGAAATAATCTATAATAAAAAAGATGAAATAGGAGCACTTGTTAAAGAATATAACTCAATGGTAACAAAGTTAGAAAAAAGTGCAAAAAAACTAGCCGAATCCGAACGAGAAAGTGCCTGGAGAGAAATGGCAAAACAAATAGCCCATGAGATTAAAAACCCGTTAACTCCAATGAAACTTAGCATACAACTTCTTCAAAAAACATGGATTGATAGTGAAGAAAATAATCCAGAATTTGAAAAAAGATTAAACTCTGTTTCCGGAATTTTAATTGAACAAATAGACACACTTTCCTCAATAGCTTCTGAATTTTCAGCTTTCGCTAAAATGCCGAAAGCAAGAAATGAAGAGGTAGATATTGTTCAGAAGCTAAAATCTGTTACAGCTCTGTTTGAAAACACAATAAATATAGACATAAACCTTGAACTGAATAAAATTAAAAAATTAAATATTATTACTGATAAAGAACAGGTTTCAAGGGTTTTTATAAATCTTATTAAAAATGCAATACAAGCAATTCCCAAAACTAAACAAGGAAAAATAGAAGTGTCATTAATAAACAAGCAGACAAGAGTTATTATAACTGTAAAAGATAACGGAAAAGGAATTCCTGACAACAAAAAAGAACGACTTTTTGAACCAAGTTTTACTACAAAATCTACAGGAATGGGTATTGGGCTGGCTATTGTAAAAAACATTGTTAATAGTGCAGGAGGAGATATTTGGTTTGAATCTAAAGAAAATAAAGGAACAAAGTTTTATGTGGAATTTTTAAAAACATAAATAAAAAAACAATTTGCATAATTTTTGTAATAAATCAAGCAACTTTTATCAAATAAGTTTGGTCAGATTATAAAACAGTTGTATTATAATCAATTATAATAAAATAATCCTATAAAAACATGGAAAAAACAATATTAAAAACAATCGGAATTTTTTTAATTCTTTGTCTAAATTTACAATATGTAAACAGTCAAAATTTTAAAGAACTAAAAGTAATTAAACCAAATAAAGGAGAAACAAAAATTACAGCAGTAAATATAACATCAGACAATACCAAAATAATATGTGGTTTTAATAATGGAGAAGTTGTTGCCTATAATATAAACACAGGAGAATCCATTTATACAGTTAAAAGGCATAGAGGAAGCATTAACTCTATTTCTTTTGACAAAAAAGGCAAATATTATATAACAGCAGGTCAGGACAATACGGCTGTTGTTTGGAGTATAAATACAGGAAAACAGTTGAAAACATATAATAATAATGCAGATGCATTGTTTTGTGCTGAATTTTCTCCACAAGGCAAACATGTTTTAACAGCTGGAAACGGGCAAGCAATAAACGCATGGGAACTTGTTACGACAAAAAGATACAGAACTCTTTGGGGACACAAAGGCAAGGTCAGTGCTTTAAAGATGTCAAATGATAATGTTTTTGTTTATAGTGTTTCCTTTGATAAAACCCTGAGAAAATGGAATCTTTCAAAACAGCTAATTATAAAAAAAGTAACAGCACACGATAACAAGATAACAACATTGGCTCTTAGTCCAAATGGAAAGTTCGTTGTTACAGGCGCAAAAGACAACACTGTAAAAATCTGGGATGCAGAAACTTTAGAAAATATTGCAACTATGCGAGGACATATGTGGCACATAAAAAAAGTTGATATTAGCCCGGATTCAAAATATATTGTTAGTTCATCAGTAGATAATTCTTTTATTTTATGGGACACATCAACCTATGAAAGTGTTAAAAAAATTGAAGCTCACGAATCTGCAGTTTTAGATGTCGCATTTAGCAAAGATGGAAAATATTTGGTTTCTTGCGATGAAAAAAAAATAATAATTTGGGAAACAGGATTTAAACCAATTAAGAAATAGCCTAAAAAACAAAACAATTACTGTTTTTGTTATCTTTAATTGCAAAAACAGTTATATAAATGCAAAACATATATCAGAAATATATATTAATAAAAGAAAACATTACTCAAAGTGTTTCTTCTAAAGATGTAAATTTTCAAAAATTCAACTATATACAAGAAAACGGAAAAGCCGCTTATCTATATGATGATTTTAATTTTGAAGATTTTATACATGATTTATATGAATTCCTTCATAAGGATTTAAAACTAGAAACAGAAAGAAGCAACTACAAAAATAACTTAATTGGAATAAAATACAAAGCAAAGAGAAGTATTGCAAAACTTATTAAAAAAGACGTTGAATTTCTATTGCTTTTTTTAAAAACTGAAAAAGTTTTATTTTTCGATATAAATACGGCAGAAAATATAAACTCAAATAACACCTCCCAACAAAAAATAAATATTTCTTCATTTATTAGTCAATCTCACAAAAAGGAGATTTCATGTTTTATTTATAAAAAAATATTTAATTCTTTTAAGAAAAAATTTCCTGAAAAAGTATTAAATTTTAACAACTCTTTTGTTGAAGAAACTCATAATAATGAAAACCTGTACATTAGTAATATTTTTAAAAATGAACAGATTTTAGCTAAATTAAACCTATCTTTCCTAAAAAAACAATCACAAGAAGAAAATTCAAAAACATATAACCCTTCGTTTATTGTAACAAATAAAAATGTTGCTGTTTTAGGTTTTAATAAATCAGGAGAATGTTTTATTTTTGAAATAATAGAAGGAAAGTTTAAATATAAAAAAGCTATTACAAAAATATCAATGACTTATGAAAATATTGTATGGAACTCTAAAAGAAGCAATAAGAAACTTTTTTCTCAAATTAAAAACATTCAAGAGTATGATGAAAATTCAAGAATCAGAGAATTTATAAAAAATAATTACTTAAATAAAAACTATGATTTTGCATATTTTTTAATAAAAAACCTTATTAAAGAAGAAAAATCATCTTTAAATGGTTTTATTTTATCAATAGTTTCTTTAAAAAACAAAGCTGAAAATCAAAAAGACTTAATACCCCAAGAAGAAATTACTAAAAGTTTACACGAAATTTTATCCTCAAAAAATGCAGAAAAAACCATAAAGAATATCTTTTCAAATTGGCAATTGTCAGATACTGAAAAAATATTTTTTTTGAAACTGTTTACAGAAACAGCAGAATTAAAACAAGAAAAAAAAAGAGTAATAAACCTGTATCGTTCTATTAGAAAAGATTTTAAGAAAAAGAATAAAGACATTATAAGTACAACATTTTTTGATATAGATTATGCGAAATTTTTGATTTATGCAGATAAAAAAAGAAAAGCAATAAGAATTCTTAATAATTTACTTAAAAATCTTCCGGATGAAACAGTTTCGGATATTCTTCCTTCTGAAAACATCGATTTAACAGGAAATACAAGCGGACAACTTCTTAGAATTATAATTTTAGAGCTTCTTAAAAAAGCAAAAGGAAAAGAATTTTCCATAAACGAGGCCGTGAAATTTGTTATGTTACAGCCACTTTACGAGCCGAACATTCAACTCCTTGCAAAAAATGCCACAAAGGAATTAAAAGAAAAAGCGATAAACACTTTAAACATACTTAATAAAAAAGGTCTTTTATTTGAAAGAAATATCGTTTCTGTAAAGAAATATAATCAACTCTCCAGCATCATTTTGGAACAAGAACTGAGGCATCCGGCAACGCAAACAAACGGAAGTTTTTATTCTATCCAAAAATGGGTATCTAAATTAAAAACAGAAGACTATTCATCTTTAAAGCAATTTGCTGAACAAATAACATCAGCAAATAATAAAAAATTATTTGAAATCCTAGATAATATAAGACATATTTTTAACCTTTCAAAACTAGAATTTTATATCTCAAAAGGAGAAAAATCACGAGGAATTATTGGTTACGAAGGAAACCCTCCTTTTGTAATTATAGGACACAAACACCTAGAAAAAGAATCATTTTTGTTTTTAAACTATAAAGAACTACAATTTGCCGTTGCTGTTGAGGCTGCACATATTTATTATAAACATTCTAAAATATCAGCAAGTGATGTTTGGAGAGGTGAAGCAGATAAAGAATCATTTTTTCTTGATACTCTTATTGGCTCTGTGCCTGTTGCCGGAAAAGTTGGAAAGTCTTTAAAATATTCACAAAAGTTAAGAGCTCTTTCCCGTTTCATTAGAAAAACTAAAAAAGCCTCAAATGTTAAAAATATATATAACACAGCCATAAAAACATCAATGTACTATACTGCAAATAAAGAATTAAGTTCTAAAGTAAATAAATCCGAAAAATTGTTACTTGCTTCAAGACTTATGCAGTTTACTGCTGACAGAAGTGGCTTACTTATTTCCGGAGATTTAAAATCTGCCGTAAGATCTATTTTTTTAACCAGCAAATATGGCTTGGAACACCTTGAAGAAGCACATGAAAGATCTTTAAATGAGCTTTTATTAATAAAAAATAATGATGGAAATTATAAATATCAGGCTATTGCTTTAAGAATCTCTAACTTGTTTTCTTTTTATTTTTCAGACACTTTTGATAATGCAAGAAAAGAGTTACAAAAAGACAAAGAATAAAATATTCTCATTTTTTTAAAAAATAAACATAAAAAAATTAATTTTGATTTAATTCGCTATCTTTTCAATAATTATTCCAATTTTAACAACTTCGGGGAGGTCGCTTTTTCTCATTCCGTGCAGTAAAAGAAAATGATAAGTTCCTGTTTTTGGGAACTTAATTTTTGTTTTATATAAAAACTTATTTCTAATAAGTTCTCCTTTTTTATCCCCAAACCACTTACCTTTTTCATTTGTAAGGTAAAATAATGTAGTGTCGCTTTGTGTGTTTCCGAAAGGAGATTTTGAATGAATAAATAACCATAAATTATTCGTTAAATAACTTTCCTTATTTTCAACCTTAATATAAATATTATAGAAAGAACTGATATCTGTTATTTCAGCATTTATTTTTATAGTATCATTTATATCCCATACACCACTTTCTATATCAACATCCTTCGTTGTAATTATGTTATCATTGCAAGAAAAGAATACCAATATTAATAGTAATGCAAAAAGTTTGAATAGTTTGTCTGTCATATGTCAAGAATTGTATAATTAACTGATGTTGAATCGCTTGTGCAAACCAACTTTATGTGCTAAGATTTCGTTAATAATATTTCATAATAAAAAAATGCAAAGTTTAAGAGTGTTTAATTTTTTATATATAAAATATTTGCATTTTCATCATATATGCAACGATAAGATCTTAAAGGAAACTCCGCAGGACCTTGTGCAACAATTCCATCATTTAGCATATCAAATTCAGAGTTGCAGCAAATAGTGTCAACAGCTCTATAATTTGCCTGAATATAAGAAACTTTTCCACAGTCAGGATCATAAGGACAGGCCCTGTCGTAAGCACGGTATTCATTACTAACGGTGTGGTAAATAAGAATTCCTCGATAACCTCCCTTAATATTCACATGCCCACCAAGAACGGTAAGATTATTATATAAAGGGTCGCTTAGAGGGATTTCTATATCAACATGAACAGGAGGAATTTTGTTTTTTGTATCTTTGCAAGAGTTAATATTAACAATAAGAAATATTAAAACAATAAAAATTAACGTTTTTAATATGAAATAATCTTTTTTCATCCTTTTTCTTTTTTAATATTCCAATAGTATTAATTTTGCTAAGTTTTCTATTAAAATATTATGCAATTTATTAAAAATTTTTTACAAATAGCTTTTCTTATTCTGTTTTTATTGTTTTCAAATTCAGTAATTGCTCAAGAAGACGATGATATTTTTAATGACTCTTCTTCAGACACCATTAGTACAAAAACGCAAGAAAAAGAAAAAAAGTTTAAATTGTTTAATTTCTTTAAGAAAAAAAAGAAAGACAAAGAACTTAACGAAAGTTTTGAAGAAGAAGATGTTGAAGAATACGATGAGAATGACACTAACGATAGTATAGAAAATACAAAAAAGAAGAAGTTTAAAATATTTAATTTTTTTAAAAGAAAAAAAAGAAATGATTCAATAAAATCTGATACTTTGGCTATAATTGACTCAACTTCTGTTCAAGGAGACTCTTTGGTTGTTAAAAAAGATTCAGCAGGAGGAAAAGGTTTATCCAAACCAAAAAGAATAATGCCAGGAATGTGGATAAAAATGAATGCAGACGAACAAGACTCATTGTTAAGAGCATGGGATGATTATGACAAAGAATTTTACAGAAAAAAGTTTGCACCAAACAAAAAAGATAAAGAAGTTGCTCTTAAAAAGAAAAGAAATATTTTTGAAAAAATAAGATACAAAAGATTAAAAAATAAGAGATTTAGATTAAGAAAAAAGTTAATTTATCGCCAAAATAGACGATATAAAAAAACATTACTTTTTGATCGCTTAAACAAATCTGAAACATCTCCAAACGACTCAATTTCCAATGAACAACGATATAAAATTGTTAATAAAAGATATAAAAGAGAAGCAAAAAGAGAAGCTGTATCTAAAAATAAAACTGTAATTAAATACGACAGAAAAGAAAACCGTTTAAGAAATAGGTATGAACTTAGCGATAACGAAAAAATTATTCTTAATAAAGGCAGGGGAATGAGGTTAAGGGGCATGGAAAAACAAATCTTTAAAAAAGCAAGAAGGAAGCAAGAAAATTTCACAATAAAACTGTTAAAACTTAGAAAAAAAAGAGCCTTTGCACTGCAAAATAAAAAGGTTCAAGAAAGAATGAAGAAAAAGAGAAAGAGAATTGCAAAGAGAGATAAAGAAAGATCAAATTACCTTTTTAATAGAAAAAAGAAGAAAAAAAGGAGTGAAGAAAAACATGATTCCGATGAATATCCAATTAAATACCCTGATAAGGAAAAATAAGCATAAAAAATAAAATTATAAAAATGAAAAACATTGCACTAGTAGCACACGACAACAGAAAAAGAGACCTTATTGAATGGGTGAAATTTAACTGGAAAGAACTGTCAGATCAAAAAATATATTGCACAGGAACAACAGGAAAACTGGTTGAAAAAGCCTTGTCTGAAAAATGTAAAGAACACAATTGTAAAACCCCCGAAATAATTAAATTAAAATCCGGACCATTGGGAGGAGACCAGCAAATGGGGGCTCTAATAACAGAAAACAAGATAGATTTGTTTATTTTTCTTTGGGATCCAATGCAACCTCAAGCACATGATGTTGATGTTAAAGCTCTTTTAAGAATAGCTGTTTTATATAACGTACCAACAGCATGTAACCGCTCAACTGCAGATTTAATGATTTCTTCCCCTCTAATAAAATCGGATTATAAACCTGTTTTAAAAGATTATTCTGAATATATAAACAGAAATGTCTAAATTAAAACAGTAATAAAAATGTAACAACACACAAAATCAATAAAATAATAGGATTATTAAACATTAGTTATTTTAAAATTATTTTCCTTACTTTGTATTTAAAGATAAACCAAACAAATGATTTTTTTTTATCACATAGGAAAATACATTTTGTTTATGAGGAAAATTATAAAAAAACCTCAAAAAACAAATATTTTTATTAATGATTTCTTTTTTGAAATAGAAAAAATAGGTATCAATTCCATTGTTATTGTTTTTATTATTTCAATTTTTATGGGAGCAGTAATTACACTTCAAACAGCCTATAATATTGAACAAGCATTTATACCTTTATACCTTGTCGGACTTGGAACAAGAGATTCAATGTTTTTGGAGTTTTCATCTACAATTGTTGGTTTAATTCTCGCAGGAAAAGTGGGAGCAAACATAGCTTCTGAAATTGGCACAATGAAAATTAGGGAACAAATAGAAGCTCTAGATATGATGGGAGTTAACTCTGAAAGTCATTTAGTTTTTCCAAAAGTACTTGCTGCTATTATAACATTTCCATTATTAACTCTTTTTAGTATGTTTGTTGGGATTTTTGGAGGATATTTAGCCGTTTATTTAACAAATGCAATACCTGTTGATGATTTCATCTATGGAATACATTACTATTTTATACCTTTTTATATTACATATTCTGTTATTAAAAGTATAATTTTTGGAATAATTATATCTTCAGTTTCTGCATATCAATCATATTATATTAGTGGAGGAGCATTAGAAGTTGGCAAAGCAAGTACAAAAGCTGTTGTATATTCAAGTATCTTAATTCTATTTTTTAATGTTATTTTAACCCAAATATTATTGTCGTGATAGAATTAAAAAACATATCAAAATCTTTTGAAGATAATCATGTTTTAAAAGATATTTCTTTAACTTTTAAAAAAGGAGAAACGAATTTAATTATTGGGCAAAGCGGTTCCGGTAAAACAGTACTATTAAAGTCTATTCTTGGAATACACGAAATTGATAAAGGTCAAATAATTTATGGAGAAGACGTTTATTCTGAAATGAATAATAAAGAAAAACAAAAAATACGCAAAGAAATTGGAATGGTTTTTCAAGGTGGCGCATTATTCGGATCTTCAACAGTAATGCAAAATGTAATGTTCCCATTAACTATGTTTTCAAATTTTAGCAAATTAGAAATGAAAAAACAAGCAAAATTTTGCTTAGAAAGAGTTAATCTAGAAGATGCCGATAATCTTTTTCCCGGAGAAATTAGTGGAGGAATGCAAAAACGTGTTGCTATAGCAAGAGCAATTGCTTTGAACCCTAAATATTTATTTTTTGATGAACCAAATTCCGGATTAGATCCTCAAACCTCCATTGTAATAGATAATTTAATTAAAGATATAACATTAGATTTTAATACCGTTACTGTTATAAACACACATGATATGAATTCTGTTGTTGAAATAGGCGATAATATTGCATATATACACGAAGGAAAAAAATGGTGGACAGGAAGTAGCGAAGAACTAATGAAAACCGAGAATAAAGAGCTAAGTGAATTTGTTTTTGCCACAAAGCTTATGAGAAGTATTAAAAAAAACAAATAAAAACCTTAGAATTTAAACCTTTCCTTATTTTTAATCAACAATTCTAATGTAATCATACAAAAATTTTTATTTTTGCGGATTAATATCTACTAAAGATTTTAAAAACATGTCATTCAAATCTAATAAAATTGTTTCAGAAGCCTTTACATTTGATGATGTATTGTTACTTCCCGCATATTCAGAAGTGCTGCCAAGAAATGTAGATATAAAATCTATGTTTAGCCGAAATATTGAACTTAATACACCAATTGTTTCTGCGGCCATGGATACCGTTACAGAAGCAGGTTTAGCAATTGCAATTGCAAGAGAAGGAGGAATAGGGGTTATTCATAAAAACATGAGTATTCAACGTCAAGCTCAACAGGTAAAGCAAGTAAAACGAGCAGAAAACGGAATGATTATAGACCCAATAACTATTTCAAAAGAAGAAACGGTAAATGATGCTTTAACCTTAATGAGTAAATATAAAATCGGCGGTATTCCTGTTGTTGATAAATCAAAAAAACTAATAGGAATTGTAACCAATAGAGACTTAAGGTTTGAAAAAAGATTAAAAAGAAAAATTAACGAGGTTATGACATCAAAAAACCTTGTTACAACTTCTCAATCTACAAATTTAGAACAAGCCGCAGACATTTTGCAGCAACATAAAATAGAAAAACTTCTTGTTGTTGATGACAAATATAAACTTGTTGGTTTAATAACATACAAAGATATAACAAAAGCAAAAGATAGACCGAATTCATGTAAAGACAACAAAGGCCGTCTAAGAGTTGCTGCCGGTGTAGGAGTAACAAACGATGTTTTTGAAAGAATAAAAGCATTATACGATGCAGGTGTAGATGCGATTGTTATAGACACTGCACACGGACATTCAAAAGGTGTTATTGAAACCCTTAAAAAAGCTAAAAAGAAATTTAATGGGGTTGATTTTATTGTAGGAAACATAGCAACAGCAAAAGCAGCTATTGATTTAGTGGAAGCAGGTGCAGATGGAATAAAGGTAGGAATAGGACCAGGCTCAATTTGTACAACTCGTATTATTGCAGGTGTCGGTGTTCCTCAACTTTCTGCAATTTATGATGTTGCAAATGCTGTTAAAAAAATGAAGGTTCCGGTAATAGCAGACGGAGGAATAAGATATTCCGGAGATATTGTTAAAGCTCTTGCTGCAGGAGGTTCTTGCGTGATGATTGGTTCATTAATAGCAGGAGTTGAAGAATCGCCAGGAGATACAATAATTTATCAAGCTAGGAAGTTTAAGTCTTATCGAGGAATGGGATCTGTTGAAGCAATGCAAGATGGATCAAAAGATAGATATTTTCAAGACGTTGAAGATGATGTAAAAAAACTTGTTCCTGAAGGAATATCGGGGCGAGTACCATATAAAGGAACCTTAACAGAGGTTATGTATCAGCTTATTGGAGGGGTTCGTGCAGGAATGGGGTATTGTGGAGCAAAAAACATTTCAGAACTTCATAAAGCACAATTTGTAAAAATAACAAATTCCGGTGTTTCTGAAAATCATCCTCACGATATTACTATCACGCGCGAAGCGCCAAACTATAGTAGAAGATAATTATACAAAACAATTATTATAAATACACAAATAATATATTTAATATCAATTAATTAAACAAATATAAAAAAATGAAAAAATTTACATTAATCTTATTATTAGTTTTTTTCTCAACACTAATTTTCGCACAGAATGAAGATGTTTTATTAACAATCGGAGATAAAAAGGTAAGCAAAGAAGAGTTTTCATATATTTATAAAAAAAACAATTCAGATAACCTTAACGAACAGTCGTTAGACGAATATCTAGAACTTTTTAAGAACTTTAAACTTAAAGTTGTTGAGGCAGAATCATTAAAAATGGATACATCTTCAAGTTTTATAAATGAATTGTCTGGATACAGAAATCAACTTGCAAAACCATACCTTATAGAAAATGTTAAAATTGAAGAATTTGTTAAAGAAGCATACAATAGAAATAAAACAGAAATAAAACTAGATATTATTTTTATAAAATTATCTAAAAACGCAACACCAAAAGACTCAACAGTAGCCTATGAAAAAGCTATGAAAATAAAAGAAAGAATTTTAAAAGGAGAAAGCTTTGAAAAAGTTGCTTCTGAAACCTCAGACGATAGGCAGGTTGCTAAAAACAAAGGTCATTTATCATTTCTTCCTTCATTGCGAATACCTTATTCAATACAAAACCACGCATTTGGTCCCAATAAAAATGAATTGTCAGACCCAATAAGAACAGATTTTGGATACTATCTTGTGAAATTAGTAGATTCCCGACCAGCTCAAGGATTTTTTAAAGTTTCACATATTATGATTAGTGCTCCAAAACAAATGAAAGAAGAAGAAAAAAAAATAAAAAAACAAAAAGTAGATAGTATATATTCTCGTATTCTTGAAGGAGACAAATTTGAAGATTTAGTTAAGTTTTCAGATGACAAAGGAACAGCAAAAAAAGGAGGAGAGCTTCCTGAGTTCACAACAGGAAGAATGGTTCCCGAATTTGAAAAAGCAGCATTTGCTTTAAATAATATTGGAGACATTTCGAAACCGGTAAAAACCCAATTTGGTTGGCATATTATAAAATTATTGGATAAAAGACCACCCGAATCTTTTGAAAAACAAAAAGAAAAATTGAAAAAAGTTGTTGAAAATGATCCTTACAGAAAAAACCTAATAAAAAACTATGTAAATAGAAAATTAAAAAAACAATATAATTTTAAGGAAGCAGGAAAATACACAAATTTCTATAAGCTTGTTGATTCAACAGTTTTTTTAGGAAAATGGAAAATGCCGAAACTTAAAACAAAATCAAAACTTTTTACAATTGATAATAAAGATTACTATACTGATGATTTTGCCAAGTTTATTGAAGCAAAACAAAAAAGAAGATCAAAAGGAGAAATAACACCATATGTAGATAAAATGTATAATAATTTTGTTGCAGAAAGCTTAAACCAAACAGAAAAAAACAATCTTGAAAAAAACAATCTTAATTTCAAATATTTAATGCAAGAATATCATGACGGAATGCTTTTGTTTGATCTAATGAAAAAAGAAATATGGGACAAAGCATCAGAAGACACTATAGGATTAAAAAAGTTTTATGAAAAAAACATTTCAAACTACAAAAACCAATTAAACCTTGATTTAAGCATTTTTAAATATAAAAATGATAAAACATTTAAACTTGCATCAAAACTACTTGCAAAAAGAGGAAAATATAATGATGATAAGCTATTAAAAAAGATAAACAAAAAAGGAGAACTTTTAACTAAAGTTTCAAATGGAGAATATTCAAAAGGCGAAAATGTATACGCAGATAAGGTTTTAAATATGAAGAAAAATAACAAACTGTCTGCAAAACAAAAAATTATAAACTTACCAAAAGAAAAAGTTTTAGTATATATTAACGGAACAAAAATATCAAAACAAAAACCATTTGAAGAAGTAAAAGGAATTGTTATATCCGATTATCAAACTGAGCTTGAAAAAATATGGATTGAAAACTTAAAGAAAAAATATAAAATTTCAGTTAATCAAAGTGTTTTTAAAAGCATTAAAAAATCTTTAAACTTAAAATAAAAACGAAGGAAACCCTGGTACTGTTTTTTGCAAATATTACGAAGGACATTAATTAAATGTAACAATTATTTATGTTAAAACGTTATAAAGTTCTAATTCTAAGTATTGTCTTGCTAATTTTTTCTTGCAATAAGCAAGAAAACAAAACAAAACTTGCACAAGTTTATAATAAAGTTTTATATTTTGAAGATATTCAAGATATAATACCAAAAAACATAAGACCGGAAGACAGTATTGCAATACTGAAAAATAGAATAGATTTTTGGGTAAAAAAACAAACAATTTTAAAAAGAGCAGAACTTAATTTAACAGAAAAGCAAAAAGATATAAATTTAATTGTCGAAGACTATAGAGCATCTTTATTAATTGAAAAATACAAACAAGAAATAATAAAGAAAGAAATAGATACTACTATTTCAGAACAAGAAATAGAAAACTATTACAATTTGTTCCCTGAAAGTTTTAAATTAAACGAAGAAGTGGTAAAAGTACTAATGTTTAAATTTTCTGTTGACAGTAGTATAAACAGCTTTAAAAATGCGTTTTATTTAAACAATGAAGAAAAAATGATTGCTTCGGCAGAAAAAAAAGCAGAAAACATTGAAAATTTTAATAATAAATGGACAGAAATTTCTACGGTGCTAAGTTTTTTACCAAATAATTTTAATAACCCTGAAACTATTTTAAAAGCAAGTAAAAAACTACAAACCAGAAACACTGATTTTTTGTATTATGTAATTTTTAAAGAATACAAACTAAAAGGAGAAATAGAACCATTGGAATTAGCAAAAGATCGAATTAAAATAATACTCTTAAATAAAAGAAAACGAAATATTATAAGTGAGTTAGAGAAAAGAATATATCAAAGCGATATAAAAAATAACAGTATTAAAATTTTCTTGAAAAACAATTAGAAAAACGATTATTTCAAAAATTGAACTAAATAAAAAATGATAAAAATTTTAAAAACAACATTACTGCTGCTTATTTTAAGTTTGCAAGCAATTTCTCAAAACAATTCAATTGATGGAATAATTGCAATTGTAGGAAACAAAACCATTTTGAAATCAGACGTTGAAACCCTCATGCTTCAATACAAATCAAGAGGAGAAACTCTTGGAGCAAACCTAAGATGTTTTGCTTTTGAAGAACTTCTTTACCAAGCACTTCTTGTAAACCAAGCAAAAGTTGACAGTATTGAAGTGTCTGATAATCAGGTGGAAGGAGAGCTAAACAGAAGAATGTCTATGTTTGAAGAACAAATGAATGGAAGAGAAGCAATGGAAGAATACTTTAACAAACCCTTTAGTAAAATAAAAGACCATTTCAGAGATGTTGTTAAAGACCAAATACTTTCCCAACAAATGGAGAGCCAAATAACACAAGATATAAAAGTTACACCAAAAGAAGTGAAAACCTTTTTTAAAACTCTCCCAAAAGACAGCCTACCTCTTGTAGAATCCGAAATTGAAATAGCACAAATTGTTATACATCCTGTTATTAAAGAAGCCCAAATAAAAAAAATTAAAAAATCTCTTCAAGAATATATTGATAGAGTAAACAAAGGAGAAGAATTTGGTTTTCTTGCAAGTTTATATTCAGATGATGTGGCTTCTGCTGCAAACGATGGAGATTTAGGCTGGGTAAGAAGAGGAGATTTAGTTCCCGAATTTGCAGCCGCTGCCTTTGAATTAGAAAAAGAAGGAGAACTTTCAAAAATTGTAAAAACAGAATTTGGCTACCACATTATTCAATTTTTAGAAAGAAAAGGAGAAAGAATTCATATAAGACATATACTTAAAATACCAAAAGCATTAAACTCCGAGAAAAGGAAAGCAAAGACAACATTAGACAGTATCGCAAAAATTATAAGGAATAAAGAAATGACATTTGAAGAGGCTGCAATAAGGTATTCTACAGACGAAGAAACAAATAAAAGCGGAGGAATTGTTATAAACCCTTATACAGGAACCTCAGGTTTTAAAAGTAGTCAATTAGATGCTGCAACAAACTATATATTAAAACAAATGAACGCAGGAGAAATTTCTCAATCATACGAAAGTCGAAGTATGAAAGGAAAACCCGAAATAAAAATAATAAAACTTATAAATAAAACAGAACCACATGTTGCAGACATAAAAACTGATTATCAGCTTATTAGTGATATGTCAAAACAAAAAAAGAAAGACACAATAGTAAGTGAATGGATTAAAAAAGTTCAAAAAACAACATATTTTAAAATAGATGAAGAATACCGGAACTGCAATTTTAAATACAAAGGATGGTTCTCTAAATAAATAATAGAACTTAATAAATAAAAAAGATGATAAAATTTAAAGATGATGTTGAGGCTGTAAATGCTTTAAAAAAAACATATGAAAATTTCTTTTCTGAAATTAACAAAGTAATATACGGACAAGATGATGTCATAAAGGAAGTGTTAATTTCTATTTTTAGTAATGGACATTGTCTTTTAATTGGTGTTCCCGGTCTTGCAAAAACATTACTTGTAAATACTTTGGCAGAAGTTTTAGGATTAGAATATAAAAGAATACAATTTACACCAGATTTAATGCCCTCAGATATTATCGGAACTGAAATTTTAGATGAAAACAGAAAATTTAAATTCCTTAAAGGACCATTGTTTGCAAATATTGTTTTAGCCGATGAAATAAATAGAACACCACCTAAAACACAAGCAGCTCTTTTGGAAGCAATGCAAGAAAAAAACGTTACCGCAGGAGGAATAAAATATGAACTTGGAAAGCCATTTTTTGTTCTTGCAACTCAAAACCCAATTGAACAAGAAGGAACATACCCTCTACCGGAAGCTCAATTAGATAGGTTTATGTTCAATATTTGGTTAGATTATCCAAAATTTGAAGACGAAATTAAAATTGTTCAAGAAACAACAAAAGAAAAGTTAATTAAATTAGAAAATATTGTAACAGGAGAAGAAATTATTTACTTCCAGCAACTTGTAAGAAGAATTCCAATTAACGACAATGTTTTAAAATATGCGGTTAATTTAACGGTTGCAACACGGCCAGGAACAGAAAAGGCAAACGATATTGCAAACAAATACTTGGAATGGGGAGCAGGGCCAAGAGCATCTCAATATCTTGTAATAGGAGCAAAAGCTCACGCAGCACTTCACGGAAAATTCTCTCCGGACATTGATGATGTTAAAGCAATTGCATTGCCTGTTCTTAGGCATAGAATTATAAGAAACTATAAAGCCGAAGCAGAAGGAATTTCTGTCGAAGATATAATTAATCAATTATTATAGGCTTACTTAATTTAAAACGTGAAAAAATTCACTCTTTTTATATTAATTGCTTTGTTTTCGTTATTAACGTTCTCTCAAAAAAGAATTGATTTCGATTCTAAATACCTTTTTACTACAGAAGAGCTTGGAATTGATATAAAAATACTAATAGATAGCGTAGTATTCAAGCACGATAATTCAATTATGTATTGTGATAGTGCCCTTTTTAATTATGGAAAAAGTTATTTTGACGCATTTGGAAATATAAAAATTATTAAACCCCCAAAAGGAGACGAAACAGACACAGTCTTCTTGTACGGAGACACTCTCCATTATTCCGGAAAAACAAAACAGGCAAAAGTTAGAAATAATGTTATCCTAAAAAAAGATAGTTTAACACTCTTAACCGATAGTTTAGACTATGACCTCAATAAAAACATAGGGCACTATTTTAATAACGGAACAACAATAAATGGGGAAGATACTTTGACAAGTGTTTTGGGTTACTATTATGCAGATGATGACGAGTTTTTTTTTAAAAAAAATGTTGTTGTAAGAAACCCAAGATTTAAAATGTATTCTGACACTCTAAAACACAATACTGTTGAAAAAATAACATATTTTATCGGTCCCACAGAAATTATAAGTGATTCTAATTATATTTATTGTGAAAATGGATGGTATAATCATAATAAAGATGTATCTCAATTTAATAAAAACGCATATCTTAGAAGCAAAGAACAAATACTTAGAGGAGACAGTTTATATTACGATAGAAATTCGGGAATTGGAAAAGCCTATAATAATGTAGTTTTTGAAGACACAATTCAAAATGTTATGTTATTAGGACACGATGGCTTATATTTAGAAAAAACCGGATATTCAATGATGACAGACAGTGCTCTCTTTATTCAAGCAGGAGAAACAGACTCTTTATATATGCACGCAGACACATTAGAATCCTACAAAGACTCAATTCTTCTCAATGAAAAATATGAAGTTTACCGAATAATTAGAGCTTTTAAACACGTAAAAACTTTTAAAACAGACTTCCAATCAAAATGCGATTCTCTTGTTTATAATCTAAAAGATTCTGTTATTGAAATGCACATTAACCCCGTAATGTGGTCAGACTCTAACCAATTATCTGCCGATTATATTGAAATTCTTACAAAGAAAAACGAAATTGATAGGGTAGATTTGAAAAATAAAGCATTTATAATTTCGCAATCAGACTCTATAAGGTTTGATCAAATATACGGGAAAAATATGATTGCATATGTTGACGAAAAAAAACTTTCTCAAATTGATGTCATTGAAAATGGCAAATCTATATATTTTATCAGAGATGACGATAAAAGACTAATTGGAGTAAATTTTATAGAATGTGCAGATATGGAAATTTATATGAAAAATAGCACAGTAGATAAAATTTGGTTCTTTGATAAGCCTGTTGGAAAAATTCACCCCCCACTTACTTTAAGTATTGAAAAAACAATTTTGCCGGATTTTAAATGGGATATTGAATATAGGGCAACTAAAAAAGAAGATATTTTTATTTGGAAAAAGGAGATTAAAAAACAAGACTTTTCTTTCGAAAAAAGTGGAAAAGAAAATACCAAAGAAGATATTGATAGTCAGAAAGATAGCTCGTCAAAAGGTGTAAAAAAAGAGCGAATTTAATATCGCTCTTTTTTGTTTTTTAATATTCGTCCTCATTAAAGAAAAAGTCTTCCTTACTTGGATAGTCTGGCCAAATATCTTCAATACTATCATAACTCTCTCCCTCATCTTCAATCTCTTGAAGATTTTCAACAACTTCTAGTGGTGAGCCTGAGCGAATTGCAAAATCAATTAATTCTTCTTTTGTTGCAGGCCAAGGTGCATCTTCTAATTTTGATGCTAATTCTAATGTCCAATACATTTGTACTTAATTTAATTAATGTATATTCCCTTTTTTTTCGGGATGCAAATATAAAAAAAAAAATAAAACAAAAAATTTTTCTTGTTTTTTTTTTGCGAAAGCCTGAATTTACTATGGTTTCCACACAATTTCTTTAGCTTTTGTTTCTTTTGAAACCTTTCTTGCCAAAACAAATAAATAGTCAGATAGACGGTTCAAATATTTAATTATAACTAAGTCAATATTTTCAGTGTTTTGCAGTTCAACAACTATTCTTTCTGCTCTTCTGCAAACACTTCTGCAAACATGGCATAGAGCCGTTGCTTTGTTTCCCCCGGGAATTATAAAGTTTTTAATAGGAGGAAGTTCAAAATTTAACCGGTCAATTTCTTTTTCAAGAAATACAACATCTGCCATAGTTATTTCCGGAACTTTAAATGATGTTTTGCCCTTAACTGCCAATATAGAACCAACATTATACAACTTATTTTGAATATTAATAAGAACCTTTGTGTGTGAAATGTTAATTTCTGATGCAACAAGTAAACCTATAAACGAATTTAGTTCATCCGTTGTTCCATAGGCTTTAATTCTTAAATCAGATTTGCATACCCTACCTCCGCTAAAAAGAGAAGTCTTTCCCTTATCTCCTGTCTTTGTAT
>CAMZKV010000031.1 GCA_947311445.1 uncultured Chlorobiota bacterium | reverse complement strand
TAATTACGAGTTGTTGAACCGTGATAATCTCCTATTACTTTTCCATTTACTTTCCACAAGGCTCTGCCATCATCTCTTTCACTCCAATGCCAATAAAATTCTGATTCAAACCATTCATTTATAGGTACAGGAATTGTTTTATTGGCATTGGAGTGAAGGAGATGATGGCAGAGACTTGTGGAAAGTAAATGGAGAAGTTATAGGAGATTATCACGGTTCAACAACTCGTAATTCTAAACCAATTGATTTTATTATTTTGACACAAATATACGGAGATGCAAATCCAAAACATCAATGGATTGACGACATTGAAATATGGAATGGAATACCTAAATAAAAAATAGAATATAAATGAAGAAAAATATAATTTTATCACCATTTCAAAAATTTGTTAAAATTGAAAGTTTTAGTGGAATATTATTGTTGATTACAACAATTACTGCTCTTCTATGGGCAAATTCACCATTTGCGGAAAGTTACCAATCTCTTTGGCAATATAAAATTGGATTTTCAACGGAAAGCTTTGAATTAAAAAAACCATTAATTTTATGGATTAATGATGGATTAATGGCAATTTTCTTTTTCCTAATTGGATTGGAGATTAAAAGGGAATTGATAATTGGAGAATTAAATTCTATCAAGAAAATTTCTTTTCCAATATTTGGGGCACTGGGCGGAATGTTAGTACCTGTAATATTATTTTTACTGTTAAATCAAAATCCTGAAACTACAAAAGGTTGGGGAATACCAATGGCTACTGATATAGCTTTCTCTTTGGCAATTTTAAAACTTTTAGGTAACAGAATCCCATTAAGTTTGAAATTATTTTTAACTGCCTTTGCAATTGTTGATGATATAGGTGCAGTATTAGTAATAGCTGTTTTTTATAGTGGAAACATAAATATAGGTTTATTACTTATTGCATTGCTATTATTGGGTGTTTTATACGCATTATCTTTTAAAGGATACTACTCTAAGTTCTTTAATGTTATACTGGGCATAATAATTTGGGTGCTATTTTTGAAATCAGGTATTCATCCTACTCTTGCAGGCATTTTATTAGCCTTTTCAGTTCCTGTAAGGCAAAAAATTCGTACATCTACATTTATTGATAATTTAGTGAATATTACTAATAATATTAAACAGGCAGCTGTATGTGAAAAACCAATTCTATCCAAAGAACAAATTGAACATATTGATAATTTAGAAAACTGGACAAATAAATTTCAGTCACCATTACAACATATAGAACATAAATTACACGATTGGGTTGCTTATTTTATAATTCCGGTTTTTGCATTAGCTAATGCCGGCGTACTTATAAATAGTGATATTGATTTAGATACTGCTCTTATCCTAAATATTATTATTTGTTTAGTTATAGGAAATAGTATTGGTATTTCATCTATAATATTATTAGCAAAAAAAATAAAACTTATTGAAATTCCAAAAGATATTAGTAATAAGCATATTGTAGGTGTCTCATTTTTAGCAGGAATTGGATTTACTATGGCAATTTTTATTGCGAGTTTGGCGTTTGAAAATAGCCCAATGTATATTGACTCAGCAAAAATAGGAATACTTATTGGTTCTTTAATTTCTGCAATCATTGGGTTTACGGTATTAAGATGGAAAACAAACAAAAAAATTATTGCCAACAGGCTATAAAACCTTAAAAATTATAGTATTTATTAAAACTTTTTAAACTAAAAATATGAAATACATACTTCTAATTTTTACATTAATATTTATATCTTGCAACAAAAACGAAAAACCTTCAATAGTTCCTATTGACAAAAAAATCATAAGCAGTATAACTTCTGATATAGATTTGTATGATGATGAAACATACATTATTAATACAGATATCAATGATATTTCCGGAAGTATAAATATTGGAGGAAGTACAACTTTAATTATTGATGGTGCAATCTTAAACTTTGATTTAATTGAAGATTTACAATACGGTATATATTTAGAAGACGATGCTAAAATTATTATTAAAAACAATTCAACTCTTAAATCTGTAAATAAAATGTGGGAATTTGAATTGCGAAATAATGCTTCAATTGATGTTTCAAATTCTTTATTAAAAAACCATTCAGCAGTGAAATTGTTTGACAATTGCTCTCTTGTTGGATCAAACTCTTTAATTGAAGAACTAAGGATGGACAATCAAGGTGTTGCAACTATTGATAATTGTGAAATTTACCCAAATATGCAATTCTTTTTTAGTACTAACGCACCATTAGAGTTTCCAAATTCGTATGAACATGTGAACTATCTTATTGATAACTCATCAAACGGAGGATGGAAATTAGATATGACTAACTCAGTTGCGCAAGGATGGCAAGTAGATGTAAAACCAAATGCAGATATTACAATTCAAAATTCTATGGATGTTACCTTAGCACTATGGTCTAATGGAATAACAGATGCAACATTAAATTTAGTAAATCCGTCAGGAATAGCAACAAATTTTACAATAACTGAATTTGGTTCTAATATAAATATAATTAATACAGAAGTATATTTTATAAATTTGTATCTTATTGGAAATGATAAATTAACAATTCAAGGTCAAAAAGTTGGAAATATATATAATACAAAATTTTTAGAAATATTGCTTATTGACAATGCTGAATTAACAATTTCAGACAGCCATGTTTTTGGGCAACTATTTCATATAAATAATAATTCTAAACTAACTATTCACAATTGCCTTGTAGGAAGTGATGATCCGGATGACCCAATTAATAGTGAGTTCGCAGTGAAAGACAATAGCAATGCCTTTGCTTTTGATTGTGAAATGAATAATACTGATATAATAATAAATGGCACAAGTAAATTAGAAGTTACTAACTGTAACTATGACTCAAACAGAGTATTTATATCCGATAGTGGTCAATTAATTATTCATTAGAGTGTGCCTATAAAGTTATTGTTTCTAATAAATAGCCTCGGTGTGTAGGTCTTTTTAATAAAATAAATGTTTGATACTTTTCTTTAAGTGTATAGATTATAAATTTTTTATTGAGTGAATATTAAAAGTATTTAAAAACAAGTCCTTCAAACAAAAAATATCAAAATTCTATAATATTATCATTTTCATAAGCATCAGGAATAGTCTCTGTATTTAAAGTAAGTTTTTTTAAGCCATCAAGAGGAACGTTTAACTTGAAAGTTTTTTTATTGTTTTTCCAAATATCCATGTCTTTATAAATATTTATTTTTTTTCCACTTTCGTATTCAGCAGTTAAATCAATAGGAACAGGATAGCCTGTTTTGTTCTCAATTGTAATAATTGTTCTGTTAATTTCTGTTTTAAAAATTTTCTTTAAAGATAAATCTGCATAGCCCATTTCAAAAAACCAAGGCTTCCAGAACCATGCTAAATCTTCTTCTGCAACTTTATTAAAAATAAAGAAAAAATCATATGGCAAAGGATGTTTTCCTTTCCAAACTTCGCCAAATTCTTTTAGAGCTTTTACAAATTTTTCTTTCCCAAGATACTTATATAATAAATAAAAAGCCACTGATGAATGGTTGTATGACTGAAATCTATATGCACTACCGTTAATATTATCAGAACTGATCATTAAAGGAACATCTTCAAAAGTTCCTGCATTTTTATTATACCAATTTATGTTATTTTTAAAGAAAATATAACCATCTTCAGAATATCTTTCAATAAAGAAGCTCGGAATAAAAGTAATTAATCCTTCATCCATCCATGCATATTTTTGCTCATTTAAACCTGTTGCAAAAGGAAAATATGAGTGGGCAATTTCATGTGAAGTAAGATATAATGTGCCATCTTTATTACTTGCGTCTCCATCGTTAACCATTCCGGGGTATTCCATTCCTCCACCACCATTGAAAGCAGTAATTTGAGGGTAAGGGTAGGGCAAGTTAGGTATTTCTTCACTAAGAAATTTAATTACATTTCTGCTTATACTAGCAACTTCATGAAAATCTTTTGAGTCTTCTTTATAAACAGCATTAACAGAAATACGTTTGTTTCCGGAATTTATACTTGTAGCATCCCAAAGATATGTTTTGCTAACTGCAAAAGCAAAATCAGGAGTATTTTCAGATTTAAACTTCCAAACATGGCTTCCTTTTGTTTTTAAAATATCTCCTTTTTCTCTGTCTGCTTTTGAAATAATATGAAGAACCTCTTCGGTTTCTTTTGATTTATTAATTCGATTAAGATATTTATTTGAATATAAATCTTTCCCGTTTTGTAAAACTCCGGTTGCCCATACATTATATCTATCAGGAACCGTTATTTTCACATCGTAATTTCCAAAATCATTATAAAACTCATGTCTTCCGGAATGTCCTTTTGTGTTCCAGCCTAAAATATCATCATACACAGCAATCTTGGGAAACCAAAGACCTATAAAAAAATTATCTTTATTATATGTTCCCATTCTTACAGGAACAGTTCCTGGTAAAATAAAATTCCAATTAATTTCAATTATTGAATTTGAATTTGGTGCAATTTTTTTTGGTAACTTAATTCTTAAAATTGAGTTTTTGTTTATAACTTCTTTAGAATCCGTTTTAATATCTATTGTATTGTAAGTAATTTTAGTGATTTGGACACCATCAGTAATATCAACTGCTCCTAAATAAAAATCTCTTTGATTACCTTTTTTGTACAAATCCTGATAAAGGTTAAGATAAAGAAAGCTAAGACTATCAGGGCTATTGTTTGTGTAAGTAATTTTTTCATTTCCAAAAAGAACTCTTGTAGCAGGATTAAAATTTGCTTTTATTGAATAGTCAATTTTATTTATAAAATAATTTTCTCCCGGAATTCCCTCATAAGAGCGAGTTTTTTTATCATAAGATTGCCTTATTTCTTTTGTCATAAATAATCCAAAAGTTTTCTGAGCGAAAGTATTTACTGAAATACTTATTAAAATTAAATATATTAAATTTTTCATATGTTTAAAATTATATAATTGACTTATGTTGAATAAGTTGCTTGAACGTTTGTGTTTGTAATAAATGTATTGCTCTGAACATAGGAACACTTGCTTTCTTCTGCAAAAAATATATGTGAATGGATATAACTATGTTCTTGGCTGTTTCAAATATATCTGTTTTATGGATATACAAAACTATCATAAAAAATGAATTTGAATAAAAAAAATAAGTAATTATTCAAGGAAACTGAAACTTTTATTTTTAACAAAATTTGAGCTTGTTATAAGTAAATATTCCATAAAGTTCAAAAACAACAGCATTATATTTACTTCTTAATTAATTGTTAAATCTTAAAACATGTTAAAAAACAGCAATATTCAGGAAACTTTATATATTTGTAAATTCAATATTAAAAAAAAACTAATATTTTATGTATAATCTATTAAAAGGAAAAAAAGGAATAATATTCGGGGCATTAAACGATATGTCCTTAGCATGGAAAGTTGCTGAAAGAGCCTATGAAGAAGGTGCTGAGTTTGTTCTTACAAATACAGCTACTTCAATGCGGTTTGGTAATATTAAAGATTTAGCAGAGAAATGCAATACAATTGTTGTTCCTGCTGATGCAACAAGTGTTGAAGATTTAGAGAATTTAATTGATAAAACAATGGAACGTTTTGGCGGTAAAATTGATTTTATTTTACATTCAGTAGCAATGTCTTTCAATGTTAGAAAAAATAAACCTTATGATAATTTAAATTATAGATATTTGAATAAAACATTAGATGTTTCAGCAATTTCATTTCATAAATTATTACAAGTGGCTAAGAAAAAAGATGCTATAAACGAATGGGGTTCAGTTGTTGCTCTATCATATGTTGCTGCCCAAAGAACATTGTATGGTTATAATGATATGGCAGATGCAAAATCAATGCTAGAATCTATTGCAAGAAGTTTTGGATATATTTATGGAAGAGAAAAAAAGATTAGAGTAAATACAATATCTCAATCACCTACAATGACAACTGCCGGCGGCGGAGTTAAAGGTATTGACGGATTGTTAGATTTCACAGAACGTATGTCTCCTCTTGGAAATGCAACAGCAGAAGAGTTTGCTGATTTTTGTATTGTATTATTTTCAGATTTAACAAAAAAAGTAACTATGCAGAATTTATTTCACGATGGAGGCTTCTCAAGCATGGGAATGAGCCTACGTGCTATGACTATGTATAACCAAGCATTAGAAAATCCAAAAGAACCAGAAAGTTACGAATAGTATAAAAATATTATATGCTACATTCAAATAAAAAAAACTCGAAACGTATGTTTCGAGTTTTTTATTTTGCGGAGAGAGAGGGATTCGAACCCCCGGTACCTTGTGAGTACGGTAGTTTTCAAGACTACTGCATTCGACCACTCTGCCATCTCTCCTTAAAAGCGGGTGCAAATATATAAACTAAATTTAAAATAAAATATTTTTTTTATTTTTTATTTTAAATTATTGTCTAATTATAATTTAATAAAATACTTGAAAACAGCCATAAAATAAATGTTTTCAACACATTATTTTTGTCGTTTTTTAATATATAGATAACAAAAAAGTTAATAAATTTAACTTTTTTTTAAAAAAGAATAAAAAAATTAATAAAAAATACGTTTAGAGAGATAACTAGTACTTTTACATATATTGTTGATTGTCAGTAACTTACCCTGAAAGCCTTGATGTAGTTGCGTTACAGAGATAGTTTGTTGAAAAAAAATAACAAAAAAAACGCTCAAAGTTTGCTATATTGTAGATTAAGCCTATATTTGCAGTACAAATTAATTATATATCTAATCATAAAAAATTTTTTAAATTATGAACAAAGCAGAATTAATTGATGCAATGTCATCAAATTCAGGTTTAACTAAGGCAGATTCAAGAAGAGCTTTAGACGCATTTATTGAAGCAACAGAAGGAGCTCTTAAAAAAGGAGAAAGAGTTGCACTAGTAGGTTTTGGTTCTTTTGCTGTTAATAAAAGAAACGCAAGAAAAGGAAGAAATCCTCAAACAGGTAAAGAAATCAACATAGAAGCTAAAAATGTTATTAAGTTTAAAGCTGGTACTGATTTAAACAGAAAAGTTAATTAAGAAATCCTTAATTCACACCTTACAAAAAAAGGAACACATTGTGTTCCTTTTTTTATTTATTATAAAATACTAGTTAAATTTCAAACTTATCTTTTATATGCTTTTCAATTTTAAAATACATATCTTTATTATAAGAATATAAAGAAATTTCAAATAAATAAGTATTGTCAGTTTCAGAAATAGTATTTATTTCTACCTGTTGCTTTATAGATACCCAAGGTAATAATACAGCCGTTTTTTTTATAGACTTTATAAGAGTTTCAACACTTTTTTCTTTTGATGTTGTTAGATTAAAGGAGTATCCTGAAATTGTATTTGAACGTTTTTCTTTTATTAATTTGTTGTTTAATATCTTTGAATAAGGAATTTTAATTAAGCTTTTATTTTGAAGTTCTAATTCTAATGTTCGATAATTAAAATTAGAAATAACACCTGTAAAATTAGAACTAGTTATAGTATCTCCAAGAACTATTGAAGAGTCTAACTTAATAATAACGCCTGCAATGTAATCTTTTAAAACAATCTTTACTGAAATGATTGATATTGTTAGCATTATAATGAAAATTATAAGTGCAAAGTATTGATTATATATTAAAAATTCTTTGAAAACCCATATTGAAAAAATAAGCCAAATAAAGAACTCTAAAATAGGTAAGTTTCGTTTAGCTATTTTTAACTTTTTTTTGCTTTTGAGAAGAATAGAAACTGAAAAGAATAAGAATCTGAAAAAAACAAATAATAAAATTGCAAAAAATATAATTTTATAAATAACAAGAATTGAGAAAGTTAATTTCATTTTTAAAATATTTTTTATCAAAGTTAGAAAAAAAAATAAATTAAAAAAAGTTATTCATTTCTATATATAAAATAATAAATAATTTGGCGTATATTTGTAATAAACAAATTTTAAAAGATATGGCTATTCCAATTATAGAAAATGATAAATATTTAGAACCCTTTTCTTCAACAATAGAAAGGCGTTTTAGAAATGCAAAACAAAAAGAAAAAGAACTAACTAAAGGAAAAACTCTTAGAGGTTTTGCAAATGCCCATCAGTTTTATGGACTTCATAAAGGCAAAAAATCATGGATTTTCAGAGATTGGTTGCCAAATGCCCACTCTGTATTTTTAGTAGGAAATTTTTCAAATTGGCAAGCAATCGATGAATTTAAACTTACTAAAAAATCAAAAGGTATTTTTGAAATTGAAATAAATTTTAATTTATTAAAACATAAAGACTTATACAGATTATATGTTACATGGGAAGGAGGAAGCGGAGATAGAATTCCGGCTTATGCAAAACGAGTAGTTCAAGATAAAAATACACATATTTTTAATGCACAAGTTTGGTTTCCGGAAAAACCATATAAACAAAAATATAAATCACCAAAAGAAAATAATAATGCATTAATATATGAAGCACACATAGGTATGGCTTCTGAAGATAGAAAAGTTGCAACTTATAGCGAATTTACAAAAAACATAATTCCAAGAATTGTAAAATTAGGCTATAACACAATCCAATTAATGGCAATTCAAGAACATCCTTATTACGGTTCTTTCGGATACCATGTCTCAAGTTTTTTTGCTGCAACTTCTCGTTTTGGTACTCCCGATGAATTGAAAAAACTGATTGATACTGCACATAAATACGGACTACAGATAATTATGGATATTGTTCATTCTCATGCAGTTAAGAATGAAGTTGAAGGCATAGCAAGATATGATGGAAGCGAATATCAATATTTTCATGCAGGAGAAAGAGGAAATCATGTTGCTTGGGATTCCAAATGTTTTGATTATGGAAAAGATGAAGTTTTACATTTTCTACTTTCAAATTGCAAATTTTGGATTGAAGAATATAATTTTGATGGCTTTAGGTTTGATGGTGTTACAAGTATGCTATATTTAAACCACGGTTTAGAAACTAACTTTACTTCATATTACGATTATTTTAACTTTAATCAAGACGAAGATGCAATTACTTATCTGATGCTTGCAAATAAGTTAATTCATGAAATTAAATCGGAATCTTTAACAGTTGCAGAAGAAATGAGCGGGATGCCGGGAATTGCATCACCTATTAATTATGGAGGCTTTGGTTTTGACTATAGACTTGCAATGGGAATACCTGATTTTTGGATAAAAATTATTAAGGAACAAAAAGATGAAAATTGGCATGTAGGTGAAATTTTTCATAGATTAACTGATAAAAGAGATGATGAAAAAACTATAAACTACTCGGAATCTCACGACCAAGCTCTCGTAGGAGATAAAACTATTATGTTCAGACTGGCAGATTCCGATATGTATCATAATATGCACATCAACAATATTAACATGAATATTGAAAGAGCATTAGCTATTCATAAAATTATTCAACTCTCAACTCTTGCATGCTCTCAATCCGGATATTTGAATTTTATGGGAAATGAGTTTGGGCATCCTGAATGGATAGATTTTCCTAGAGAAGGCAACAATTGGTCCTATCATTATGCACGCAGACAATGGAGTCTTTCTGATAATCCTGAACTTATATATCATTATTTGCAACTATTTAATACTGAGATAGTTCATTTCTTTAAAAACAAAAAAGTATTATCAGAAAAAATTCAACTTCTATCCGATAAAGCTTATGACCAAGTGCTTATTTTTAAAAGAAATAAATACATATTCGTTTTTAATTTTAACCCATTTATTTCTTTTACAGATTATGGTTTCAATGTGCAAAAAAGTAAATATAAAGTAATAATTAATTCTGATAGCGAAGAATATCTTGGTTATTCTAGAATTGATGAAGACCTTATTTATAAAACAGTAAAAGAAAATAAAAAAGATATTTTAAAGCTGTATATTCCTACAAGAACTTGCTTCGTATTAGAAGAACTTTAAAAACATAAGAAATTATTGCAACTATTTTTTATATTTGCATCATGTTATAAAACATATTTGTATTCATTAATATTTATAAAATGAAATTCTTAAACCTATTATTTATTATACTATTTGTATCAATCTTTAATTTGAACGCCCAAAAAGGTGTGCCGGATTTTACAGCAACCGATATATATGGAACAAGACATGAACTACACGCAGACTATTTAGATAAAGGAAAATATGTTTTAATTGATTTCTTTTCAGTTTCTTGCGGGTCTTGTATGACGGCCACTCCAAAAATTGATGAAGTCTTTAAAAACTTTGGATGCAACTACGGAGATGTTGTTTTTTTAGGTGTTAGTTCTAGAAGTTATGAAACTGATGAAGATGTTTGGTCGTTTACAGAAAACTATAGGATGACTTTTCCTGCAATAAGTGGTGCATCCGGAGGAAATAGTATTGCAACGGATTTTAACATTTCTTGGACACCATATCATATATTAATATCACCGGATTCTAAAATTATAATGGATAATACATGGGATGGAACCGGAGGCACATCAGCAGAATTAACAGATTCTTTAAGCTCATACGGACTAACAACACAAGACTGCGAAGGTAAAGATTTTATATTTTTTTCTTTGGTATCTGAAAATGACTCTGTTGTAGGAGATATAGATTATGAAAACCAAACTGTTTCAGTTACTTTGCCTACCGGAACTAATTTATCAAGCCTAACTGCAAGTTTTATAAATGCAATAAATTCTGATATTGAAATAGATGGAACTCCACAAGTTAGTGGAGAAACAGTTAATGATTTTTCTTCTCCCCTTACATATAGAATAACTTCTGAAATTAATGAATTTCAAGAATGGACAGTAAATGTTTCATTAGCATCTTCTGTAGAATTTTTGAATAATAAATTTTCAATTTATCCTAACCCTTCAAAAGGAAAGTTCATAATAGAAAATAATTTTTATAGAAATACAAAATCAAACAATGTTTCCGCTAAAATTTCTGATATAACAGGAAAAATTGTAAAATCTTTTTACATTGACGAACAGTATATAAATGTTAATATGTCTGAATATTCAAAAGGAATATACTTTGTGAATCTAAAAAATGCTAATGATGAGATAACCAAGAAAATAATTCTTTATTAAAAAATTAAATATGAGCTTAGTTTAAAAAACTTAAAAAACAGGGAAAAGAACTCGATTAAGATTTGTTAATCCAATGGAATATAATTATTAAAAGTTTTGGCGTTTTGCATATAACCATCCTAACAAGAATTTTCGTTGCAAACTCAGAATATTATAAAAAATAAATCCTTTCTATATATAAAGTAAGGATTTTTTATTTTTGTAGTTTATATAACTTATACACAGTAGATATTCTAACAAACAAATCTAACCAAATAGGAAAAATATAAGAAAATTAACTCAAATTTCTACTACCATTAGCTAATACCCAATCTCCCTCAATTAAATTTCAAGTTAAAAACATAAAAACTATCTTTGCAAACTAATTTTTTAAAAATAGAATGGACAAAAAAATATCAATAGTCGGAGCAAGAGTTCATAACTTAAAAAATATTGATGTTAAAATACCTCGTAATAAATTAACCGTAATTACAGGCCTAAGCGGAAGCGGAAAATCATCACTCGCCTTTGATACAATCTATGCAGAAGGACAAAGAAGATATATTGAAACATTTTCTGCCTATGCTCGTCAATTTCTAGGCAATCTTGAAAGACCGGATGTTGATAAAATAACAGGATTAAGTCCGGTAATTTCAATAGAACAAAAAACAACAAATCGAAACCCTAGGTCAACAGTTGGTACCGTTACTGAAATATATGATTTTCTACGTCTTCTTTTTGCTCGTGCAGGAATTGCTTATTCGTACAAGACAGGTGAAAAGATGGTTAAATATACAAGCGAGCAAATAATAAATTTAATTTTTAAAGAATACCAAGGTAAAAAACTAGTAATTTTAGCACCTGTTGTTAAAAGTAGAAAAGGACACTACAAAGAACTGTTTGTATCAATAAGAAAAAAAGGTTTTTTACAAGTGCGAACAAATGGGAAAATAACTGAGATTGTTCCAGGACTGCATCTCAACAGATATAAAACTCACGAAATAGAAATTGTAATTGATAAACTTAAAGTTGACGAAAAAAACAGAAAAAGACTTAAAGAATCAGTTCAAACAGCTATGCACCATGGAAAAGGGGTAATTATGACTTTTGAACATGGTTATGAAAAGATTAGATACTTTAGTAAAAATTTAATGTGCCCTACAACAGGCATTTCATATGATGAGCCTGCACCAAATTCATTTTCTTTTAACTCTCCACAGGGAGCTTGTCCAAACTGCAAAGGTTTAGGAGAAGTTAGTAAACCTGACATTAATAAAATAATTCCGGATCAAAATTTAAGCATTAAAAGAGGCGGAATAAAACCACTGGGAGAATATAAAAACACCCTTATTTTTTGGCAAATTGAAGCAATTTTAAAACAATATAATGTAACTCTTAAAACTCCAATAAAAAATATCCCTGAGAAAGCTCTCGATAAAATTCTTAAAGGTACAGATGAAACTATTAGAATTGAAAATTCAACACTTGGAATATCATCAAAAATTGAACTTAGTTTTGATGGAATTTTATACTATCTTAAAAGACATACATCCGAAAATAATTCAAGCTCAAGAAAAATTAAAAATAATTATTTTACAGATGAGCTTTGTTCAACTTGTGATGGAAAACGCCTAAAAAATGAATCTTTGTGGTTTAAATTTGCAAATAAAAATATTTCAGAATTAGCAGAAGTAGATATTTTGGAACTATACAACTTTCTTAAAAATATAAACTCAGATATTAGTGATAAACAGAATATTATTGCAAAAGAAATATTAAAAGAACTTTTAACTCGTCTGCAATTTTTATTAGACGTAGGGCTTTCATATTTAAATCTAAATAGAAGTTCAAGAACACTTTCCGGAGGCGAAAGCCAAAGAATAAGACTTGCATCTCAAATTGGTTCTAAACTTGTAAATGTTCTCTATATTTTAGACGAACCAAGCATTGGGCTGCACCAACGAGATAATCACAGACTTATTAATTCATTGAAACAACTTCGGGATACCGGAAATTCAGTAATTGTTGTAGAACACGATAAAGACATGATGCTTGCTTCTGATTATCTTATAGATATGGGTCCTTTTGCAGGAAAACACGGTGGCGAAATTTCAGCTTGCGGAACTCCTAATGATGTTTTAAAAACTAATACATTAACTGCCGATTATCTAAAAAATAAAAAACAAATTAAAATACCAAAAGAAAGAAGAAAAGGCTCAAAAAATAAAATCTCATTAATTGGAGCAAATGGTAATAATCTTAAAAATGTTAGTGTAGATTTTCAACTTGGAATATTTATTTGCGTAACAGGGGTTTCAGGAAGTGGTAAATCATCATTAATAAATAATACATTGCATCCAATTTTGAGCAAATATTTTTATAAGTCCATTAAAATTCCTCTTCCATATAAATCAATAGAAGGAATTGAAAATATAGATAAAGTTATTGAAGTTAATCAAGCTCCAATTGGAAGAACTCCTCGTAGCAACCCAGCAACATACACTAAAGTTTTTGACGAAATAAGAAAACTGTTTGCTCAACTTCCAGAATCTAAAATTAGAGGATATAAACTCGGGCGTTTCTCCTTTAACGTTAAAGGAGGACGATGTGAAACTTGCCAAGGTGCAGGACTTCGAACAATTGAAATGAACTTTCTCCCTGATGTTTACGTACCTTGTGAAGATTGCCAAGGAAAAAGATACAATAGAGAAACCCTTGAAGTCCGCTATAAAGGAAAATCAATAAGCGATGTTCTTGATATGACAATAAACACAGCTTATGAATATTTTCAAAATATTCCTAAAATACGTAAAATTCTAAAAGCATTAAAAGATGTAGGACTAGGTTATTTAACTATGGGACAGGCATCTACTACAATTTCAGGGGGCGAAGCTCAACGAGTTAAACTTGCTACTGAACTAGCAAAACGCGATACAGGAAAAACTCTTTACATACTTGATGAACCAACAACAGGTCTTCATTTTGAAGATATAAAGATGCTTCTTCAAGTATTAAACAGACTTGTTGATAAAGGTAACACAGTAATTGTTATAGAACACAATATGGATGTTATAAAAGTGGCTGATTATATTATTGATATTGGCAAAGAAGGTGGGAAAGAAGGTGGTTTTATTGTTGCAAAAGGTACTCCTGAAGAAATAATTAAAAATAAAGAAAGTTACACGGCAAAATTTCTTAAAGAAGAATTAACATTAAATATTTGATTTTTTTCTTTTCTTTTCTTAAATTTGAATTAAATTTTCAAAATAATTTTTAACTAAATATATAAATTATGAAAAATAAAATTTTATTTTTAATGGCTTTTATGCTTATTCTCGGTTTCGGCATGAAAGCTCAAGTTTTTATTACAGAAATTGCTGACCCAAATAATGAAGCGGGAGCAAGATTTGTAGAGCTATATAACGCAGGAAGTAGTTCTGTTGATTTTTCAACCGGTTGGCAAATTAACAGATACACAAATGGAAATGCAAGTCCTCAAACACCAGTAGATTTAACAGGTACTATCGCTGCCGGTGGCTTTTATATTATTTGTGCAAACCAATCAACATTTACATCAACATATGGTTTTGCAGCAGACCAAAATATAGGAACCGGTGGTCCTGCAGACTCAAACGGGGATGATCAGATTTTTCTACTTTCTCCAGGTTCAATAATAGTTGATTTCTTTGGTGTTGCTGGAGAAGATGGGTCAAACACTTGTCATGAATTTGAAGATGGACGTGCTGAAAGGGTTGCCAGTGTTACAGCAGGAGTTCAGACATGGAATGAAGCAGAATGGAATGTTTGGTCTGATGGTTCTTCTGCGTCAGGATGTACAAATCATATTTCAAATAGTCCGCAAGATGCTCCTGATAATTTTGACCCGGGGCAATGGATTGGTGTAGTAAATACAAATGACCAAACTTCAACCGTAGTTAACCCATCAGTTCAAGTGTCGGCTAATACAATTTCTTCATTAGAAGCAGATTCTGTTCCTGTTCTTCGTTTTGATATTACCGATGCTGGAACTGCTGACGGACTTCCAACAATTGTAACAGGTATATATCTAGTTGCTGGAGCTAATAATACAATAAACTTTGAAGATAATCTTAGTGGCGGAGGCGTTTACGATTTGACAAATTCAGTTGTTATACCTTTAACTGGGCAACCAATTGTAAATGCAGATAATGCTTATTTACCTATCTCATTTTCAATACCTGATAACAGCACAGTATCTCTTGAATTATTTGCATATATTGAAAACAATGACGTGCCAGATAATGGTGTTTTGCAATTTCAAATAAATGCTGCTTCAAACGGGTTCACTACTGATGCAGCAGGTTCATCTTTTGAAGACCCATTTGCTGGCGGTAACATAGTTGGAAATAATTTTACTCTAAATGTTGTTGCCACTCAACTGTCTTTTGTTACACAACCTTCAAATGTTGTTGAGAATAATGTTATGTCTCCTGCTGTTCAAGTTGGAACTACTGATGTTTATGGAAATGTAGATGTTAATTATGCTGCAACTTCTATTACTTTAGCAACTTCAACAGGTACAATGACAGGAGCTAACCCTGTTAATACAACTGCCGGACTTGCAACTTTTAGCGATTTAACTTTCAGTCCTCAAAATATAAATGTTACTTTAAATGCTACTGGTGGTACATTCTCCGGAATAACAAGTAATACGTTTGACGTAACAGAACCTTTTATTGTTTCTAAATTATTAATTACTGAGATTGCTGTTACTCCAACTGCTGGTGAATTTGTAGAAATATATAATCCCGGCAGCTCTACTGTTAATTTATCTGATTATTATATTACAGATGCAACATATGCCGGAGGAGGAAACTATTATTATAATATTGTTTTGGGAGCAAATTACGGCGGCGGTGGTTTCGGAGATTTTCATGCAAGATTTCCAGACGGAGCAACCATAAACGCAGGCGAAGTTCAAACAATTGCATTAAATGGTTCAGATAATTTTTTTACAACTTATTCAGTAAATTGCACTTATGAATTATATGAAGATGCTGGTACTCCTGATGGAATACCTGATATGAGAGAAGCTATTGCAGGTTCAATAAACAATCAAGGAGCATTTACAAATAGTGGCGAAGTTTGTATATTATATGCTTGGGACGGCTCATCAGATCTTGTAACTGATGTAGATTATTTTATGTGGGGAGACAATGCAGAAGCTGTTGATAAAACAGGTGTAACAATTAATTCAAGTACTTATAATAATGATACCCCACTTGCAAATCAAGAATTTATGACACAAACTCACGCATCAGGTGATTCTTGGCAAAGAATAGATATGTCAGAAGGAACACAAACAACATCGGGTAGTAACGGGGTTAACGGAAGAGATGAAACTTCTGAAAATATAACTGTAACTTGGGGAACAACTGCTGTTACTCCAAACACTATACCTGCACCACCGTCTCCTACTATTACAATTACAAGCCCAACAGAAGGAAGTACAGAAACATCGGCAGATGTAGATATAGTTTTTAATGTTGAAAATTTTGTAGTAGGAGATAATTCTGGAGGTTCTGATGATGGACATATACATTATACTGTTGACGGAGGTTCAACTGTTATGTATTATACTACTAATCCTATTGCTTTAACTGGTTTGTCAAATGGAAACCACACTGTTATTACTTGGTTGGTGGATAATGCTCATCAGCCTCTTATACCTAATGTTGCAGATACAGTACACTTTACTGTTTCCGTTGTTACAAACGGTGGTGCAACTTGTTCTGCTGCAGTTCCTGTTAATGTAGGAACTCATCATGCAATACATCCACAAGGAGGAGGGGGTGCCTATGATCAATGGTATGTTTTCACAGCTCCAACAAACGGAACAATTACTGTTTCTGATTGTGGGCTTACAACTGTTGATACAGATGTAGAAATAATTGAAGATAATTGTGGAGGAACAAATTTTGATAACGCTGATGATAATTGCAGCACCTCACAAGAAACATTAGATTTTAATGTTGTTGCAGGAATAAATTATTATATTGGTTGGGGAAATTACGAGGCTATTGGTGCTGAACATGATTGGACACTATCATTTACACCTGCACCACCACCAATTAATATTGTTAATGCGTATTCAATAAATAACGATTCTCTTGTTGTATTTTACGAAAGTGGTTTAACTTCTGTTAATCCTGCCGATTATACTTTAACAGCAACAGGACAAACAACTGTTAACTTTACACAAGCATCAATTGATGCAACATATGATTCTATTGTTTATTTAAAAGCTCAAAATAATTTTACTTTAAATACAATTAGAGACAATTTAAATGATGTGGCAAACAGTACAACTTATCAATTTTATGCAGGTGTTTTACCAATTTCTTTTACAAATACTGCAAATCATCCCGATACTGTCAGACAAGGATATAATTTTACTGTAAGCGGAATTGTTACTGCTGATGATGAATATAACCAAGTTTGGATACAAGATTCAAATGATGCAATGCACGGTTTACTTATTGCAGATAATGGGCTTGGAGATAATGTTAATGTAGGAGACAGTATTACTGTTGCAGGACAAAAAACTTTCTATTTTGGAATGACAGAATTAGAAAACCCAACTCTTATAAGTATAAACAGTGGTTATACAGAAGTTCCAGCAATTGTAAATTCAATAAATCTTAATTATTCCTTAGCACAAGACGATGTAAATGCTGAACCTTGGGAAGGACAATTAGTAACAGTTGAGAATATTGTAATTGACAGTTTAGACTCTCAAAATCATTACGAGTATTTTGGACATGATTGCGATGGAAATGTATTATGCTTTAACGATGATGTTGATTATCACTATGGAAGTGGTTTTGCATTAACAAATGGTACAATGTATAATTTAACAGGTGTTGTAACTTTTTCTTTTGGAAAATATAAAGTAAACCCAAGAGGAATTGCCGATGCTGTTGAAGTAGCAAGAGATATGACGTCGCTTATTGAAGACCCTGACAATCAGGTTATTACTCAAACTATAAACTGTAATAATGTTGCAGATTCTATAAATGCAATTGAAGTTTTTAAATTTAAAATAACAGATGAAGGAACAGATGGCTTACCTACTGCATTATCTCAAATGACTTTTTATACCGGAGCAAATAATACATTACCTGTTGATGGATTTGGAATTAACGGTGCTTGGTTCGATTTTGGAGATGCCTTAAATCCTATTCAATTTTTGTCTGAACCTGTAATAACAGGAAATAAAATAGTTTATGAAGTAGATCCTGCTACTGCTATAGTTGATAATGGAACAAGCAGAGAAATTATTTTACATGTTTGGTTTGACCCTGCTTATATAACAGATGGAGATATCTTACAACTGGAAACTCATGCAAATTCACACGGATTTATTTCAGGCTGTATGAACTCACAATTTTCTTCTGCTTTTACATCAAATGTTACTGGTGGTGAAATTACAATTTCAAAACCTGATGCGATTTCAAGAATAACAGAAAATAAAATTAACATTTATCCAAATCCTGCAAATAATAAATTATTTGTGGAAAATATGAAAAATGTTTCATCTGTTTCTTTTGTAAATGTTTTAGGAAAAGTTGTTAAAACAGTTTCTGTTTTTGGCGAAAATGCAGAGCTTAATATAAATAATTTAACAAACGGAATGTATTTTCTAGAATTTATTAATACTAATGGTTCAAAAAGTATTAAAACTTTTATTAAAAACTAATTAAATATTCTAAAAAAATCCCTGTCAGAGTCTTTTAGACCTGACAGCGGTTTTTATTTAAAAATTTATTCCTAAAAAAAATAAGTTGTCTTTAATCGGACAACTTATTTTTTTGTTTAATTTTGCAAGTGATGACAAATAAACTAATATCATACTTAAGCCAGTTTATAACAACTGAACGTTTCAATTTATTTAATAAAATAATAGATGACAGAACACGATATATGACTGTTGTGCTTGAAGACATATTTCAACCACACAATGCAAGTGCAGTATTGCGTTCTTGTGATTGTTTTGGTGTTCAAGATGTTCATATTATTGAAAATGAAAATGAATATACTGTAAATCCGGATGTGGCAAGAGGTTCGTCTAAATGGTTAAATTTGTATAAGTATAATAAAAATGAGAATAATACAGTAAGTACAATTAATGAATTAAAAAATAAAGGATACAGAATAATTGCCACAACACCTCATAAAAAAGATGTAAATTTAGAAGATTTTGATATTCAAGCAGGAAAGTTTGCTCTTTTGTTTGGTTCAGAAGGACCCGGCTTGAGTGAAATTGCTATGGAAAATGCAGATGAGTTTCTTAAAATACCTATGTATGGTTTCACTGAAAGTTTTAATATCTCGGTTTCTGCTGCCTTAAGTCTGCATCATTTAATTTTAAAACTTAGAGAATCCAATATTGATTTTAAATTAAAAAAATCAGAACAAGAAATAATAGTTTTAGAATGGCTAAAAAGAAGTATTAATGATTCTGAAAATATTATTAGAAATTATTTAAATGGAAAGATGTTTTAAATAAAACCCTTACAGGAGTTTTTTCCAATTTTAACAGTTTAGCATAAGAGCAAAAAAATATATTTACCAAATTTTAATTATTAAGCATGATTACAAACAGACAACTTTTTTTTCAACACGTAGGACAAACTTCACAAGCACCACTTGCACTTGAAATTGAGAAAGCAGAAGGAATTTATATGTTTGATACAAATGGAAAAAAATATATAGATTTAGTATCGGGTGTTTCTGTAAGTAATGTTGGGCACAGGCACCCAAAAGTTGTTGAAGCCATTAAAAATCAGCTTGATAAGTATTTGCACCTAATGGTTTATGGCGAATATATTCAAAGTCCGCAGGTTAAGTTTGCAAAATTATTAACTGATAATATTTCTGAAAAACTAAACTCAGTTTATTTTGTAAATTCCGGAAGCGAAGCGATTGAAGGAGCAATGAAACTTGCAAAAAGATATACAGGAAGACCGGAAATTATTGCTTTTAAAAATGCCTATCACGGAAGTACTCATGGAGCACTAAGTCTTATGAATAACGAAGAAATGACTCAAGCATTCAGACCTCTTGTTCCTTCAATCTCATTTCTAAATTTTAACGATGAAACTCAAATTAATAATATTACAAAAAAAACTGCCGGTGTAGTTGTTGAAGCAATTCAAGCAGAAGGAGGAATTATTCCTGCCAATGTTACTTTTATGAAAATGCTTAGAGAGAGGTGCACGGAAACCGGTACTTTATTGATAATTGATGAAATTCAAACAGGTTTTGGAAGAACAGGAAAACTGTTTGCTTTTGAACATTATGGAATTGTTCCAGATATTATTGCTATTGCAAAAGGAATGGGTGGAGGAATGCCAATTGGTGCTTTTGTTTCAGATTTAAAAATAATTAACTCTTTGACACATAGCCCGGCTTTAGGACATATAACAACATTTGGAGGACACCCTATATCTGCTGCTGGTGCTTTGGCTAGTTTAAATGTAATTTTATCAGAAAACTTACATAATGAAGCAAATAGAAAAGGGCAAATTTATATAGATGCCTTAAAAAGTCATTCTAAAATAAAAACTATAAGAGGCAAAGGTTTGTTTCTTGCTTTTGAGCTGTCGTCTTCAGAGGCTGTAGAAAAAATGATAAGCAAAGGAATTGAACTAGGTTTTATAAGCGATCCATTTTTATTTGATAGTAAAAGGTTTAGAATTTCTCCTCCATTAACAATTTCTGATTCTGAAATTAATGAGTCAATAAAATTAGTGAAAGAAGCATTAGATTTTTTAAGTTTTTAAGTTTAGTATATTTGAGTTATTTTATATTTAATCCCATAGTTCCTTTCATTCGTTTCCAAAGGCTTTCTCTTTCTTTTATTGATTTAAAATTTTTTACAAAAGCTGAAGAAACATCAATTTCAGGAGATTTCAAATTCATATATTCATGAACTTCTGAGATAATAATTGGAATTGATCGAATTTTTAATCCATAATCTTTTCTAAACTTTTTCATTGCTAAATTTTGAAATGGGTCGGTTGCCAATGCAATATTTTTAAAACCTTGTTTTTTAGCAAGTTTATTTGAGTACCACAGATTTTCAGTACTATGTTCTGCAATTGTATCAATAAAAATGTTTTCATTAGGAATCCCCAATTTTAGGGCATATAATCTCATTACTTTAGATTCAATGTAAGGAGAATAAACAGCTGAACCTGAATAGATTATGTTTTTTGTAATACCTCTTTTGTAAAGAATATAAGACCAATAAACTCGCATTCTCATAACATCATCCCATTGCTTATTAAATATAGGAGTTCCTGTTACAATTATAGCATCAAAAGGTGCATGTTTGCTCGCAATTTTATACGAAAGTTTAGAACACGAGCTAAAACTTAAAATAATTAACAAATATAGGACTGTTTTTTTCAAGATCTTTATTTTAATAATTTCTAAGCCCAAAAATTTTGCTGCCAATTCTAACCATCGTAGAACCTTCTTCAATTGCAATTTTATAATCCCCCGACATTCCCATTGAAATTTCTTCGAAATAAGAAGAATTTGTGAAAAACTCACGTTTAATTTCATCAAAAGAAGATTTTAAAAACTTAAATTCATTCCTTACCTGCTTCTTATCATTAGTATAGGTTGCCATTCCCATTAAACCGGAAATCCGAATATTATTAAAAGTTTTGTATTCATCAAAGTTTAAAATTTCTTTTATTTCATTTTTATTTAATCCAAATTTTGTAGTTTCATCTGCAATGTGCATTTGTAACAAACATTTTATTATTCTATTGTTTTTTTTTGCTTCGGAATTTAGTTTTCTTAATAATTTAAGGCTGTCAACAGCATGAACCAATGAAATAAAAGGAGCAATAAATTTTACTTTATTTGTTTGTAGATGCCCAATAAAGTGCCATTCAATATCTTTTGGTAAATCTTCATATTTCTTAACCAAATCTTGAACCTTATTTTCACCAAAAATTTTATGTCCGGTTTCATAAGCCAATAAAATATCTTCATTTGGCTTAGTCTTGGATACTGCAACTATTTTAACTTTTTCAGGAAGACCAAATTTGATATTTGAAAGATTATCTTTTATACTCATTTCCTTTTTTTTGAAATTGAACTAAAACTTTGTAAAGTTATAAAAATACTATTTTTCAACAACTAATAATTTCAAAGTTTGAGATTGAAATAATTTCTTTTAATTTTGAAAATAAAAAAATGTCAGAATTTATAAATAATATAGCTCAACGGCGAGAAGAACTAATCGCCTTTTCAATAGGAATAATTAATGGTGGAAAACGTAAAGATTACGTCAAACGCTATCAAAATGCAATTGATAATTTAAGTCCGGAAGATGTTATTTTTGTAGTTCATGAACTTGTTAAAAAGTTTAATGTCCCAACTATAAAAGAAAATATAGGTAAAATTTTAAATATTTTTTATGAACCTTTAAAGAATTTTCCAAAGGAAAACCCAAAAAGAAACAGTTTTTTATTCTATCTTGAAAAAGAAAATAAAGAAGCAGAGAAAATACTTCAAAATATTAAAATATTATTGAAGAAAGTTAATAAAAATAAAGAAACTTTCTCAAATGAAAAAGATAAGTTTATTGAATATTTTAATAAATTTAAGGAATTTGAAAAGCATTATTCTAAAAAAGAAAATATTTTATTTCCATATTTTGAAAAAAAATATGAACATTATACTTGTCTTAAAGTAATGTGGGCTTTTCATGATGATATTCGTAATAGCATAAATAATAATATTAAAATTTTAGAAAACAAAAAACCAAACTTTAAAGAATTCAATATTGAATTAGGGAAATTTTTCTTTGCTGTTGTTCCTATTATTTTTAGAGAAGAATTTATTTTACATCCATTTGCACTAAAGTTTTTTTCAGAAAAAGATTTTAACGAAATGCTTATTCAAAGTTTTGAAATTGGTTTTGCATATATTGATGCACCCATTAAGCCCAAAATATTAGTTGAAGAAGAACCAATAAAAGATTATTCAAAAATTGGAAAACTATTTGCCGATTTAGAAACAGGTATTTTAAGTCATGAGCAAATAAAATTATTAATAAATCATTTGCCGGTTGATATAACTTTTGTAGATGAAAATGATACTGTTAGATTTTTTTCAAATCCAAAACATAGATTTTTTACTCGTTCAAAAGCAATTATAGGCAGAACTGTTCAAAATTGTCATCCTCATGAGAGTGTGCATATAGTTGATGAAATTGTTGCATCATTCAAATCTGGCGAAAAGGACAATGCAAGATTTTGGATACAAATGAAAGGGCGATTTATTTTAATTGATTATTATGCAGTGAGAAATGATAAGAATGAATTTAAGGGAACAATTGAAGTTAGTCAAGATATTACTGAAATAAGAAAACTAAAAGGTGAACAACGCCTATTAGATTGGAAAAAATAAATTAGAATTGATGAAAATTAGCTATGTAAAAATAATAGGTTTATTTGTCTTTCTTGGATACAATCAATATTGTTTTGCCCAAAAAAGCAATATTTTTGATGATGTACATATTCGAACAAATTATCAAAAAGGATTTTTATTGCCTGAGTACGATTTTCTTGAATATCTTACAAGAGAAAATATAACTGCCTTTGAATTAGATGTTTGTAAAGAGTTATCTGGAAATAAGTTGTGGCAAAGATTATATAAATACCCATCAATAGGAGTTTCTTTTTTCTATACGAGTTTAGGAAATTCAAAAGTTTTTGGTAATGCCTATGCTTTAAATCCTTACATAAAATTTAATTTATTAACAAAGCCTAAATTTAAACTTGAATACAGCATTGGAACAGGTGTAACATACGTAACAAAGCAATTTGACTTTGATAATAATTATCAAAATATTGCAGTAGGCTCTCATTTTAATTTATGGTTAAATTCTGAATTTACTGCATCTTACAAAGTTTATAAAGATATTTCATTTATTGTAGGAACAGCTTTTAATCATTTGTCAAACGCAAATCTTGCAGAACCAAATATAGGATTAAATACATGGACATTTTTTGCAGGTGCAGATGTCTTAATCGGCAAATTAAAAGAAAAAAATATACAAGAAATACCTGATTTTAAAAAGAAAAATCAATATGCAATTATTTTTGCAACGGGAATTAAAAAAACCAGACGCTTTGCAAATAAATCATATTTTGCTAGTTCTTTATCTATTGAATATAAAAGACTTACAGGATATAAGTTCGCAATTGGCGGAGGAGTAGATATCTTTTACGATACATCCATACCCGATGAAATGAGGCGGGCAAAGAAAAATAACATACAAGATTTATATAAATTTAAAAGCGGTTTTCATATTTCACAAGAATTTATTTTCGGAAAAATATCTTTAATTTTTCAAGAAGGTTTATACTTATTTTTAACAGACAGATTGAATAATTATTTTATGTATAATAGAGGCATCTTAAGATATAAAATCTCCGAGCACTTTTTTGTTAATTTAGCAATGAAATCTAATCTTGTAGTTCTAGATGTTATGGAAGCCGGAGTAGGGTATTATTGGCATTAAAAAAACCTCCAAGCAATAAGCGTAATTAAAAATATTCCTGAATAAATAATAACTATAAACACAGAAATAATTTTTGATGTATTATTAATTGATTTTTGTTTCCTAATTATTAAGAAAGATAAAATAATCCCCCCAATAGATAACAATAAGGCAGTAAAATCTATAAAAGGTGAAATTAAATCTAAAATATTTTTAGATAAAAACATAGGGTTTTCTGAAATTAATTGTGCAGTTTTAATTCCTTTCGGATCAGAAAAAATAAACTCCCAATAAGGTATTCTTGAACTGGTTTTTAAAAGAGCTTTTAATAAATGCATACTTGCAGTTATTGGCAAAAGTATTATAACAAGCTGATTGAATGAGTGTTTTATAGACTCCTTCGCAAATATTTTTTTTGCAAATGCAATAAATAAATAAAAAAGTGTGGGGATAATTATAAATAAAAGTATAGCTTTTATAGTTCCCTGAAAACTACCACCAATATTAAAATAATTATTAATAAAATTAGGAATAGCCATCACAAACTCCTTGCTAACTTTCCATTCAGATAAAATTTCATAAATAACAAAACCACTCACAATTATAAAAAATGAAATTTCTGACCAACTTAGTTTTAAATCGGTAAATAAATCTTCTGCAAAAATTCTATTTTTAATTGCAATATTATCTTTAGTGCACGATTTATGGCATTGACCACATAAAATACAATTTTTATTGTTAGATATTGTTGCAGGATATAGTTCCGACGTGCAAGACCGTCCAATAAAATTATAATGATTAGATTTACTAATACAATCTTTTGTTTTGCAGTTCTTACAAACATCCTTATCTTTTACCCTTAATTTTTTAAATGAAAATAAGGAATATAAACCCAATAAATGACCAATAGGGCAAACATAAGTGCAAAAAGTTCGCTTTTCCCAAATTAAACCTACAATAAATGCAACTAAAAATAGAAAAATCATATAAAATGCCATATACTCCGGAATACGATGAATTGTAAGTGTGTGAATCCCTAATATTAGAATTAAAGCATAGAAAAATGTTATTATCCAACCTGATTTAAGAAGCTTATTAGGTTTTTTTCTAAAACCAATTTTACTGAAAAAAGAAGTGATAAGTTCAACCGGGCAGATACTACACCAAAATCTGCCAAAAATAATTGCAGACACTATTATTAACGGCCACCAATAAGACCAAACAATGAGGTTAGCAAAATTTGTATTTCGTAAAATTTTTGCAAAACCTTCATCAGAAGTAGTTACACCAATTGCTCCATAAATTATGAAAACAAAAATAATAAGCGTTAAAACTTGAAGTAAAAATAAAAAGAAACGATTTCTGAATATCTTATTAATCATTCTTAGTTTCTTTTCATTAATATAACTTTATTGTTTTTGGAGCAGTACCGGAGATAATATTTACATCAGAAAAGTTAATATTTACTTTAATCTCTTTACTTCTTAGTCCATTTGGAGAAATAAAAGTAGAAGTAAACTGTATTTTTTCTTCCTCATTAGAACAAAAACTATATACAATATTGCCTTTTTTATCTTTCTCCCTTACAGGAATAGTTGTGCATATATTATTACTAAATTCATTTTTTATTTTCAAAGAAGATATGTCATTATACTCTACTTTATATATGACTCTCACAAAAATAGAACTTTCATTTTGGCATTCACTAACTGAATAAAATTGCACATCAATTAACTTAGCAATAATAATTTTATTGTCAGATTTAGAAAAAGAAAAAATGAGTATTGAAAAAAGTAAAAAAAGTAAATATTTGTTCTTCATTAAAGAAAAAATTATTATGACTTACAAATTTACTAAAATTTTTAATATTTATTCATTTATTTGTTTTATTAATTTTATGTTTGTTATAGAAAAATATAATATGCAACAAATTACAAACAAAAATACACGCTTTTACTTTGCAGATTTGATTGAATTTGCTAATAAAATTCCAAATCAAGAAATAGAAAAAACAATTTATGATTTGTTAAACTTTATTTCTGAAAATAAAAAAACAACAAATAAAGAGAAATTAAAATTTGCCTCTGATATTTCTAAGATTATTATGGAAAAAACCGGTGGAGGGATTAACACAATTATTGCTTCTGTATTGTTTAGTTTTTTTGATAAAAATGAAATAGACATAAAACTAATTAATGAAAGATTTGGTCAAAATATTTCTAAAATACTTTATGGACTTTTTAAAATCCCAAACTTAAGAACTGAAAAAATAGATAAACAAGCAGAGAATTTTATAAAATTACTTTTAACAATAACAGGCGATGTTAGAGCAATTTTAATTATGCTTGCAAATGAGTTATATAAGATTAGAAATATAGATACCTTTAGTGAAGAAGAAAAAATAATAATTATTAACCAATCTAAAACATTATTTACTCCTCTTGCACATAGAATAGGCTTATATAATATGAAGACTGAGTTTGAAGAGAAAACTATGAAATATCTAGAGCCTGATATGTATCGTTTTATTGCAAAGAAGCTTCAAGAAACAAAAGCCAAAAGAGATGTGTTTGTAGAAGACTTTATTAGTCCTATAAAAAAAATATTGAAGTCCTCAGGATATACTGCTACTGTAAAGGGAAGACCAAAATCAATACACTCTATTTGGACTAAGATGAAAAATCAGAATGTTCCATTTGAAGAAGTATATGATTTATTTGCAATAAGAATAATTTTAAAATCAGACATAAAAAATGAAAAAATTGTGTGCTGGAATGTATATTCTATTATTACAGATTTATATAAGCCAAATCCAAAAAGATTAAGAGACTGGATATCTGCACCAAAAATTAGCGGATACGAATCTTTGCATACAACAGTTTTAGGCCAAAATAATAAGTGGGTTGAAGTTCAAATAAGGACTGAACGAATGGATGAAGTTGCAGAAAAAGGACCGGCTGCACATTGGAGATATAAAACAGGAAAAGAAGGAGGCAATAGTGATTGGCTTGCAAATATTAGAGATGCAATTGAAAATACAGAGAAATTTTCTTATGAAACAGAAAGTAAATCAAAAACAGAGCTATATTCTGATGAAGTATTAATATTTACACCAGAAGGAGATTTGAAAAGTCTTAAAAAAGGATATACTATTCTTGATTTTGCTTTTAGTATTCATACAAAAATTGGAATAAGCTGTACAGGAGCAATTGTAAATGGAACAATTCAAAGCCTAGCATATGAATTAGTTAATGGAGATACAGTAAAAGTGCTTACTAATAAAAACAAGAAACCTAATTCTGAATGGCTTAAAATAGCAAAAAGCTCAAGAACAAAAAGTAAAATTAAAAGAGCTTTAAAAACATTAAATTATAATAAAGCAGAAAGTGGAAAAGAAATTATCAAAGAAAAACTAGGCAGATTAAAAATTGATTTTTCAGAAAAAAATATTGCTACTTTAACAAATTTTTTTAAAGCTAAAAATACTGCTGATTTCTATAATAGTGTAGGAGAGGGCATAATTGATATTGCAAAAATAAAACAAGCATTTGAAACATCTGACGAATCTGAAAAAGAAATAAAACAAAAAACAGAAATTAAGAACTTTGTTAAAGAAAAAATAGAATATGACGACTTTTTACTAATTGACGAAAATGTTTCAGGTTTAGATTATTCGTTTTCTAAATGCTGTAGTCCATTGCCAGGAGATGATGTTTTTGGGTTTGTAACCGTAAATAAAGGAACAAGAATACATAAAAAAACTTGTCCTAATGCAAAGGATATGACTGGCAGATTCCCCTATAGAGTGGTAAAAGCAAAATGGAATATTGATGATATTACTACATCTTTCTCTGTTAGTATTGTTGTGTTAGGGAAAGATATGCCAGGTATATCTTCAAAAATTACTGATATTATTTCTAAGGAATTTAATTTAAAATTAATGGCAATTTCTTTAAAAAATATTGCTAATAATATGTTTAAAGGATTAATTGTTGTTAAAATTAATAACAAAAAACAATTATTTGAACTTTTAAAAAGAATAAAAATGATTAGAGGAGTTAATAATGCTTTTCAAAAATAAGTTTTTACACATAAAGAACTAAAATAATGAAATAAAAAAAGGTGAATAATTTTTTTATTCACCTTTTTTTGATTTAAGAAATATTATTTCAAAATTAGTTTAGAAATTAAAGTTTCATCACTAATATTAAATTTAATAAAATAAATACCTTTTGCTTGTGAACTTAAATCAATTTCATTTAAATTAGAATTTAATTTATTAGTATAAATAAGTTTTCCTGTCATATCAAGAATTGAAACATTTGCTTTACTTATAGATTTTGCGAGTTCAATATAAAACATTCCGTTTGACGGATTAGGGTAAATATTAATTCCATAATTTGATAAGTCTTCAATTGAAACACTAACAGCTAAAACTGCAATATCACTTGAAACAGTTCCACATACACCTGTTAAATCAACAGTATAATTTCCTGCATCGGTAGTCTGCACATTTGATATTGAATAAGTGTTATTTGTTGCACCCGAAATATCAGAACCATCTTTTTGCCATTGGTATGTATCAACATTATCTGCTGCAACATTAAATGAAACATTGTCTCCAACAGTTGCATTAACGCTTTGTGGCTGTGTTGTAACAGAAACAGGTAAATTCATAGTAATAGTTACATCATCATAACTTGAGCAAGCACCATTTACAATTGTCCATCTAAGAATAACAGGAGAATTTGTAATAGTAATTGTTGTATTATTAGAATTTATATCTGTTATTGTTGCAGCTCCACTCATAACTGTCCACGTTCCAACACCAGGTGCTGGGTCGTTTGCTGATATTGTAGTAGTATTTGTACAAACCATTTGGTCGGCACCTGCATTAGCAGAAATTTCATTATTTACAGTAATAGTAACACTTTCACAAGAAGAAGTTCCACAAGTATTTTCCCAACTACCATAATATGTAGTTGTAGTTGTTGGAGAAACAGAAACATTATTCCCTGTACCTACTGTTCCTCCAAGGCAAACTCCTTCATGCCAAGTAAAAGTAGTACCTGAACCTCCTGTATAAGATAAAGTTGTTGAAGTTCCTGAACAAATACTTGTTTCAGTTGCTGAAACTGAAGTTGGTGCTACCGGGTCTGTAAGGTTTGTTAAAGTAACAGCACTTGAAAGAGCAGAAGTTTCTGTTCCAAACATTACTTGCCCTCTGTAATTACCATTTGAAAGTCCTGTAAAATCATGTGAAGTTGCATCTCCTGTCCAATCTTGTAATGCTCCGCCAGAATTGTTTCTCAAATAAAAAGTTTGTGTTCCACTTTGATTTGAACTTACTGTTACACTACCTGTATTACAACCAGATGTAGCTGAAACTGTTGCAACAGGAACAATTGGTCCTGTTGGTGTTCCAAATACATAAAATTCATCAATATTCCAACCGCAAAATTGCCAACTTCCGTCACTAGTACCCATTGAAAATCTAAATTGTACAGTTGCTTGACCATCTGCATATGCAGAAATATCATAAGTAGTTTCTTCCCAACTTCCTCCGTTTAGAGTTGAAGAACCATTAGCCCATATTTCTGTCCAAGAAGTTCCACCGTTAGTTGAAATGTCTATATAAGCATGGTCATATGTATTACTTTCAACTCCAAGCCATCTTTGAAATTCTATTTCAACATCAGTATAATTTGAGCAATCAATTACCGGAGATATTGTGTATTCAGCATGGTCTGCAAGACTACTTTCATAATCTCCTTGATAAGAACCTTGCCCTAATAAATCAAGTCCCAATATATTGGAACCGTTAAAAGCTGAACTAGGGTCAGGATTTCCGTAATCTCCTCCCAATCCTTGCGGAGCACCTCTTTCCCATTCGCCATTCATAGTCCATCCTTTGTCTGTTTCAAATCCATCGTAGAATATTGCATCTTTTAAAGTTTTTGCAGATGTTGTAACTCCAGGAGAATAATCTGGATTAGAATTTGTTAAAGAAAATGCTTTATAATAATATGTTGTTCCTGAAGTAAGAGCTGTGTGGTTATAAGAAGTTCCTGCACCTACATATAAAACCGTTCCTCCTCCTGAAATAGTATTTCCTGCCGAGTAAGAATTTCCATCAACAGGAGTTCCAAAAGTTCCATTGGGAGACCATACTACCATAACATCATCTCCATCTACATTTTTTGTCCAATTTAAATCTATTTGTGTAGTGCTTACAGCTGTTGCAGAAATAGTTGGATCTCCAAAATCTTCTAAACTAAAAGAAGCTATTCTTGTTCGCCAATTCCATCCTCCACTTGTATATTCTTGTGTGTACCAAAATGTTAAGTCGTTTGTGGGATCAACACTCATGCAACTGTAATCTCCCCATCTGTTTACTCCTGTTTGAGATGAAGTACTTGCAATAATTTCTGTTTCAGTTATTGTCATTGTATTTAGTGGGTCAGATGCTAAGCGTCCAGTATATCTAATAGAAGGATATGTACTAGTTCCAACAACAGTATATCCAAGAGCAATATCACCATTTCCGTTCATTGCAATACTTCCCATCCATCTGTTATCTCCATCTGCAGGTGCATATGTTCCTTCTTGGTATTTGCTCCAATTTCCAGAAGTTCTTCTCATTTCATACCAACGCATTCCTGCACGTTCACCTCCAACATCTATAGTATGACAAGCAACCATTGATTGGTGAGTCCCAAAATCTCTAAATTGAAGCCTGTACATTAAACGATCTGTCATTGCATGAAGTTTTTGTGAAGTTCCTGGTTGAGATAAATTATCTCTGCTGTATGAAACAGTACTTCCATTAATATCGGAATCAAAAGAACTTACTGGCATTGAATTCATAACTGTAAAAGTTGAATTTGCAGTATTTGCCCAGTCAACATTAAATTTCCAAACTTCAAGTTCATCAATTCCTCCCCATGCGTCATCATTAAAATATGTAAAATAATTTGGTGTTCCTGATGCAGGGAAAACGCCATCACAATCAGCTGGGAGAAGATTTCCGTATGATGTTCCCATATCGAAGAAAACCATTTTAGCAGTACCTCCCGTCAACATTTCATCTCTTTCAAAAGCAGCAACTCCTGCACCTGCCCATGCACGTGTACCTTTTTTTGTAGTAAACTGATTTACTGATACATAGTATCCGTCAGGCCAAATTCCAAAGTGAGGATAGTCTGGCATATTAGTAAACTGAAAAGCATATCTGTGATAGCTTCCGGTAGGATCAGCAGTTGTAGAGACCGCAAGTAATAACCATTGTGTTCCATCTCCAGTATTTACAGCAAATTGACTTAAAAACCATCTGTCAGCTTGTTGGTCATATAAAACAATTGGGTCTCCATCGTTCGTGCCTGTCCAAGATCCGTTAAATCCATCCCAAATAGTAGAATTGTCAACTGGTCCATATAATGATGTCCCATTTTTATCAAAAATTTGAAGTTTAGAGTTTACCATTTGTACATAATGGTTTGGTCCAACATCTCCATCAGTATCAGGAGGAGCAACACCAGAAAGATTGTGTGTTCCATCAAAATCAATAATTGGAATAGCAGTTCCTTTTGTGCTATTTGTAGTTTGAACAGATTTTTTATCTGTTTTTTTTGTGTCGAAATTTATATAGTCTTTATACCCTAAATAGTTTTTTACCAAACCGTCTTTCCATTTTTGAACTGCATCGTTATGAAATGCAGAGGTTTTATCTCTTAAGGGTTCAGATGTGTCTTGAAATTTAGCCTTACTTATAATAGGCTTTAGGTCTTGACCATTAACACTGTATATGCTCATAGTAAATAAACCTAATAAAAATAGATGTTTAATTCTCATAATTTTTTATTTTAAATATTTTAATAAATAATAATTGTAATGATTTAAAGTGAATTTACTTTCTCAATATCACTTTTAATTTTGTTTATAACATGTTCATAGGTGTAAAGAAAACTTTCTTCAATTCCAGCAACTTTACTGTCTGATTTTGAAATTTCTTTTTCAAGTTCAATAATTTGTTTTTTACTTGTTTCAATTAGTTCTTTTAATTCTTCAATTTTACTGTTTTTTTCTTTAATTGTACTCTTTAATTGGCTTATTCGTTTTTTATCGGCATTAATGCTTCCTTTTATTTTTTCTTCAAATGCCGTATAAAACTTTCGTTTTTCGTTTTCTAGTACTTCTAGATAATACTTTGCACTATCAATAACTTTCCCTTTTGTTAGTCCTTTTGTTGAAAGTGCTGCTAGTGCAGTTTTAATCTTGTCGTTTTCAGTTATAGGAATGTCTTTCATTGCTTCAACCGCTTTTGTGAGTTCGTAATAATCTTCTCCCGGAAGGTTAGCTTTATCCATTGCTTTGTGCAATGTTTCTAATATTTGAGGATTAATAGCCTTTTCGTTATATGAATTTTCTTTCATTTGTGCTTTAATTAACAATTATTTTGCCTACAACTTTCTTTTTTTTCGAAATATCAAACAGTAATTTTTTAGAAGAGTTATCTGTATCTTTATATGGAATTAAAATTGATTTTCCAGCAGTAATAATCTTTATTGCGTTAGATTTTCTAACAATATTTATAATTAGCGTGTCAGGTCTTATGTCAGTATTGTTTTTTTTATTCTCCGGTTTATTTACTTTGTTGTCTTTTCCTTTTTTTAAATAATCAAAATTGAAAAAATCATTTGATATTAATTCTTCTTGATGTAAATAGACATATCTTGCTCCAAAAAATATTACTGCTACAATAAATAATTTTGCAAATGGCGTTAATTTTAATCTTCTTTTCATGTGTTTATAAAAGTTAAAAGTTTGAAAGTCTATAGTTAAAAGTTAATTTGCATTTATTAAAGAAGTACAGGAAAAACTTATTTATATTCTCTCGGAGTGGCATTATATTTATTGTGGGTGCCATTTTTATATGATATTCTACGTGAAATTTATAATAAAGTTGCAACTCTATTTAAAAAGATTAGAATATTCAGAAATATTATCAATTTCTTTTTCTTTAATTTCAAGTTTCTCTAGGTCTTTTTCATTTGTTGGTTTGTTTAAAAGGAATGATGCTCCTTCTTTTTCAAGTTTTTCAAGAATTTCTAAACCTTCTTGTTCGTATATACCATTTTGTAAATCAATACTGTCAATAAAATTTCCTGAAAGTTCAATAAAACGTTCCATTTCACCAATTTTAGTATGAATTTCTTCAACAACAATTTCTGTTGCCATATCAAATATTTGTTTTTTGTCGGGGTCTCCTTGAATAATATTCATTGCTCTTTTCATTGCAGAATGACTTGTTTTAATAGCTTTTAATTCTTGTTTTCTCATTCTTACATCATTCTCAGTATCTTGTATTAAATAACCCGAATTTACATGTATTTTGCTTAATACTTTATATAAAATATGCATCTTTGTTAGCAATTTTTCGTATCTTTCATTTGATTCTTTAAGTCTTCCATACTGTCTTGTATTCAATGTTATAAGTTCTTTTTTCCCTTGTTTTTTTGCTTGTTCGGCAAGTTTAAGGCTATGTTCCATTTCTCTGTTATTTTTAAGCATTGTAGTTTTTAATTGAGAAATTTGACCTTTTAATTTTGAAATATGCAAATTCATTTGTCGCATATTCTTTTTTAAATATTCAACATAGTTTTCAAGAATTTTTATTGGGTCTATTTGCACAAAAAGTTTTGTTACCCATCGCATAACACCTTTGTACATATACCAAATAAGATTTCTTGTTTTTTTATTGAAAATTAAGTACAGCATAGCTGCAACGATTGTTCCAAGGGCTATTGTGCTAATTGTTCCTGCTAATAAGCTTTGTACAAATGCAAATATTGGCTGATTATATATTGCAACAACTGCTACTCCTGCAATTAAAACAGCTGCACCAAGTTTCCCTTCGGGTCTTTTCCAAAATGATTTATTTTTTACGGGGCTTAATTCTTTTGTCATATTGTTTTTTTATATAAGTTTACAAATATAGCTATAAAAACGTAAAAATTAGACATCTAAATAAAGTTATTTTTCAAATCTTAGCATAACTTTATCTAAACTTTCATTTGACCCTACAATTGTAACAATATCACCTATGCGAAGGCGTGTGTAACCATGTGATAATACAACATTTTTATCACGTTTTATTGATAATATTAACACATCACACGGCAATTGTAATTCTCTAAGAGCCAAGCCATGAATATTTTTGTTTGTGATTTCAATATCAATTGTATCTTGGTTCTTGTCTGTTCCTAGAAGTAATGATGCTGCAACAGGAGAACGAACTAAATGGTCTAAAAGACTTACTATTGCAGTAGAAGGTTCAACTATTAATGCTCCAAGTTCATGAAATTTATCAAAATTATTTCTGTCATTAAGTCTTACAACAATGTCTTTTGTGCCTAAATATTCGTATGCCATTTCACAAACTTCATAGTTTTCTTTGTCTGAATTTAGAGAAATTATTGCTTCGGATTTGTCAGCTTTCAGACTTTTCATAGTTTCAAAAGAAAAGTCTTTTATTTGAATAATATTTAATTTGCTTTCGGCATATTGGCTGATGTCTTTTCTTCGTGTTGCAATTTTTACTTTCCAATTATGGTTTATTAATTGACGTGCTAATGCGGTTGATTGGTCTTCTAAACCGAAAATTATAGCATCTCTTGTACCTTCAAATTTTTGAGAATCGGCTTTTGTGTGGCTTTCGCCAACCCAATTTAGTACCCATTTAAAAAATGGAGGACCAACAATTTGATTTATAACGATTACTGAAATAAGAACTGTTGCAAACTCAGTTCCCCAAGCTTTAAATTCACTTGCAACAACCATAACCAAGCCTAAACCAACACCTGCTTGAGTTACATAAGGCATCCAGCCAAATTTCCATAGTTTATAGGGGTCTCCGCCTAATTTTCCTCCAACATAAGAGCCTACTATCATTGTTACAAGACGAATAAAAAAGAAAACAAATGCAATTAACCAAGATTCTAAAAAGACATCAATTGATACTGATGCGCCTGTTAAAGTGAAAAATGCAACATAAATGGCAATTTCAGCGTCTTTTATAACTTGCAAAAATTCTTCTTTATTTTTTGAATAATTAATAACATAAAAACCTGCAATAATGCATATTAGAAGAGGTTCTAAATAAAATTCAAAATTTGTAAGTTCAAGAGAATAGTGTTTTAATTGGTGTGAGAAAAAGAATATTAAATATCCAACAATTAGAACTAAAAACATTTTTATTTTACTGCTGAAATTTGTTGACATTAAGAAGCTAATAATTTTACCAAATAGTAAACCAAAAACAACTGATAAGATTAGTTCAACAAATAACATAACTTCAATAAGCAGATTAAACTCATGACCCGAAACAATTACTTTTGCAATTGAGAAAGTTATTGTAAATAAGATAATTACGAGAACATCAATAACAACTGTTACACCCATTGCAGTTTGAGTAAAAGGACCTTTTGCTCTCATTTCTTTAATAATTGCAATTGCCGATGCAGGAGAGCGTGCAACAAAAATTGTTGCCAATAAAATTGCAATTGAGAACTTAATCCAAAAATTAAAATTTCTCATAAAAGGAATGTAATCTGCAATAAAAAGAATAATTATAGTGCTAAGTACAAATGTTACCATTAATTGTCCAAATGTCATCCATGATATACTTTTGTAACGGCTTCTTAATTCTTTTAAATATAGTTCGGCACCAGCAGAGAAAGCAATAAATGCAAGTGATGTATGATTTACAAAATCAAGATTTACAATTGCATCTTTTTTAACTAAATTTAAAATGAAAGGTCCGGCAATAATTCCAGCAAATAAGAAACCTGTAATTTGAGGAAGTTTTACCTTTACAAAAAAACTTGATATTTGTTTAGATGCAAGTGCAATAAAAAGAAAAGATATAATAAATATAATAATTTCAGTCATTTTTTGTTACTTTTACATATCAATACATAAAATATGCGAAATATATTACTTTTAACATATTTAACAAAATTATAATTTAATGAAAACTCCAGTTGTCAAGCTAATATTACTATTATTTATTTCTTTTTTTGTACATCTAAATATAAATTCGCAGGTAAAACGAACGCCCGTAAAAACAAGGGTGTTATTTATTTTTGATGAGTCAAATAGTATGAAAGCGACTTGGGAAAGTGCTCGCAAAATTGATGTTGCAAAAGAATTGCTTATTAAAATGATTGACAGTTTGAAAAGTATTGAAAATTTAGAAATGGCATTGAGAATGTATGGACACCAAAGTCCTGTTCCTCCACAAGATTGTAGCGATACAAGGCTTGAAGTACCTTTTAGTAAGAATAATTCTTTTAAAATTAAACAAAAACTTCAAAATACAAAGCCAAAAGGAACAACTCCTATTGCACGTTCGCTGGAAGAATGCGGAGATGATTTTCCTTATTGTAATAATTGTAGGAATATAATTATTTTAATAACAGATGGGATTGAAGCATGTAGTGGAGACCCATGTAAAATTGCCTTAACACTTCAAAGTAAAGGGATTACAATTAAGCCATTTATTATAGGAATTGGTCTTGATATGAAATTTAAAGATGCTTTTGAATGTATTGGAGAGTTTTATAACGCAACAAATGAGGGCGAATTTAAGATTATAATGAAAGAAGTTATTAGAAAATCGTTAAGTGGAACAACAGCTGAGATTGATTTATTAAATACAGCAGGTTTGGCAAAAGAAACTAATGTTAATGTTACTTTATTTAATCAAAAAACCGGAAATTTTTTTAGAAATTATATCCACACATTAAATTTTAAAGGAAATCCTGATACTTTAAGTTTGCCAACCAGCTTAACATATACAATGAAGGTACATACAATTCCTCCTGTAATTGTTAAAGATATTATTTTAAAAGAAGGAATACACAACAAAATAATTGCAAAAACTCCTCAGGGAAAGTTAAATATCATTCAAACTCGTGGACTTGAATTAAAAGGAACAAAATGTATAGTAAGAAAGCATGGAAGTATGAAAACACTTAATATTCAGGATGTTTTTGAACCGGAAAGTTATATTACGGGCAAATATGATATTGAAGTTTTGACAAACCCTAGAACTTATTTAAAAGAAGTTGAAATTTTACAATCTAAAACAAATATTATTAAAATTAAACAACCCGGTTTGGTAAACCTTTATTTTCCTTCAAAAGGTTATGGAGGGATTTATCAACTTAAAAAAGGGGACATTAATTTAGTCATGAATTTGAATCATATAACAAGAGAAAGTATATATTTGCAACCAGGAAGATATATCGTTGTGTATAGGCCGGCAGGAGTAAAAGTAACAACAATGTCTAAAAATGAAAGTTTTACAATAAAGTCCGGGCATTCTATAAATGTAAGTCTTAATTAAACTATTTTTTTGAGAAATAATTATGAATAAAAAAATAAAAAAATATTATCCTTTAATATTACTTTTATTTATCCCTTTTGTTTGGATTTTCTTTTTTAAGAGTCCAAAAGAAAACAGCTCTAAGAAATTTTCAGTTACTGATGTTTCTGACATAAATAATATAACTATAACTAAGAAAAATAAAAGAATTGATATTTCAAAAAAAGAAAAATCTGATAAATGGTTTATAAATGGAAAGTATGAAGCAAATAATAGTTCTTTAAAAAAACTATTTCAAGCATTGTCAGAAACTAGAATCAGTAAATATGTTTCAAAAAATAAATCTGACTCTATTTATAATTTCATTAAAAACTCAGAAAGAAAAATTACAGTTTTAAATAAAGCAAATGATACTTTATTAGATATTTCAATAGCAGATTTTAAAGTTGGTTTTGATGGTACATACGGACTTTTTGACAATGATAAGACCCCATATATTATATCAATTCCAGGATTAGAGAATAATTTGAATAAAAGATATAACTTGCACCCATTGTATTGGATAAACCCTGAGATTTTTAAATACCAACCACATGAAATAAAAGAAGTTAAAATTTTATATTCTAATAAATCAAAAACATCTTATAGGATTGAAATAAACACAGATAAACCAAAAATATTTTCATATGAAAAACAAGAATTTTTAAAGGATATTAATATTAATAAAGTTGGAAGCTATCTTACTTATTTTATGAATGTTAAATTTTCCGATTTTAATATATTAAACCTAGATAAGAGTGATTCATTAAAAACATTAGAACCGGATTATACTATTTTAGTAAAAGATATTTATGATATATCTAAGAAAGTTGAACTTTTTAAAATTAAAATATCTGAAAATCCTAAAAAATATGACCTTAATAAAATTTATGCTATTATAAATGATGAAGATATAGTTGTAGTTAAATATTTTGATATAGATTTGATATTAAAAGATATTTCATATTTTACTAGATAGTGTAACTCTAAAAAAGAAATTATGATAAAATCAATGACTGGTTACGGAAAAAATTCGAAAATTGTTAATGATAAAAAGGTCGCTGTTGAAATTAAATCTTTAAACAGTAAGAACTTTAATTCTTACATAAAAATTCCCGATGAGTTTAACGATAAAGAATTAGAAATTAGAAACATGATTTTTAATACATTATCCGGAGGTAAAATAAGTTTTTCTTTAACAGTAGAACATGAAAATATTCACAAAAATATTCTAAATAAAGAACTTATAAATTCCTATTTGTCAGAACTTAAAGAAATTGCAAAAGAACACAGTTTAAAACAGGAAAATGAAAATTTAATTTTAGCAGCTTTAAAACTTCCGGATGTTTTTCAAAATGAGAAAAAAGAAATTAATAAAGAAGAGTGGAGTGATATTTTAGAATGTATAAAATTGACAATAAATGATTTAGATGATTTTAGAGTGCAAGAAGGAAACTCCTTAGAGAAAGATATCTTAGATAAAGTAAAAAACATAGAAAAATTAATTCCTAGTATTGAAAAATACGAAAATGAAAGAATAGAAACAACAGCAAATAGAATTAAAAGCAAACTAAACGATTTTTTTAAAGAAGAAGAAAGCAAAGAGCGTTTTGAACAAGAAATTATATATTATCTTGATAAATTTGACTTGAATGAAGAAAAAACAAGACTAAAAAATCATTGCAAATATTTCTATGAAACCGTAAAATTAAATGAACCAAGTGGTACAAAACTTGGATTTATTGCACAAGAAATGGGAAGAGAAATAAATACAATAGGCTCAAAAGCAAACCATACTGAAATTCAAAAAATTGTTGTGAATATGAAAGATAATTTAGGAAAAATTAAAGAGCAATTGTTAAATGTACTCTAAAAAATAATTAATAATTGAAATGATTAAAATGAAATTAAAACTACTTTTTGTTTTGTTTATAAGTATTACTGTTGCATCATGTGTTTCAAAACAAGCGCAGAAAGGAACAAAAACAGGAGCTTCAAAATATAATCCTGCAAGCTCAGTTTTACATCCTCAATTCAAGGTGTTTCATGAAACAGACGATTATTCAAAATTATACTTTAAACTATACACAAAAGAACTAAGATTTAGCAGTGCAAACAAGCAAAGAATAAATCAAACAGTTATCAAATTGAGTTATAAAATAACATCTTCATTAAGAGATAATAATATTCTAGATAGTGCGAAAACAATTTTTAAAATTAAGAAACAACCTAGTCAAACAAGCATTATTAGTTTCTTCAAAATTAAAAATATTGAATTAAAACAATATTTAATTGAAATTAATCTATATGATGTATATGGAAATAAAAAAAGCCAATCATACATAAATGTTAATAAATCAGATGATGGAAACGAACAATATTATATAACATTTAAAGGGAAAAACAATAAGCCAGTTTTTACTGAATATTTTAAACCAAATGATACACTATATATAAAAAACAAAAATAATTCATTAAAAACAATGCAAATTGTTCATTATATCAATAATTTTAAAATACCGGAAAAACCTTATAATACAGAAAAACAACCTTCAATAAGATTAAAAAAAGATACAAGTTGGTATGTTCCTGTTAAAAATAAAAAATCAACCTTTTATACCAAAGAACCCGGAATATACATTATAAGAGCAGATACAACAAAAATACGTGGTATAATGAAAGTCCAATTTCCAGGAGCATATCCATTAATTTCAAAATCAAATGAAATGATTGAAGCTCTCGCATATCTTTTAAATAACGAAGAGCTATTAAAAATGAAAAATTCGAAGAATAAGAAACTTTCAATAGATAATTTTTGGCTAAGAACTGCCGGAAACAAAGAAAAAGCAAGAGAACTAATAAAAATTTGGTATAATAGAGCTAACTATTCTAATTTTTACTTTACTTCATACAAAAAAGGTATAAAAACAGACAGAGGAATGATTTATACAGTTTTCGGACCAGCCGATGATATAAAATATTTTGATGATGCCGAAAAATGGATATATACTAACACAAAGACCGTTAGTAAATTAGAATTTATTTTTGTAAAACAATCAAACTCAATTTCAAACAATGATTATACATTAATAAGAGAAAATAAATACGAATCTGTATGGAATAAAGCAATAAAAATATGGCGATTAGGAAAGGTTTTTAGTTATTAATATTTTTATACCTTTTTCAAACAACAATGTTTATTTATAAAAAAAAAATATATTTGCCTCTTTAAGTTGAAAATTTGAATAAAAAATATAAAAATGACAATAATTGAAAAAATAATAGCAAATCATTCAAAATTTAAAACTGTAAAACCAGGAGATATTGTTGATATTGAAATAGATGTAAGAGCAGCTAGAGACTTTGGAGGTCCAAACGTTGTAAAACATTTTAAAGAAAACAATTTAACTATTGACGATGTCTCTAAAACATTCTTTACATTTGATACAAATCCAACAGGTTCAGACCAAAAATATGCAGTAAATCAACATATTTGCAGAACCTTTGCCAGAAATAAAGGCATAAAAGTCTTTGACATAAACAATGGAATCGGAACACATGCACTTATTGAAGAGGGCTTAGTCTATCCCGGTTCAACCGTAGTAACAACAGATTCCCATGCAAATATTATGGGTGCAGTAGGAGCATTCGGGCAAGGAATGGGCGATAAAGATATTGCAGTTGCTTTCAACAAGGGAAGTATTTGGTTTAAAGTGCCACAATCTGTAAAAATTAATCTTGTTGGAAAACGTCCTGCAAATATTTCTGCAAAAGACATAGTTTTGAATTTGTTAGATAAATTTGGAGCAAATTCGTTACTTCAATATTCAGTTGAAATGTATGGAGAAGAAGTAGAAAAACTTACTCTTGATGAAAGAATTACAATAGCATCTATGGGTACAGAAATGGGTACAATTATTATCCTTTTTCCTCCAAATAAGGAAATCTTAGAATACAGTTCCGCACGTGCAGGAAAAAAAATTGAAGGGATATATGCAGACAAGGATGCTCATTATGAAGAAGTATATGATATTGATATCTCAAAATTTGTTAATATGGTTTCGCTACCCGGTAAACCACATGGAACTGTTAATATTGTTGAAGCACACAAAACAAAAATTGACTCGGGCTTTATAGGAAGTTGCACAAACGGGCGTATGGAAGATATGCGTGTAGTTGCACAAGTTCTTAAAGGAAGAAAAGTTGCTCCCGGGGTAGTCCTTAAAATTGTTCCCTCAACTGATGCTATTTGGCAAGAATGTTTGGACGAAGGGATAATTAAAATTTTTAAACAAGCAGGAGCACTAGTCTCAAATGCCGGATGTGCCGGATGTGCTGCCGGGCAAGTTGGTCAAAACGGTCCTGGTGAAATTACAATAAGTACAGGAAACAGAAATTTTCCGGGCAAACAAGGAAAAGGTAGTGTTTATCTTGCATCCCCAGCAACAGTTGCAGCATCAGCAGTTTCCGGATATATTACAACAATGGATGCAATACCTGACGAGCCTGCAATATTTACAGCACAAGAAATAAAAGCAAAAACTGAAAGAGTTAAAGAAGAAAGTTTGCAAGATATTGATAATAAAACTATTGTAGAAGGAAGAGCATGGTATATAAAAGAAGATGATATTGATACTGATATGATTTTTCATAATAGATACCTCGCAATCACTGAATTGGACGAAATGGGACAATACGCATTTGATAATTTAAAAGGCTATGAAGATTTTGCAAAAAAAGTAAAAAAAGGAGATATTGTTGTGGTTCAGAAGAATTTTGGAGCAGGTAGCTCTCGTCAACAAGCTGTAGATTGTTTTAAGGCACTTGGAGTTCAGGCAATTGTTGCAGAATCTTATGGAGCAATATATGAAAGAAATGCAATAAATGCTGCCTTTCCAATTGTTACATACAAAACTATTGAAGGCTTAAGTTTAGAGCATTTTGATAAAATTAAAATAAACTTTGAAACAGGGGAAATAACAAATTTATCTAAAAATAAAACTGTTATGGCAGAACCTTTTTCTGATGTTCAAATTGAAATTTTCCAAAACGGAGGCTTATTTTAAAATTTATCGACAATGAAAAATATTATTTAATAAAAATGTTGAAAGCTCAATAAATAAAAAAACGACTTAAGTCGTTTTTTTTCTGCTTTTATAACATTAAAATTAAGTCGGGACTTGTAAATACTGATGTTTGTGTAGATTTAAATTCTTTTTTTCTATTTTTTTCGGACAACAATGATGAATTTTATAACTTTTTTAACTGTTTTATATATCTTTAAAATATTGTAATAAATATTAATGACAATAATTTGTTTAGCTAATTTATTCCTAATTTTCGGTATGTTTAAATAATTGTTAGTTCAAATAAAATGAACTTTATAAATTTACTACTTAAACAGAGGTCGATAGAAATTCTGTGTTCCAAGAAAATTAGCATATGATTCTGTTGTTTTCTCCAAAATTATTATAAGAAACTTAAAAAGAACAGTACTAAAATGATTAATATTAAAGTGCTGTTGAACAGTGAATTAAATACTAGTTTCAATCATAACTAACGTTAAAAAAATATCTCATTTTGGATATGGTATATAATTTGAAAAAATAATTACGAAAATTAATTGTTTAACTTTAAATTATTTTAGCTATGACATTATTAAGATATCAAAATCAGTTACCCGATTTGTTAGGGCGTTTTTTTGACGATGACAGCCTAGAGTCTTGGTCAAACAGAAATTATTCTGAAGCCGGAACCACTTTACCAAAAGTTAATATTAAAGAAAATAACGATGCTTTTGATGTAGAAGTTGCCGTTCCTGGTTTTGACAAAAAAGATTTTAACATCAAACTTGACAATGGTGTTTTAACAGTTTCTTCAGAAAAAAAGGAAGAGAAAACAACAAAAGATGATGAGAAATATTCTCGTAGAGAATTTAGTTATCAATCTTTTACAAGAACATTTACTCTTCCTGAGTTGGTTGATGGAAACAAAATTTCAGCAAAGTACACTAACGGAATTTTAAAAATTAATATTCCTAAAAAAGAAGAAGCAAAGCCAAAACCACCAAAACAAATTAAAATCTCATAGTGTTTTTTAAGTAAGCCTAAAAAATACAAGAGTAAACCTAACGAATTTCTTATTTTAATTTAATTCTGCTTATATGTAAGTTAGTTCGTTAGGTTTTTTTCAATTATTTATAAACTAAAAAAACAAAAAAAATGAAAAAGATTATTAAACCATTTGTGTCAATTTTAAGTTTTGCTATCGTATTATCGGCTTGTGGGCAAAACAATAAAAATATTACAAAAGAAGATGTAAAGATAAAAAAAGAAGCAACTCTTGAAATGAATAAAGACAGCTTGTACAATTCCGTAGTTGCAGGAATTGAAGACAGAATTGTAGATACAAAAAGTAATTTTTCAGATGAAGCATTGGGAGTTATCTCCGAAACTCAAAACTTATTATCAAAAATTGAAGAAGGAAAGACAGACGAAGCTATTAAAATGGGTAAGGATTTAATTGGAAATTTAGAGGTTCTATTAGCAAAAGACCCTTCATTAGCATTAATACCCGTTGAAGTAACGTCTAAAAAAGAAGAACTTGTTGCAGACATAGATATTGTTAAAGCAAACATTAAACTTGTTAAAGAAGCCATAAATAATGGAGAATATAGAATAGCAAGTGATCTTCTTAATAACTTAAGAAGTGAAATGATAATTAGTTCTTATTTTATTCCAACAGCAACATATCCGGAAGCAATTAAAACTGCAACAATTATGTTAGAAGATGGGAAAAAAGAAGAAGCTAAAGCTACATTAATTGGTGTGTTAAACTCTATTGTTATTCAAGAAGTTGTAATTCCTCTACCAGTTCTTAACGCAGAAGAGATGATTAAAGAGGCTGCAAAAATAGACGCAGAAAATCATGAAAATGCAGAAAAAACTCTAAATCTGTTAAGAAATGCAGATTATCAGTTAAAACTAGCAGAAGAACTTGGATATGGGAAAAAAGATAAAACGTTTAAAGAATTAAGTATAGCTATTAAAGTATTAAAAAAAACTGTTGAAAGAAAAGAAAATAACAAAACTAAATTTGATTCTTTAAAAGACAAAGTTAATGACTTTAAAAACAAGTTTTTTGAAAAAGAATAAATTAATAAAAACAGGTATATTTTTATATTTTATAAATATACCTGTTTATTTTTTGTTTTTATAAAATATTAATTGTTACTATAAAAATAAGCATATGATAAAATTAGAATTAAAGAATATTAAAGAAATAGATGAGGATAATAGAGAACTTGTAAAGAAAATATGCGAAGAAAAATTTGAGTATTTTAATGATTTATTTAAACGTTATGGAAAAAATTTAAAATTGGAGGTAATTTTTAAAAAAACAACCAAAGTGTTTACCGCAACTGCTTCATTAAACTTAAAATCAAAAAAAATGCTTTTGGTAGAAGAAGGAAAAGATGCTGAATTAGTTGTTATAGGTCTATTCTCAAAATTTAAAAAAGCAGTAAAAAAGCAATATGAATTAGAAAGAAAAGACTAAGAATATAAAAAAAACGTTAAAAAAAACAATAAATGAACTATATAGATTATTATAAAGTCCTTGGAGTTTCAAAAAATGCAAGTCAAGATGAAATTAAAAAAGCATACCGAAAACTTGCAAGAAAATACCATCCGGATGTTAACAAAAACAACAAATCAGCAGAAAAAAAATTTAAAGAAATAAATGAAGCTAATGAAGTTTTAAGTAATCCTGAGAACAGAAAAAAATACGATAAGTACGGAAAAGATTGGCAATATGCTGACGAATTTGAAAAATCCAAAACTCAAAGAGGATACTCAAATACAGGAGCTGGTAATTTTGCAGGTTTTGATGCCGAAGATTTTAATGCTAGCGGCTTTTCAGATTTTTTTGAATCTATGTTTGGGAATAGTAGTAGAGGCAGAAATGCAGGAGGAAGTGTAAAATTTAAAGGACAAGATTATAATGCTGAACTAAACCTAAATCTATCTAATGTTTACGAAACACAAAAGCAAACTGTTTCTGTTAATGGAAAAAATATTAGATTTACTATTCCTGCCGGTATTGAAAACGGTCAAGTTATAAAAATAAAAGGACATGGAGGAAAAGGCATTAATGGTGGAAGCAACGGTGACCTTTATATAAGTTTTAATATTTTTAACAACACAAAATTTAAAAGAAAAGATAATAATCTATACTTAACAATTGATTTAGATTTGTATAAAGCTATTTTAGGAGGTGAAATAATTGTTGATGCTTTTAGAGGGAAGGTAAAACTTAAAGTAAAACCAGAAACTCAAAATGGAACAAAAGTTAAACTAAAAGGTAAAGGATTTCCTGTATATAAAAAAGAGGGAGTATTTGGAGATTTATACGTAACTTATAAAATAAAAATACCTACAAATCTAACATCAAAAGAAAAACAATTATTTAGACAATTAGAAAAAATAAATAAAAATGGATAATCCTAAAATAGTTTCAATAAAAAATATATGCTCAATTTATGAGATTCCTATTTCTTTTATAGACGAGCTTGTTGAATATGAATTTGTTGAAATAAACGAAAAAAATAAAAAAAGATACATTAAAACAAAAGATTTAAACAAATTTGAGAAAATTATAAGACTTCATTTCGATTTAAATATTAATATGGAAGGAATTGATGTAATAAACAACTTATTAAATAAAATTGACAAACTAGAAAAAGAAAATTTAAAACTTAAGAATATGCTGAGTTTTTTTGATTAAGAAAAATGCTTTATTTGGTCTTAATTTGTTTATTTCAAGTGTTAAAAAAAAATCTTTATAAGTTAAGTAAATTACAATTATAGAAAATAAAAAATCAGCTCAGGAAAATGAACTGATTTTTGTGTTTTTTGAAAATTCCATAACTATAATAATCTACTGAATAACTATTTTTGCATTCTTATAGATTTTATTATCTAACAATATCTTAATAAAATAAATACCTGGAATTTTATTTCTTAATTGTAATTCAATTAACCCATTCTTGTTAAATGTTTTTTCAAAGATAATTTTACCTGAAATATCGCTTATTTTAATATCAACTTTTTCATATTTTATATTTTTTAAATTAATATAAAAGTTTCCCTTATTTGGATTAGGAAAAATATTAACTTTTCCTCTGAAAACAGAAGATATATTAGAATAAGACTCAAAAATTAGCTCAAATCTTTTCTCAAAAATTCCTGAAATGGAACTAAAAGTATATTGTGAATTTTCATTAAGAAGAGTAAGGCTGTTTAACTCAGAATCATGAAGAAAGATGTCAATACCTTCAAAATTATTTTCAATGATATTAAAAGTATATTTCCCGCTCTCTCCAATATAGATGCCTATAGGAATTATTTGGTTCGTATTTATTTCTGGTAATGAATTAATTGCATATTTAACAGAAAAATCATTGCTTAAAGAATATATCTGAGGTTTTGTATTGTCCCAAGCAAACATTTTATATGCGTCATATTTTGCATCATGCTCAGTAGTTACATCAGAAGGTAATGTTCTTACAATTAATTGGTCGGTATATCCGTTTTTTTCAACTTGCAGTTTTAATAAATTCGGAATACTAGAAATATTTTTATAATAAGCCTGATTGTTATGCACTCTTGCAGATGCAGGAATTGTAAAACTTGTATTGTGAGAAGTTCCTGTATTTATTACTTTTGTCATAAAACCTTGTCCGGAAGGAATGAACCGGGAACCTCCATTCAAAGTAATTTCTTCATCATAAGGAGGATTTTGACTACCGTTTCCCCCCTGCAGATAATATTTGTAATTTAATACGTCATAATAATATACACCGCTTTCTATTCCATTTAAGTTTACTAAGTTCCAATCAATAGCAGAAGTATATGGATTTCCTGCTAAATTCCAACCATCAAAATGATCTCTGGAATTTGTTACACCATTTTCTATTACGACAGTACTTATGCTATAGCTTACATCGAAAGTTTTGTTAGCAATTTCAATATTGCCTCCTGTTTGCACATAAGTTTTATCTGCCAATAAGTTTCTGTTAAATAAATAACCTTTATCCGTTCTTATAGTTCCTGCTCCGACTTCGGAAGTCCATCCCGTAGTTCCGTATATTGTTGTAGCATCCCAATAATCTTCATTAGCTTCATTATACGAATAAAAATTAGGATTAGTATTTGAACCTTCTGTTGTATATGTTGAAGTCGGTATTGCCGAAAGTGTCGGAAACATCAGATGCCATTTATTTCCTGTTACAAATCGTTCCGTTGTTGCCGCAACGGCATTATTTACAATTAATGAACCGTCGCCTGTTGCATCCGATTTTACGATTAAACCGTCGGCACCTCTGTTGTTTGTAATGTTTCCGGAAACGGTCATTTGCCCGTTTGTTGCGATTGTAACACTTGCATTTGATTCAATTGTCATATTGTTACATACGGCAGTTGTTGTTCCGTTGTTAATAATCGGATAATTAGGCATTCCGTTTGGTATCACAACATTATCGGCATATGTCGGAATTTTTTCGGGAGTCCAATTTGTAAGGTCTTGCCAGTCGGAACTTTCAGAACCGTCCCAACTGTAATTTAAGAAAACCATACCATCCGTCCAACTTGCGGTAATTACTGCCGGCACATCATCAGAAAGTTCTCTTGCAGTCGGGTTGTCTGACCACACTACGGGAGCTGTTCCGCTTGCTCCGGCTAAAACATTAAAGTTTATGTCAAAAAATTTTCCGTCGGTAATATTTATTTCATTAGGATAATCATTGTATGCAAAACTTAAAGTGCCGTTTGTAGAATTAATCTGATTAGTTTCACTACGATGTTTTTTTAACGCAGAGTGAATATTTTTTTTGTGAAATATAAATATATCTTAAATTTACAAACAATTTAACAGGTATTTATGGAGAACATTGTTGATTTAAAAAATATTACGGTTTACAGAAAATATAATAAAGTATTGTCGGATATAAATTTTTCCGTTAGAAAAGGAGAATTTGTTTATTTAACCGGCAGGGTAGGAAGCGGAAAATCAAGCTTGCTGAAAATTATATATGCCGACCAAGATATAAGAAGCGGAGAAGGTACGGTTGCAGGATACGATTTAAAAAAAATAAAACAGAAAGAGATTCCTTATTTAAGACGAAAAATTGGAATTGTATTTCAGGATTATAAGTTACTTACCGACCGTACGGTTTTTGATAATTTGAAGTTTGTATTGGAAGCATCGGGCGAAAAATCGAAATCAATAATAAAAGAAAAAATAAAAAAAATGTTATTAACTGTGGGTTTAGAAGGGAAAGAAAACCGTATGCCTTT
>CAMZKV010000030.1 GCA_947311445.1 uncultured Chlorobiota bacterium | reverse complement strand
GTTTCAAAGCACTTGATATTTCAAAAAAATACAATCTTATTTCCCATACATTAAAAGCCTTAAATAATATAGGAAGTATTTATGATGAAATTAAAGATTGTAAAAATGCAATTAAATATTATGACAAATCCTTAAAACTATGCATTGAAAATAATGATTCTTTAGGGTTTTCAATATATTATACAAACACAGGAGTAACTTATTTTAATCAAAAAAAGTATAAAAAAGCAATACAGCAGTACAAAAAATCTCTTGAAATAAATTATAAGCTAAACGACACCTTCAATCAGTCTATTAATATAGAGAACATTGCAGACATTTATACTGTTCAAAAAAAATATAAAGAGGCAGAAAAGCTCTACAAAGAAGCATACTTAAAAAGTGAAAGCATAAATGACATCTACGGCAAAGCATCAATACTAAGTGGTCTGGGGAAAATTTATTTGTATGAAAAAAAATATAACAAAGCAATTTCCTGCTTTAAAGAAAGTATAAAATATGCCAATGAAATTGGAGAAATTAACATTTCAATTATTTCATATAAAAATTTAGCGGAAACATATTCTAAAATAAATAAATATGATAACGCTTTAAGTTCTTACAAACAATTTAAAAGTTTAAACGACTCGATTCTTTTAGTTAAAAACAATATGCAAATTGCAGAATTAGAAGCAGAACGTAAAGATTTAAAACTTAATCTAGAAAACAAGAATCTTAACGAAAAACTAAGCACCGAAAGAAAATATAATAGATTTTCTATTTATGCTATATCTATTTTATCAGGGCTTTTATTACTTACATTATATTTGTTTTTCAAACTTAAAAAATCTAGAAAAGAAATTCAAGAAAAAGAAGAAGATTTTGAAGCTATTCTAGATGCAAGTAATGATGTTGTTATCATGACAGATTACTCAGGCAAAGTCCTATGGGTAAATAGTGTTATAAAAAAAATGAGCGGATATGAAAAACATGAGATTCTAAATAAAAATGTAAGAGATCTTTATCCATCAGAAACATTAAGATTCAACTTAAGGAAAATTCAAGAGATTTTACGTACTAAAATTATAAATTCATATGAAACAAAATTAACACATAAATTCAAGAAATTTTTAATTCCTGTTGAAATTTCAGGAAAAATTATTAAGTATAAAGGAAAGCAAGTAGCTGTTTCTACTGTAAAAGACATATCTGAAAGAAAAAATGCAGAAAAAAAGATAAAAGAAATAAACAGAGCATTGGCTGAACAAAATAGAATCTACAATCTTGTTGCAAACAACATAAATGATTTTATTTGGTTATTAGATTTAGACTTAAATCCTATTTATTTAAGTCCTTCTGTTAAAAACTTTATAGGATATACTCCTGAGGAAGCTAAGTTAATTAACATAAGAGATTTGCACAGCACCGAAACACTCAATAAAACTAAAAAAAGAATATCCCACGGTATAAGACTAAAAGGATCTGATTATAAAGATACTTTTATTATTGATTATATTCATAAAAACGGAGAAATTATAACAGCAGAAGTAAAAGTTCATACTGCATTAGACAAAAACAAAAACATTTATGGGCTTGCAGGAGTTTCAAGAGATGTAACAGCAAGGACAAAAGCAGAACAAGCCCTAAAAGAGAACATTAGAAACAATAAATATTTAATAGAAAACGTAAGTGCAGGAATAACAATAAATGACCGGAATAATAATTTTATTATGGTAAACAAAGCTGCAAAGAAAATATTTGGCACTAGAAATTTAGTAGGTCGAAATTTAGGCGAATTTGTTAATATAGATATTTACAAAGCACTAAAATCTAAAACAGACAGGAAAAAAGCAGGAGAAACTGACAATTATGATATTGAGATAACATCAGAAACAGGAATTATTAAAGTTATTAATATTAGAACAGTCCCAAATTTTTCCGGAACAAAAATAACAGGAACTATTGCAATATTTAACGATGTTACTGCAGACAGAGAGTCCGTTGATAAATTAATGAAAAGTGAAGAAAACTACAGAATCTTATTTGAAAACAATCCTATTTCTCTTTGGGAAGAAGATTATTCTGAAATTAAAAAATTAATTGATGACAAAAAAAGAGAAGGAATCTCTGATTTCAGAAGATACATAAAAGATAACCCTAAATTTGTAGATTTATGCGATTCTAAATACAAAATTACAAATATTAATAAAGCAACACTAAAATTATTTAAAGTTAAAACAAAAGATGAAATATATAAAAATCCAGCTAGATTTTTTAGTGAAAAATCTAAAAATATTTTTAAAAAACTTTTAATTGTTTTGTCAGAAAATGTTAAATATTTTGATGCAGAAACAATTATGCTTGATGCAAACAGAAAAAGAATAAACATTCTTATTAATTTATTTGTTTTTAACAATTACAAAAAAGTTATTGTTACAATGACTGATATTACTCACCTAAAAGATATTGAAAAACAATATATAAAAGCAAAAAAACAAGCAGACCAAGCAAATGTTTTAAAAAGTCAGTTTCTAGCAAATATGTCGCATGAAATAAGAACTCCAATGAATGCAATCATTGGATTTTCTGACATTCTTAATGAAAGAATAAAAGATCCTTCACATAAAGCTATGCTTGAAAGAATTGTATATAGCGGAAACAATCTATTAAATTTAATTAATGACATTCTAGATGTTTCAAAAATTGAAGCTGGGAAACTAAGTATTGTTAAAAAACCCTCAAACATCAATATCCTTTTTAAAGATATATTTATGATATTTTCTGATAAGATAAATAAAAAAGGATTAAACTTTAAACTAACAATTGACAAAAAAATTCCTAAAATTCTTATTATAGACGAATTAAGAATAAAACAAATATTAATTAATCTAATTAGTAATGCCACAAAATTCACAAAAAAAGGTGGAATATCCGTTTCAATAAAATGCACTAATAAAAATGAGAAAAAACTAGATTTAATTATCACTGTTTCCGACACAGGAATTGGCATACCAAAAAATCAAATAAATAAAATATTTGAAATTTTTAAACAAGTTGACGGACAAAGCACAAGAGAATTTGGTGGAACAGGTTTAGGACTATCAATAACCAAAAACCTCACTGAAATGATGGATGGAAACATTTTTGTTAAAAGTAATGAAAATGGCTCAGAATTTACAATTGAACTAAAGAATGTTAGAATTTATAAAAATTCAAAGTATAAATTGGATGATTTCATTATGGAGGAAAATATCCCCTTAAAAGAATCTTCTTATAATACACATAGTCAAGAACAATCTATTCCCAAAAAACAAGATTCAAAATATAAAATTTTATATGCTGATGACTCTGAAATAAACAGAGAAGTTTTTAAAACAATGCTAGAATTAAAAAAAATAAAAATTATTGAAGCTGAAAATGGGCAAGAAGCAATTAATATTCTAAAAGAAGAAATACCTGATATAATTATTTTAGATATTCAAATGCCTATTCTTGATGGTTATCAGGCTGCTAAATTAATAAGAAACAAAAAGGAATACAACAACATTCCTATCCTTGCTTTTTCAGCAAATATTGAAACAAATGACACAGAAAAAATCAACATAATATTTGATGATTATATTACAAAACCAATAACAAAAGAGAAATTAAAGAATAAAGTATTAAGTCGTTTAAAAAAAGAATGAATTTATGTTGAAAAATTTAAAAAAAATATTAAAATTCAAAAAGATACTGTTTATATTCTCTTTTTTTTTTACGGTATTACTTATAGAAGGACAAACAAACCATACTATTAAATACGATTTTAATAATAAACAAAACAAATGGAAAACAGACAACTTTTCTGAAATTAAAAATGGGAATCTATTTGCAAAATGCGACTCAGGTTTTATTTTCAGAATGTTCTACAACGAAATAGTTTTTAACAGTAAAAAAGATTATTTTATAGAAACTAAAATAAAACAAATATCTGGGAATAAAAAAGCCTATGGCATTGTTTGGGGAGCTTCCTCGTGGAAAAATAGTCTAATTTTCGATATCTCAACAGAAGGATTCTTTAGAATTTACACATATAAAAACAGCATCTTATCATATATCAAAAAACCAACATGGAGTAAAGTAATATACAAAGGACTTTATAAATACAACATACTTGCAATAAAAAAAATAGGAAACAGCTTACATTTTTATATTAATGGAACAAAAGTTTTTTCAACATCTGCTTATAGATTCTCAGGATATTATTCTGGAGTTATTACTGCTGACAAATCAAAAATTGCAGCAGATTATTTTTTAATTAAAGCTCATAGAAAACAAATTAATTTAATTAGTAAAAACATCTCAAAATTCTCAAAAAAAAATATGGGTTTAAATATCAACTCTCCATATTCTGAAATTGCTCCTGTTATTTCACCAGACGGAAAAACATTATACATAGCAAGAGCAAACCATCCTCTTAACCACAAACCAATAAACAAATATGACATATGGTATTCAACAAAAAACACCGATGGAACATGGTCTAAAATGAAAAGAGCTCCAAAACCACTAAATAATTCCGGAGACAATGTTGTTATTTCTATTACTCCGGACAATAACACTTTATTCCTTGAAACATTATACAATCCCGACGGTTCCTTTAAAAGCGATCAAGGTATTTCTGTATCATACAAAACAGTCTCAGGTTGGACAATCCCTAAACGAATAAACATCAAAAATTATTATAATAAAAATATTTACGAAAGTTTTGCTTTCAGTGGAAGCAGAAAAGTTTTAATAATGTCTATTGAAAGAAACGACAGCTTTGGAGAAAAAGATATGTACGTTAGTTTCTTACAAGAAGACGGTTCATACAGCGAACCAAAAAACATGGGAAATGTACTTAACAGTTATCTTGGAGAAGGAACACCATACATAGCCCCAGACAATAAAACCTTATATTTTTATTCTTCAACTGAACCAGGTTACGGAGATGCAGACATTTTTGTCTCAAAAAGATTAGATGAGACTTGGACAAAATGGAGCACACCAAAAAATCTTGGAAAAAAAATTAATTCAGACCAATGGGATGTTTATTATACAGTTGCAGCAAAAGGAGATTATGCATATCTAGTATCTTCAAAAACTTCTTTCGGAAACGAAGATATATTCCAAATAAAATTAAGAGACATTGAAAAACCCGATCCTGTTGTTATGCTTTTTGGAAAAGTTTTAAACACAAAAACAAAAAAACCTATAAAAGCATCAATAATTTATGAAAATACAAAAACAGGAAAAATCATTGGAAATGCAAGTTCAAACCCAAAAACAGGCAGTTACAAAATTGTTTTGCCATATGGAATAAAATACAATATCAGAGCTAAAAAAGATGGATATTTTGCGATGAATGAAACTATTGATTTAAAATCAATAAAAAACTATAAAGAGGTCAAAAAAAACCTATATATGGCTCCTCTTGAAAAAGAAGAAACAATTCTGCTTAAAAATGTAAATTTCTATTCAACAAAGGCAAAACTTCTACCGGAATCATATAATGAATTGAACCGAGTAATAAAATTAATGAAATCAAAACCAAACATGGTTATTGAACTTCATGGACACACAGAAGCAAATTTAGGATATGAAACTCAATTAATGGCTCTTTCTAGAAAAAGAGTTGATACTGTTAAAAAATATATGATTTTAAAAGGCATATCTGCAAATAGAATAAAAACAAAAGCATTTGGAGGTACAAAACCTATAGCAGACAACAATTTAAAAGAAGGAAAAAAGAAAAACAGGAGAGTAGAGTTTATTATACTACAAAAATAATTATAAAAAAAAGTTCTATTAATCAAAAAAAAATTTTTTCTTTTAATATTTATAGTATCTTTGCAAGAGAAAATATTTTTAAAACATAAAATTCTACTATAAAAAAAAGAAATTTGACTTTTTTTTTATAAAATTTATAAAAAAAGTTTTTTTTATTTAAAAAATAGATTTTATTTTGCATAGAATAATAATTTGTATTAAAATACGTTTTTACCTAACAACCTCTTTATTACTTAAAATACAACTAAACAATTAGTTTTATGAAAAAGATTTTACTTATATTTACTTTAGTTTTTACGCTTTTAGTTTTACCATTCTTAATTAAAGACGCATCAGCTCAGCCTCCACCTCCTCCAACTGAGGCAATACCTATTGATGGTGGATTATTTTTATTAATTGCTGCAGGAGCAACTTACGGAGCAAGAAAGTTATACAAACAACAAAAAGACCAAGAATAGTTTATATTCATATAAAAATAAAAAAGGACTTACTGTGTAAGTCCTTTTTTCATTCTCTCAATTTTTTAGATTTAATCAAAAAATTACTTCCTCTAACTGAGTCTCCCACTGAGATATAGCACATTCCTATTTTATCATAAAAATCAGCAGTAAACAAACTTGAATCTTTTATATTTTTAAAATCCGAAATAGCCTTCTTATAACAACCAGCCTTTGAATATGCCAAAGCCCTGTTATAATACCCAAAGGAAGAATCCGGCTTCAAGCTAATGGCAACAGAAAAATCTTCAATCGCAGCATATAACAAATCCAATTTTAATTCAAGCTTCCCTCTTTCATTTCGAAACTTATAATCATTGGGTCTTCCAAAAATAATGCTATCATAACAATTTAACGCCTCTTTATAGTTTCCATCTTTCACAAAAGACATAGCTTTTAGTTCTGTAAACTCTCTGTTAAAAAAATTCCCTTTATTTCGTAAAATAACAGAATAAACACTGTCAGTTATACCTGTATAATAATAATAATATGCCAAGCTCAACAAAGCATAAGAATTATTCGGAACAATTCGCAAAGAGTTTTTAATATCTCTCAAAGCCTTTTCAGGCTCATTATTTCTTAAATAATAATTAGACCTGCTATCATATGCAACTTTTGAATTAGGATAATAAGTCAAGGTATTAGACCATATAGTTTCAGAATTTTTCCAAGCATTCTTTATATATGAGAAGCTAATATAAGAAAAAATAAAAACCACAAAAGAAACAACTCCAAACCTTACAAGCATCTTCTTAAAAACGCTTCGATATACTCCTGATTTTGAGTAAAATACAACATACAAAAAAGAATATGCTAAACCAACATAAGGCAAATAAGTATATCTTTCAGCAACAATAGCTCTTGAAAAAGCAACAATATGAAGAGTTAAAAATAATGATGAAACAAAAAATAACAAACCAAAAACAATAGTTTTATTCCTATTTTTTATAATTAAATAAACAGTAAATACAAAAGTTAAAAAAATCAAAACCACAGAAACATAATAAAACCATGGAATGTTATTCGGCGTATCATGAAACATCGAAAGATTTACAGGAAAAAAAAAGTGATTAAAATAATATATAATATTATAAGATGAATAAATTATTTTCTGACTTAAAGGAAAATCATAATGCCCACCAGACATTATACCTTGACTTTTTAAATTTATCAAACCAAATCCAATAGATAAAACAAAAAACATAATTTTGGAACTAAATTGTTTTAACTTAAACTCTCCACAAAGATAATAATCCAAAACAATAAGAATAACAGGAAAAATTACAGCAGTAGGCTTAGAAAGTAAAGAAAGTATAAAAGCAAAATAAGTAATAATTAAAAAATTAGCTTTCTTATTTTCTTTATAAAACAAATATGAAATTAAACCTGCAAGAAACCAAAAAGCATAAAGCACATCTTTTCTTTCAGAAATCCAAGCAACAGATTCAACATGCAAAGGATGTACTGCAAAAATTAAACTCGAAAAAAAAGCTATAAACAACTTCCTTTTTGAAAGCAAATAAACAAAAAAGAAAACTAAAAGAGCATTTAAAATATGTAAAATTAAATTATGAATATGATAAGCTGCCGGATTTAATTTCCAAAAATAATAATCAACAGAAATAGATAAAACCGTAAGAGGTTGAATATTCTTAGCAACAGAAGTATGAAAAGACTTAAAAAAATTTTCTACACTTAAATCTTTTATCAACTCATTATCAGTTACGTAGTAACTATCATCCATTGCAATAAAATCTAAACCTGCAACAGGAGAAAACACAAGTCCTGTCAACACAATAATAACAAATATAGAAATACTAATACGAAGAGTTCTACTATAAAATAATTTCATCACAAATTCTTTTTACAAATATTAATAAATTAATCAAAATAAAAAAAAAATCATATATTTGGTACAAAATAAAACATCAACACTAAATTATAATTTTATGGACGTATCAACATGGTGGGAAGCACTTTCTACCCTTCAAAAATTTCACTGGGCAATTGCAGTTCCAGCAACAACAGTTTTTATTATTCAACTTGTAATGACTCTTGTTGGTGGAGATGCGGACGATTTTGATACGGACGGTGACGGAGGCTTTGATGGTATGGATGACGGATTGCACATATTTTCCATCAGAAGCATTACTTCTTTTCTAATGTTTTATGGCTGGAGTGGACTAGCTGCAATTTCAAAGGGGGGAATGTCCTGGTGGCAAATTAGTGGGATTTCATTAATAGTAGGTCTTTCTATGATGATTTTTACAGCATGGATGCTCTATTTACTTTTAAAACTTCAAGAAAGCGGAACTCTCAAAATTTCTAATGCAATTGGACTAACAGGTGAAGTTTACCTAACTATTCCCCCTAAAAAACAAGGAGAAGGAAAAGTTCAACTAATTATTCAAGGAGGACTAAAAACACTAGATGCAATGACAGAAGATACAGAAGAAATTAAAACCGGAAATACAATTGAAGTTATTGAAATAATAAACGATATTCTCATTGTAAAAAGAAAACGATAATATTTTTAACATTTTTTTTCACTTAAATATAACTTAATATGGAAATTGGAATTATTGTAATTTTATTTGTACTAACAGTACTAGGATTTGTTGCTTTTTTAATAAAAAGGTACAAAAGATGTCCATCTGATAGAATATTAGTAGTATATGGCAAAGTTGGAGGAGGAGGCAGAACGGCAAAATGCGTACATGGAGGTGCAGCTTTTATTTGGCCCATAATTCAAGATTATGAGTTTTTAGATTTAACACCCATACCTATTGAAATAGGCTTAGAAAATGCACTAAGTAAGCAAAATATTCGTGTAAACGTTCCTTCAAGATTTATGGTTGGAATTTCAACAGAGCCCGGTGTTATGCAAAATGCAGCAGAAAGACTTCTAGGTCTAACTCAAGCTGAAATAAGACATCTCGCCGCAGATATTATTTTCGGACAATTAAGGGTTGTTATTGCAACAATGGATATTGAAGAAATTAATTCTGACAGAGAGAAATTCTTAACAAATGTATCTTCAAGTGTTGAGCATGAATTAAGAAAAATTGGATTAAAGCTAATTAATGTAAATGTAACAGACATTACAGATGATGCAGGATACATTGAAGCTCTTGGAAAAGAAGCAACAGCCGGTGCAGTTAATGAAGCAAAAAAACAAGTTGCAGAAAAAAACAGAGACGGAGAAATTGGACAAGCAAACGCTGAACGTGAACAAAGAATTAAAGTTGCCGAAGCAAACTCTGATGCAGAAATTGGAGAAGCAAATGCAAACCAAAATCAAAGAACCAATATAGCGGCTGCAAATGCAAAAGCAATTGAAGGAGAAAATATTGCAAAAGTTTCAATTGCAGATACAAATGCTGAAAGAATGAAAAGAGAAGCTGAAGCTGAAAAGATTTCTGTAACTGCTAAAAAAGTAAATGAAGCACAAGCCAAGAAAGCAGCTTATGAAGCAGAAAAAGAAGCTGAACTTAAACGTGCTGAAAGAGAAGCAGCAACACAACATGCCAATATTATCGTTCCTGCTCAAATTGAAAAACAAAAAATTGAAATTGATGCAGAAGCAGAAGCAGAAAGGCAAAGAAGAATTGCAAGAGGTGAAGCTGATGCAATATTCCTTGAAATGCAAGCAGAAGCAAAAGGTAATTTTGAAATCCTAAGCAAACAAGCAGAAGGTTACAAACTACTAGTTGAATCAACAGGAAAAAATGCGAGAGATGCTGTTCTTTTAATGATTGCTGAAAAACTTCCTGAAATTGTAGAAACGCAAGTTGAAGCTATCAAAAACATTAAAATTGATAAAGTTACCGTTTGGGAAAATGGTGGAGGAGACGGAAATGGAAGTTCAACTGCAAATTTTATGAAAGGAATGATGGGGGCAGTTCCTCCATTGGAAGACTTATTTAATCTTGCAGGTATGAACTTACCTAATTATTTAAAAGGAAAAACAACAGACAATATAAAAGATGCTGAAGTTATTAAAACTAAAAATAAGAAAGTTTAAATAACAACTTTTATTTATAAAGGATTTCTTATTTTTGAAATCCTTTATTTTTTTTGTATTTATTAATTTAAAGCGTGTCTATAAAGTCATTATTTTCAATAAATAGCTTACTGTAAATATATTAATATACTGTATATAAGTTTATTAAATTTCTGTAATATACAAAATTAGGCTACACCTAAATTTTATTGACAAACAGCAAATAGGTTAATATTTATCAAGAATACGCACAAAAAAAGAATATTACTAGACAAGTAAAAGCAAATAATATTACAAAAAAAATAAGATATATATTATATAAAATCAGCAGGGCAAACTAATACTTTTATTTTATAACACAATTTATGAAAATTAACAATTCAATCAAACGTTTTTAAGAATAATGAAACTAAAAAATCAAAAAATAATGTTATTGTGACACCTTAAAACTTGAAACTTTTCAAAGCAAATTAATACTTTTAACAGAATTTAACAAAGTATGAATTTGCCTTGATAAAATAGGCTAATATTGTTTTTTATATGAAGTAATAGTCTTAATTATAATAATTTTTGAAATTTCCGAAACATCCTCACATATATTTTAAGCATGAATTTTACAAAACTAATTTATATTTTATTTTTCATGTTCTTTGTTTTAAACACAAAGACAGCTAATGCTGCGGATATTTTTTCCAAAAAATCTAATAAAAATCAGAAATATAAAAATTCATATATTGTTAAAAAAACAAACTTGGAACCCTATCTTTTGGGAAGAATCTTTATAAAAATAAAAAAAACTAAAAATTCTATTATCAGAAAAATAAAAAGAAAAATTTCAAAAAGAAAATCTAAAAAGAAAATAATGAGAAGTGGTTTCAGAAAAAGAAATAAAAAATGGTTTAATATCCTTGTCTTTTCAGGCATTATAGTACTTACTGTAGGCATCTTATTCTCCCTTCTCTATTTCTCAATTATTAATTCTATTTTTTTTACAGTTTCATTAATTGCTATTGGTGTTACAACCATTGTTTTAGCTCTTATATATTTTTCAAACAGATTTATCCGTAAACCAAATTTTAAGTAGTATCCATTTTTGTATTAATTACAACAAAATCAATAATTTTTGCAGCCAAATTTGCGGTTAAATTATCTCTGTCAAGCGTAGGATTTAATTCTGCAATATCAAAAGAAATTACTTTTTTGGTTTCAAGAATAAAAGAAAGCATTTTAAAAACAAAATAAGGGGTAAATCCTAGTGGAGATGGTGCACTAACACCGGGTGCATAAGCAGATGAAAAACCATCCATATCAATTGTAACATACAGATAATCAACATTGTTCATAAATTTATTAAGTTTGTTTTTCAATATATTAATTTCTGCACTTGAAGATTCGCAATCATAATTAATTACAAATTCTACACTCTTTTTTTTTGCAATTTTAAAAAGTTCTTTTGTGTTGGATTGCTGCTGAATACCAATTGCAAAATAACTTACAACATCTTTAAACTCTGTAAGAATTTGATTAAAAGGAGTGCCTGAATTAGCTTTTTTTTCAACTGGTCGTAAATCAAAATGAGCATCAAAATTTATTATACCAATTTTATTCTTCTCAGTTTTTTTTATTGAATTCCAAATACCCATAAAATGTGCATACGCCATATCGTGTCCGCCTCCAATAGCAATAGGAAAAATCTTATTTTTTAATAATTCTGAAATATGCTTTGAAAACAAAATTTGGCAAGCCTCCATATCATCATCAATACAAACTATGTCGCCCACATCTGCAATAAGTTTATCTTCAAAATGTACAGGAAGTTTTGCTAATCTTTCTCTAATTGCTCTTGGCCCTTCCGATGCACCAATCCTTCCTCTATTTCGTCTTACTCCTTCATCACACACATATCCCAAAATTGCAAAATCTGTATTAATAATATCTTTTTCAACATCAATTATTTTAATTTCTTGATGCCAATATTGATTTTCAATATCAGGATTAGATTTTCTGCCTTGCCAAAAAGTCTTTTCAGCAGCTTTGTATTCTGCATTTATATTTTTGTTAAGAATTGCCATTTATTGTAATTTCCCCTTTAAATAAACCTTATTAACCTTATTTGTTCCAAAATTGTAAGGGATTGATGCATAAGAATTTATCTTTTTTGTAATTATAAAACTTGCAAGTTTTCCTTTTGTTATTGAACCAAGTTTTTTTTCAAGTCCCATTGCATAAGCCCCATTAATTGTTGCTGCATTTATAGCCTCTTCGGGTGTTAGTTTCATTTTTATGCAAGAAGTTGCAACAATAAAATTCATATTTCCTGTTGGTGTTGAACCCGGGTTATAATCAGATGCCAAAGCCAAAGGAAGTTCAGCATTTAAAATCTGCCGAGCAGGTGTATATGGTATTCCTAAGAAGAACGAACAGGCTGGCAAAGCAACAGGCATAGTTCCCGAATTTTTAAGAACTTCAAAATCATCATCGCCCATAACTTCAAGATGGTCAACTGAAAGGGCATTATATTTTACGCCAACTTTAACACCTCCAATTGCATTAAACTGGTTTACATGAATTTTGGGAATTAAACCATGTTTTTTTCCGGCTTTTAAAATAAATTCAGTATCGTCAACAGAGAAATAAGCTTTTTCACAAAAAATATCTACAAAATCTGCAAGTTTTTCTTTTGAAATTATAGGCATTAATTTTTCAGTAAGCATTTTTAAATATCCCTGTTTATCATTTTTATATTCCAAAGGAATTGCATGAGCACCTAAAAAATTTGCTTTTATTTCAATATCATAATTTTCTTTTAAGCGTTTTATTACCCTTAGCATTTTAAGTTCACTTTCGTAACTTAATCCGTAACCCGATTTTATTTCAACAGCACCAGTTCCTTGCGAAATAATTTCTTCTAATCTTTCTTTGCTTTGCAAATACAAATCTTCTTCGGAAGTTTCGGCAAGTTTTTTTGCTGAATTTAATATTCCGCCACCTCTTTTTGCAATTTCTTCATAAGATAAGCCATTTATTTTATCAACAAATTCGCCCTCTCTGTTTCCTGCAAAAACAAGATGTGTGTGCGAATCGCAATATGTTGGCATTATAATTTTATCTTTTACATCAATATGCTTTGCATCAGTATTTACAGGGCAATCTGCCATATTACCAAAGTCAATTATTTTATCTTTTTCAATTAATAAGTAAGCATTTTTTATTATTGGTAGATTTTTCATTTCCTTTCCGGAAACGAATTTAATTTGTTCTGTTCTAACTTGAACTAATTCTTTTATGTTTATGAATAAAGTCTTTTTCATTTTTTTGTTATTTCATTTTGTGAAAGACCCTGCGGGTTTTTAAAACCCGCAGGGTCTGTTATTTTCAAACCTCACAGAGTATGATATTAATTAAAAATCAGCCTTAAAATTACCTGTTTCATTTTTGTGAGAATATATAAAATTTTTCAAATCGTAAAACCAACTTATGACTTCTAGTTTTTCAATATTTGTATTTTTATTAGTTAAAAATGCT
>CAMZKV010000029.1 GCA_947311445.1 uncultured Chlorobiota bacterium | reverse complement strand
TTCGTATTTTTCTTGAAGTGATTTTATTTCGGAAATTTGAACTTCATCCAAAGCTCCTGTCATTTCTTTTCTGTATCTGCTAATGAAAGGAATTGTTGAACCTTCTAAAAAAAGAGAGATTGTATTTTCAACCTGTTTTTCAGAAATGTTTAGTTGGTTTGCTATTAGTTTGTAGTGTATATTATTCATGTTTTGTGAGTATTTAAAAGTATGTGTTAATTTATATTTTTGTTTTGGTTACTATTCATCTGGCTGCATAGAGCAGGACGGATTTGTGTAAAGTTAAATCAAATCTTCAATTATTCCTTTATTTTTATTTTCAATATCTTCAAAAAGAGATTTTTCAAATTCGGCAAATTCTTTTTTTTCTTTGCTGTATTTTATTTTGCCATCTTCAAGAAAGTGAATGAAATCACATAAATTTGTTAATGTTTCAATTATATGAGATGTAATAATTATCGTTTTACCTTTTTCTTTTAATTTCAATAAAATTGAACGCATAATTCTTGCAGTTTCAATATCAAGACCATTGAAGGGTTTGTCTAATATTAATATTGGTTGGTTTTGTTTTAATATTGCTAGTAAGGCAAGTTTCTTTTTCATGCCTGTTGAATATTCGTCAATTATTTGGTCTAGTGGCAATAAAAAAAGTTTATTCCATTTGTTTTCATTAAATTTTTCTGTCTTGAAAATGTTCAAATATTCTCGCCCTGTTATGTATGAATAAAAAAAGTTTTCGGAGGGCAAATAGCTTATCAGTTTTTTTGATATTTTTTCTTGTTTATAATTTATTTCTCCTTCATCTAATTTTAACAAACCAAATATTGAGTTTAAAAGAGTTGTTTTGCCAGCACCATTTAAGCCAACAATACCGTTTATTGTTTTATCTTGTATTGAAAGATTTAGGGCTTTAATTATTCGGTTTTCTTTTTTATATGATATTGAAAGGTTTTTAATTGTAATCATTCAGGTAAAATTTAATTTTTTTAAGGACTTAAAATAAAGGTATATTGTTAATATCCATACAATCGGGATAAATGTCCAGGGTAAACTCACACTTTGTTAAAATCTGTTAAAAGTACTAATTTTCTTTAAATCGTGTCACGTTTTAACGTGTCACGATAACATAAATTTTTGATTTATATATTTTTTTAGTTTCATTATTCTTAAAACCTTAGTTTGAATTATTAAATCAAATAAATTGTGTTGAAAAATAAAAGTATGAGTTTGCCCTGATTAAATATATATTGCTGGAAGAAAATTATTTTGATTTACGAATAATTAAACCAATATCAACAACTAAAATAACAGGATCATTATTCATTTTATGGCTTATTTTAAAAGTATATTTCCCTTTTTTTAATGGTGTATTTTCTGAAAAAACATCTTCAATATCCCAAAATTGACCAGTAACATCTCCTTTATACTTTCCATTTTCATTTGCGACTAAGAATTCTGCTTCTTTTGTAAATTCATTTCCGTCAGGAGTTATCTGACTAATTAATACTTTTATTGTTGTAAAAGGATAGCCTGTTAGATGTCTCATAGCAAAAAAAAGATCGTAGTTTCCATTTTCTGTTATCTCAACTTCAAATGTTTTCACATCTGATTTTTTCCATTTCAAATCTTCAACTGCCTGAAAATCTTTGTAAGTATAAGAACATGATGCAATTAATAAAACAACCAAAGAGCTTAATATATATTTATTCATATTAATTTATTTTTTAGAATGTATCCTTATTCCAATAATTAGAATATCATCTACTTGTTCTAAGTCTCCTTTCCAACTATTAATGACTCTTTTTAGAACTCCTTTTTGTTCTTCAACAGGTCTTTTATAATTGTTAAGTAGCATATGCCTGAATCTTCTATATTTGAATTTTTTTTCATCTGGCCCACCAAATTGATCAACATATCCATCGGAGAACAAATAAATCATGTCATTGTCTTTTACTTCAAGAATATGGTTTTTAAAAAGTCCTCGATTAATATTTATTGGTGAAATTGAAAATCTATCTGCTTTTATTTCATTAATATTATCATCTCTTATAAGAAACATTTGATTAATTGATCCTGCGTATTCAACAATGTTCTCATATTTGTGAATTGCAATTATACTGATATCCATTCCGTCTTTAAAATCATTTTCTTCTTCATCCGAACTAAAAATACTTGCAATTTCATTATTCAAATTATCTAAAATTTCAGAAGGAGTGTCTATGCCTTGTAAAATTATGTTTCTTAATATGTCTAGTCCAATTATAGACATAAAAGCACCCGGAACTCCGTGTCCTGTGCAATCTACTGCTGCAACGAATGTTTTGTCAACTGTTTCGTCAACCCAATAAAAATCTCCACTTACAATTTCTTTAGACATAAAAAGAATAAAATAGTCAGGAAGTAGTTTTTTTATGTATTTTTTTGAGGGTAACATTGTGTCAATAATTCTTGAAGCATAACGCAAACTTTCTGAAATACTTTGATTTTTAACAGAAAGCTGTTCCCTTTGTTTTTCTACTTTATCTGCAATTTTTTGTTTTTCATGAAGTATTTTATTTTCATTTCTTATTTCTCTGTTGTATAGAAAAACGACACCAAATATTAAAACACCAAATAAAATAGGATAAATAATATAAGCAATTGTTGAAAACCACCAAGGTGGAGATATGTGTATTTTTAATTTTGTAGGTTCAGTATTCCAAACTCCATCACTATTTGAGCCTATCACAAGAAAGGTATAGTTGCCTGGTGATAAGTGATAAAAACTTATTGATCTTTTGTGTCCTAAGTCTATCCAATCTTCTCCCGATTCTTCAAATTTATATTTGAATTTATTCTTTTCGGGATGAGTATATTCCAGAACTGCATAATATATTTCAAAACTACTTTCTTTATATTTAAGAAAAAACTCATCTTTGTTGTCTTTTAAGATATTGTTTCTGCTGTTTTTCGTATTAACTATAAATTTAGTAATAACTGGTTTAGGAGAGAATTGATTTTTCTCTATTGTTTTAAATGTTAATGAATTAAGCCCATTGATTCCTCCCCAAAACATTTCATTATTTTTTTTGTCGAAATAAACAGCTCCAATATTAAACTCGTTGGACTGCAGGTTATCTCCAACAGAGAAATTAGTTACTTCCTCGGTTTTTGGATTAAATTTTATTATCCCTTTATTGGTACTCATCCACAGGTTGTTTTTATTATCTTCTGAAATTGTATAAATAAAATCATTTGCAAATCCATTACTTTGAGAGGTATAATAAATGAATGAATCTTTTTCCGGAATATACTTATTTAGTCCGGTACCAGTTCCAAGCCATATGGTATTATCTGAGCTTTTAAAAATTGTTAACACAGAATTACTGCTAATCCTATGATTGTCTTTATCATAGATTTTAAAACTGTCTGTTTTTAAATTGTAAACATTTAATCCATTAGAAGTTCCAAGCCATATTTCTTCATTATTCCTTTTAATTGCTTTAAAAACTCCGATTGATGATAATGAATTTTCATAATTATTAAAAGATGTTATATTACCCTTATTATATTTATACAACCCATTAGCTGTTGAAAACCAAATATTATTTTCTTCAAACAGAATATTTGAAATTCTATTTTTAACAAAGATTTTATCAAAATCTTTTTGAACATATTTTGAGAATGAAGTTAAATTTTTATTTTTTTTAGAATAAATATATGGTCCCTCATTTGTTCCTATCCATATATTACCTTTTTTATCTGGAATAATACAATATATATCATCGCTTGTTAAAATGGAATTTTTACTATTTAAAATCTTTACATTTTTTGTTTCTCTGTTAAAAATATTTAATCCAAACCCTCCTGTTCCAAGCCACAGTAGCTTAGTTTCGTCATCCAAATAAATAGAATAAAACGTGTTTGATGAAAATTTTATTGATTTGTTTTTATTTTTTTGATAGAGATTAAATTTTTTTTTCTTAGAATCAATTTTAAAAATTCCATAGTCAGAAGAAACCCAAATTATTCCGGATTTATCTTGTATAATATTTGATATATTACCTACATTAATGTCTTGGTTTACAAAATTTTCTAGTCTAAAATATTCAAAGTATTGTTTGTCAGATGTTTTATTCAATAAACCAAACTTTGTTCCAATCCAAACTGTTCCTTTTGAGTCTTTAAATATTGCTTTGGCTTCTAAAATTTCATGTTTTAATTTTTGCTCTTTAAATTTATTGGTTTTGGGGTTAAAAATATAAATTCCATTTTTTGTTCCTATCCAAATCTTTTCAGGGTTTTCTATATAAACAGAAAATATTTCATTTGCTTTTAAGTTTTCATTAATTTTAAAAGTCGTAAACTTATTTGTTTTACTATCAAATTTAACTAATCCATTTTGAGACGGTGTCCAAAGGTTTTTTTCTGCATCTTCTGATATTGAAAAATAATTGTAATCACTAATATGTTCATTATTTAAAATCTTTTGGTTGTACTCTAAAAACTTATTTCCTTCTGTATAATATCTAATTATTCCTGTTTCGGTTCGTATCCAGAGGTTCTTTTCATCATCTTGAAAAACAGCATTTATTTTCGTTGAATAGGCAGAACCATCATAGCGTCTATTTTTTAAAATATTGGAAAATTTATTTGTTTTGTAATTGTATTTTTCTAAACCATCATTGTTTATAATAAAAATACAAGAATCTTCAGATCCAGTTATGTTTTGTATATAATTGTCTGACAAACTATTAACATTAGATGGATCATGTTTAAAAACAACAAATTCATATCCGTCAAACCTATTTAGCCCATCCTGTGTACCAATCCAAATAAATCCTTCTTTATCCTGATATATGCTATTAGCATAGTTCTGGGAAAGTCCGTCATTTATTGAATAATGATCAATACTATAAAGTTCAGCTTGTGAATAAGAAACTTCATTTATTAAAAACAAAATAAAAAATAGATATAGAATATTTGTAATTTTCATAAAGAGATACTATTCAAATGTTACTAATATCTGATTTTTTTCAACTGAACTTCCTTTTTCTATAATAATATCTTTAATTATAGCATTATGTTCAGCTTTTAAATTATTTTCCATTTTCATAGCCTCTAAAACCAATATATTATCTCCTTTTTTTATATTATCTCCAATTACAACAAGAATTTCAGTTACCAATCCCGGCATTGGAGCTTTTAGGTCTGTGCTTTTTTTTGCTTTTTGGTTTTGTATTCCCAAAGTTTTAAGAACTTTGTCTAATTCTGATGAAACTTCAACAATATGCGTATTATTATTTATTTTAATACTAATAGTTTTTTCTTCTTTATTTTCTGAAATTATATTTATGTTGTATGATTTTTTATTACTAATAATATGAAAGGTTTTGCTATCCTTTTTTGATACATCAATTTCAAAAGGTATTCCTGAAATTAGTCCGGATTTTCTTTCTTGATTATCAAAAGATATTTCAAATTCTTTGTTGTTAATTTTTGCTGTGTACATAATTATTGAATATTAATAGGATTCAGAAATTCGTTTTAATTTAGCAATGTCTAATAATTTAATTTGCCTTTTGTCTAATTCTATTAAACCGTCTTTTTTAAATTCGGACAATAATCTTATTACAGATTCTGTTGCTGTACCAACAATTCCTGCAAGTTCTTCTCTGGTCAAAGAAATTTTTAAATAACTATTTGGATTAACACCAAAATTGGTATGTAAAAGTAATAAAATTTCAGCAAGTCTTTCTCTAACATTTTTTTGTGCAATATCTAAAATATATTTATTGGCAAATCCTAATTCTTTGCATGATAGTTTCATAACACTCATTGCAAATCCTGAATTGTCTTTTATTAATTTAATAAAATGTGTTGCAGGAATAATACATATTGTACTTTCTTCAATAACTTTAGCTGTTGTACAAGCTAAGTCGCCCGAAATTATTGATCGAAATCCAAAAATATCACCTTTCTTGGAAAATCTAATTATTTGCTCTTTCCCTTCTGTCCCGGTCTTATAATGCTTAACAATCCCTTCATTAATACAATAAACACCGGCAACTCTATTGTTCTCGCTGTATATTGTTTCTCCTTTTTTATATGTATTACAATTTTTCACATAAGCCAAAACATCAGTTTCATCTTTAGTTAAATGCCTGAAAATATCATTTTTCACAAAACAAGACTCACAGTTTGGTATTTCGTTTTTTATAGTCATTTTTTAAATAGTTATGCAAAAATACGAAATTTAATTTTGTACAGAATTTTATTTTCGGTTATTTTGTATTAATTTAGAAATTTAACTATATTGAAGTAAACATATATAATTCATTAATTTATAATAAAAAAAATGTCAGAAAAAATTAGCACAAAATGGAAAGGTAATATGGCTTTTGAATGGGAAGTGAATGGCCATAAAATAATGATTGATGCAGTAGAAAAAGTAGGAGGAGAAAACAGAGGTGCAAGACCAAAAACGTTTATGCTTGCATCCTTAGGGGGATGCACAGCAATGGATGTTATTTCTATCTTAAAAAAAATGAAAGTATCTGATTTATTAGAAGACTTTAATGTAGAAGTTTCCGGGGAGCTTACAGATGAACATCCAAAGCATTTTATTTCTATGCACGTAACTTATTTATTTACAGCGAAATCAGGTATTGAACTTCCTATGAATAAAATAGAAAAAGCTATTAGCTTATCAGAAGAAAGGTATTGTGGGGTAAGTGAAGTTTACAGAAAAGCAAATGTTAAATTAACTTCTGAAATAGTAATATTGTAAAAATTAAAAATGGTTTAACTGAGATTTATTTCAGCTAAACCATTTTTAATTTTTAATGAGCTTTTTTAAAACTACGACTTCCATATTTTTCATATTTTATTTCATAGTCATTTATTCTTTTTCCTTCACTATCATAGAAAGTAATTGAAATAACCCTTTCTGTTCTTTTTCCTGTTATATTAAAAACTGAGAAGTTTTGTTGGTTTATTAAAGAACCTTTAACACGTAAAGAATTTATCTCGTCATCTTTTTTAGAAGCAGCACCAGAAGTAAAAGGAGATGTAGTAATATCATATATTAAAGGTTTATACGCTCTGTCTAAAACACTAATTTCAGAATGATGTCTGTCTCCTGTTAGAAAAATAACATTTCTTATTTCTTGACTGTGAATAAACTCAATAATCTCGTTCCTTTCATTGGAAAACCCGAAATTAGAATAAACTTCATACATTCCTGATGTTGTTAAAAACTGCCCCCCCATTACAATAAATTTAAAATTTGCCTTACTTGAAACTAGTGCATCTTTTAACCATTGAAGTTGTTCTTTTCCTAAAATTGTTTTATTTTCTAATTTTAAATTATCAGGATCTCTGTAATATCTGTTATCCAACAAAAAGAAATCACAATCTCCCCATGTAAAATAAGATATTGCTCCTTTTAAATCTCCAACACCATATGATGGATTTGCCCAAAATAATTTAAAAGCATCTAATGTCATATTTTTATTCCAAAAACTTTTATCAGAATCATTTGGTCCAAAATCGTGATCGTCCCAAATAGCATAATTATGAACATTTGCTAATAATTTTCGCATCTCTTTTATAGAACGAGTGTGGGTATATCTATGAAAAATTCCGGTTTTTGTATTAACATCAGCTTCACGTAAATAAATATTATCACCTCCCCAAATCATAAAATCAGGTTTTTTTTCTGATATTGATTCGTAAATTTGATAGTCTATTCCATACCCTTTACCTGGCCTGTCGTATTTTTTCTCATTAATAAAAGCTCCACTTCCTGTAACAAAGTTAATCTCTGGAGGATCTGTTCTATACTGCCACAGTTTAATTGTCTGAAACTCAGTCGAGTAATCAAATTCAATCTTGATATTGTTTATAAACAAATCATAACTATATACATTCCCGGGTTCTAGAACATCAGCAAGCAAATGTGCAGTATATCCTTCTTCTTTTTTTGTTACAATAGAATTAGTCCAATATTTATTACTAGCACTTCCTTTCAAATAATATTGAACCTTAACCTCCGCACTTTCTTTTGTCTGCACCCACAACATAGCTTCTTTCATTTCAGAATAACCAAGCATCGGACCTGATTGTAGTAGAGATTTTTGAGCAGATATCAAATTATACTGAATAAATATGAATACAAAAAGTAATACAAATCTTAATTTCATCTTTTTATTTTTTTAGAAAATGCAAATATCATAAAAAAAATGATTTATTACGCTAAATAATTGTTAACAACTAAAATATTTAAAATTTGTTTAATAGTTTGGAAATTTTACAACCGTATGTATAATATTTATTTAGTAAAGAATATAGCATAAACATATTTTAAAAATACGCATTGTTGATAAACTTTTTTCAAAAAAACTTGCAAATAAAAAAAATAGCTGTATGTTTGCGCCCGCATTTAAAAAAACGACAAACAATTATCGTATTAATTTATTGACTTACAACATATTATCGTTTAAAAAAATAAAAATGCTCAAACTGAATACTGAATATGTAAAAAAACAGAATTCTATTATTAACGAAATTAACATTTATGAAATTTTATTTTAAAACATCAATCTTTTTTGTACTAAGTATGCTATTTGCATCAAATTCTATTTTTGAAAGCGTTTTGTTTTCAAAATTAGAAACTATTTCTACAAAACAAGAAGTAAAACAAGCAGAAAAAAATTATATAAGCAAATATCAATTTGATAAAGGGTATGAAGAAGCAATTGAGTTTATTAAAAAACATGAAGGCTTTGCAGAAGGAAAAGTATATTTTGATGCGTCTGGAATAAAAACAATCGGATATGGACACAGAATAAAAAAGGGAGAAGTTTTTCCTAAAAAAATTTCTCAAAAAGAAGCAGAAAATATCCTAAGAAAAGATTTTGATAAAGCAGTATGGTATGCTGAAAAAGAAACAAATACAGAAGGTTATAAAAAAATTGTTATTGCTCATTTTATATATGCAAAAGGGATTGGTAATTTTTTAAGAAGCACTTTCAAAAAGAAAGTTTTTTCAGGAGAATCAATAGATGAAGAATTAAAAAAATGGTGCTATTACAGAGGAGCAAATGGTAAACCTGTAAGAAGTGAATATATATACAAAATAAGACTTTGGGAAATTGAAATGTATAATAGAGTATCCTAGTTTTCTTCTAAAAATAATATTTTAATTAAAATCCTTGCAAAATTTGTAAGGATTTTTTTTATGACACAAAAAGCCAATGTAACACTTAACAATATACATTTATATAGAATATTATTATTCTTATACTACTTAATCGTCTGTTTATAAAAAAAACTGATTAGAAAGATGAATAATTGTTTTTTTTTAAACTTTGTTATCCTCATATTAAGATACAATCTTAATATGTGGCAAATTTTTTGTACATAACAAATATTAACTAGTGTTAAAAGTTTAAATAACATGCTGTGCAGCTAAACATAAAACGAATAAATCAAAATATAATTAAAATATTTACTTATGAAAGACCCATGGGAAAGATTTTGACACCTAAAAGCATGACTATAATCTAGAACAATAATTCCTTGCAGAAAAAAGCAAGTGTTCCTATTACACAGGACAACATATTTATCCCAAACACAAAATATGCAGGTAACCCATTTAATATCAACCAATTTGACAATTTTAGACACATGAAAAAAAAATTTCTATTTTTTATAATAATAGTAATTATACCAATTGCTTTATTTTCTCAAATAAATAAGGATGGCCTTCCTATTATTGAAAAATATACAGATGCTGATTATGGAGAGGCTGGACAAGTATGGGCAATTGCTCAGGACAAGCATGGTATTATGTATTTTGGCAATAATTATGGACTAAAAACTTATGATGGTAAGAAATGGAAAGATTACAACAACCCACACAGTACTATGATAAAGTCACTTGCTATTGACGACAACGGATTAGTTTACTACGGAGCTGAAAGTGACTTTGGAGTTATGGAACCAAAGTCAATAGGAGAATTAAAATTCCACTCCTTTTTTTTAGACAAACATGCTGGAGACTCAATAAAATTTGGTTCAATATGGAAAACATTACTAGCTGATAATAAAATTTTCTTTCAATCATTTGAAAAACTTCATTATTGTAACTTACCTATAAAATTTGATAATAAAGGGAAACTAGTAAATGAAATACATACTATCTCTCCCAAAACTCAGTTTCATTTATCTTTTTCAGTAGATAATGAATTTTATATTAGAGAATGGGAAAGAGGATTGTATAGGGTAACAGACAATCAGATGCAACTAATTCCAGGAGGAGAAATGTTTGCTTTGTTAAAAGTCTATGTTATGCTTCCTTATGATAAAACAAGAATTTTAATAGGAACTCAAGAAAAAGGATTTTTCCTTTATGATAAAACAAAAACTAAAAATGCAATTACTCCATTTAGTATAAAAAGGTACGATGAAACAATAATAGAAAGTTTTATATATTCTGGGCAAATACTTTCAAATGGCAATTTTGCTATTGCAACTAGAGCAAATGGTATTTTTATTTTTAATAAAAAAGGACAAATTACAAATCATTTAAACCAAGAAACTTCTGGAATTCCTCAACAATTTGTATTATCAATGTTTTCAAACAAATATGACCCCAGTGGAATTTTATGGTTTTTCTCACAAGAAAATGGAATTTATAAAGTTGACATGTCAGGAGTTTTTAATTTATGGAACGAAAGAACTGGGTTAGAAGGCAGTGTTGACAATATAATACGTTTTAAAGGCAAACTTTATGTTACGGCAAGTCCTTTTTTATATTATCTTAAAGAAAACAGAAAGTCAAATTCTAATTTTGTTAAAATATACGGTGAACCATATTATAATATTTGGGATATCTGCAAATTTATTGTTCCAGGAACTAATGAAGAAAAGCTGTTAATGGGAACACCTTCCGGACTATTTGAGGTTGCAGACACAACAGTAAATAATATACTTAAAGGAGGGCATATTTTTACAATGTTCCAATCAATAAAAAATCCTGAAAGATTATATTTTGGTAATAAACAGGGGCTAAATTATTTAACATATGAAAATAATAAATGGAGTAAACCTATAAGACAAGAATCAATTCAATACCCTATAAAAAGCATTTTAGAAACAAAAGAATATATTGCTACTGGCTCTCCAAATAGAGGGGTTCTTTTAATAGAAGACTTTAATAGTAAATTTACAACTTTAATAGACTCATCAAGAGGGTTACCTCTTTTGGGAGAAGATTTTAGTTTGCAAAAAATAAATAACAAAATTGTTATTGCATCAGGCGGAGGTCTTTTTGCATTTATTGACACATCAGAAGTTGAACCTTTTGATTTTTTCGGCAAAGATTTATGCAATAAAACAACAGGAGTTTTTCGTATAACAGAAGACCTTGATGGTTATTGGATGTCCGTTTTTAAAACAGAAAATCAAACAGCAAAACACAGATTACTTCGATTTAAAGGAAAGGAAAATCCTGAAAAAGATAGTGTTCTTGCAAAAATTCTACCTCAAAAAATTACTTTTAGTATATATCCTGACGGAGATTATGTATGGGTAGCAAATGAAAAAGGTCTCTATAAGTTTAATAAAAAGATAAACAAAAATTATAAAGCCAAATTTTATACTTTAATTTCAAAAGTACAAACAAAAAATGACTCGCTTTTATTTGCAGACAGTTACAAACAATCTACCGATAGTGGATTGCTTATTGTTAACACGCAAGACATTAATAATATTCCAAAGTTATATTTTAAAAACAATGAACTAAATTTTGAATGGGCAGCACCATTCTTTGAAAAAGAAGAAGAGACATTATTCAGTTTTAGGCTATTAGGAGAATCTGATAAATGGTCAAAATGGAATACAAAAAATGATACTAGATTCACAAATCTATATGAGGGAGATTATACTTTTGAGGTAAAAGCAAAAAATATTTATAATGTAGAAAGCGTAGTAGCACAATACAGCTTTTCTGTTTTACCTCCATGGTACAGAACAATTTGGGCTTATGTTATGTTTAGTATTTTAGGTATTTTACTAGTTTTACTCTTAATAAAACTTTATACTAAAAAGCTAAAACGCGAGAACGAAAAACTGGAACAAACCGTTAGAGAAAGAACATCAGAAATTAGGCAACAAAATGAAGAGATAACTGCCCAAAGAGATGAAATTCATGCACAAAAAGAAGAGGTTGAAAAATCAAAAGCGAAGATTGAGAAACAACAAAAAAGCATATTAGACAGTATTCATTATGCTTCCAGAATTCAAGAAGCTGTGTTACCTCCGGAAGAGTTCTTAAAAGAAATACTTGGAGAACATTTTGTTCTTTTCAAACCTAGAGATATAGTAAGCGGAGACTTTTATTGGGCAACAAAAAGAGGAAACAAAACAGTTGTTGTTGCAGCAGACAGCACAGGACATGGTGTTCCGGGTGCATTCATGAGCATGTTAGGAATTTCCTTCTTAAATGAAATTGTTAATAAAGAGGAAGTTTTACAAGCAAATAAAATTTTAAATAGATTAAGAGAAAATGTTAAGCGTTCTTTAAGACAAACTGGAAAAGACAATGAAGCCAAAGATGGAATGGATTTGGCTTTATGCATTATTGACACTGATGAAATGACTTTACAGTTTGCAGGGGCATATAATCCTTTATATATTTTGAGAAACGGTGAAATTTCGAGAGTTAAAGCAGATAGAATGCCAATAGGTATATATCTTAGAGAAAAAGAATCCTTTACAAATAATATTGTAAAAATACAAAAAGGAGATTTACTCTATATTTTTTCTGATGGATATGTTGATCAATTTGGAGGAGAAAAAGATTCTAAAATTAGATCGGCCAAGTTTAAAGAACTGCTTATTGAAAATCATAAAAAGCCTTTGGAAGCTCAAAAAGCCGGTTTAGTTGAATTTTTAGACTTTTGGATGGATCATGTTGATAAAACAGGAAGAAAATATAAACAAGTAGATGATATTTTAGTTATTGGTATTAAAATATAATAATTACTAAAACATTATTAATCATTTATATATAAAGGCACTATACTTTTAGGTACTTAAGTCGATTTGAAAATCGACTTTTTTTCCTATTTATATTTTTAAGGCATACCAAATTAAATATTTTTTTAGTTATTTATTTGGGTAAATGATATCTTTCTCCCTCCAATATCAACATAGGCTCAGTATATTTACATTTATTCTCCCACCAAAACAAAAGCACCCCAATAAAAAGGATACTTATATTTTGTTTTTATTTCAAGCTGTGCTTTTCTAAAAGCATCATGTTTATTTCCGGATTGTAACCAGTATTTATAAAATGCGGACATTAAATCTTGTGTTCCTTCATCGCTTACCTCCCATAAACTTGTAATTACGGAAGATGCTCCTGCAACTTGAAAAGAGCGTTGCAAACCATAAACGCCTTCTCCGTTCTTAATTTCTCCTAAACCTGTTTGGCAAGCACTTAAAATTACTAAATCTGTATTATCCAAATTTAAAATCATTGCTTCAAAAGCATTTAAAATACCATCATCTTTATCTTTGTTCTCTTTTGTATTCATCTCATTTACAGCACGATCAGCACCAGCCAATAACAAGCCCGAACGTAAAAGAGGATTTTCATAAGCCTTCATTGGTTCAATGCCAAATGCTCGTGTATCTTCTGCTTTTTCAGAAGTGTTTTCAAGAAAATAGCCATGAGTTGCTATATGCAAAACATATGGACTGTTTACTTTTTTCAAATTTTCTTCTGTTGCTTCCTTTGCAAATACTGTATTTACGTTGTATGACTTTGATTTTAATAAACCTTGTATTGTTTCAACTTCTTTTTTAGTTCCCGGAAGTGGAGATAATTTTGCTAAGTTATCTGGCAAATCTAATTTGTAATCAGGATAAGCAAGAAGAAATGCTGAATTTGAATGCTTTTTATTTTTATTAAAAAAAAGTATATCTTTAGTGTTTGAAACAAATCTAATATCTTTTGCATCAAGCAAATATCTTCCTGATGGCAGTTCTATTGTATTTATATTCACTTGATTATAAATTCCATCAATTGAAATAAAAAGCCTTCTATCTGATGGAATCATTAATTCTGCAATATTTTTCCAATAATATTTATAAAATGGCTTCATGCTTTTCCCCGAATGAATTGTTGCTTGATATTCATCAGACCACTCAGATTCCATTTCATCGCCTTCCTTTATAAATGTCATTTTAGGAATGGAATTATCATTTCTTAAAACCAAAGCAATATAATGAATTTCATTTTTAGAAAATAAAAAGGAATAGCTGTTAATACGAATAATTTCAACAGCAATTTCTCCTGTTTTTAATTGTTTTGCAATATCTTTATATGAAATAAATCTCTGTTCTTTTGCATCCTTAAAATCTTCCGAAGATTTTGTAATTTCTTTTTCAAGATTTTTCACAACAGTTTCAATAGAATCTATGTTTATGTTTTCCTCTTGTAGTTCTTTTTTTGAATATGTATATAGCTTGGCTAACCAGCTTTTAGAATCTTGCCAATTATTATAATTTGCAATTAAAGTTTCATCTCCACTATTTAATATTCTGTTTTTTACTTTCCTTGAAGAATTTAAAAGAAGTGCTTTTGTTGCAATATGAAAGTTATATACATCAGCAGAAATTTCAGGAACAATACTAATCGCATCATTTGCAAAATTATTGAACCTTATAAATTTTGGATGTATCTTGTCCCAAAATTTTGATTTCTCATAATCATTCATTGCAGGAAAAAATGTATTAATTTGGTAAACATATTCATTCAATGCTTTTCTGTATATATCAGATGCTTTTTTGTAATCTCCTTTTTGCCAATACAATATGGCAGTATTTTCTAAAGTTTTTGCAATATTAGGATGATGTTCTCCAAGTTTATGTTTCTGTATTCTTAAAGCTTTTATAAAAAGAGGTTCGGCTTCTGAAAGTCTGTTTTGAGACTGATAAAAAAGACCTTGCTCATAAATAACCTGTGCATAGGATGGATGTTCTTTTCCAAATTGCTTATCATATATATCAACTGCATTTTTCAATAATTCTTCAACTTTATCAAAGCGTTTCATTTGCTGATATAGAGAAGCCAAATTTCTTAGCAAAACGGCATAATCCGGATGATTTTTTCCCATCCTCCTCTTTTGTGTTTCAAGAGCATCAAGATATATTTTTTCAGCTTCATCATATCTTTTAGTAAGTTGGTATAACAAAGCTAAATTAACTTTAAGCCTTACATATGTAGATGATTTTTCTTTAATCTCCTCTCCTGCAATTTTTATTGATTTATTCATTAATTTTTCAGCATCTTTATATTTACCTGTTGTTTGATAAATCATTGCTCGGTTGTTTAAAACTATTGAATATTTTACAGAGTTAATTTTATTCTCAGACTTTAAATGTTTTTCTGCTTTTATAATATATTCTTCTGCTTCGGTATATAAACCCATATCTTTGTATAAAACAGCTAAATTATTAAGTGATGCTGCGTATCCGGTTTTTGCAGACGAATTTTCTCTTTTTACAAGAGCTTCTTTCGTATATTCTTCTGCCAAAGCATAACGCCCGGTGGTGTGATAAAGAAGTCCTAAATTACTAAGAGTTAAACTAGCAAAAGTTGAATCACTTAAACCATTTTCATCATATATTTTTTTAGCTTTCAGAAAAGATTTTTCAGAAGTTTTATAACTACTTGATACGTACAAAATCTCTCCTGTATAGTTAAAATTTTGTCCTTTTATTTTTGGCGGTACATCTGTTACACTTTTAGGATCAGACAAATAGTAGGCAAAACTTCTCGCTTGTTTCAAATTTCCTTTTGCTTCGTAGGGTGTTGAATTGTCTCCAAATGATATTGCGTAATTAAAATCAGTTACATCATAACTTTCTGCAAAATTTTTAATTGTTTCATTCCAATGACTTTTAAATTTTTTTGCAACATATTTCTCCGAATTGCTCATATTTTTTGTCAAATCCGGGCTAACTACATTAATAGTTTCATCAAGCAATTTATTAGTTTTAATTTTTACATTTTCTTTTATTAATTTTTTCCAATTTTGGCTTTGTAGCTTATTTATAAATCCCAAAAAAAATATTGAAAAAATTATAAATATAATTTTTAATTTACTCATTGGTTTCTTTTTTAATTTCTCATAAAAATACAATTTTTCTCAACATAAAAATAATTTTTATGTATTATTTTTTTTACTTTTGTAGTGAAAAGTTAATTGTTTAATTAAAATTATATGAATTATGAAAAAATTGGTTACGCTTAGTTTTTTGCTTTTTATGTCAGTTCTTGTATTTGCACAAGTAACTACATCAAAGATTAAAGGCTATGTTTATTCACAAAAAAACGACGCTCTAATTGGAGCCACTGTTGTTGTTACACATGAACCAACCGGAACAGAAGATGCAACTTTAACTATGGATAATGGAGCTTTCTTTATTCCAAATCTTAGAGTTGGAGGTCCTTATACGGTAAAAATATCTTATATTGGATACAAAACAGCTGTTTACAATAATGTTTATCTGCAACTGGGAAAATCTTATGACATTAAATCTACTCTGCAAAGTGATGATGAAAACATTGAAGAGGTAGTTATTTCCGTTGATAGAAACGCTGTTTTTGACAGTGACAGAACAGGTTCTACAACAGGAATTAGCAGTAAACAACTCAGCTCACTACCTTCAATTTCAAGATCGGCGGAAGATTTTTACAGATTAGATCCCACTTCAAGCGGAGGGTCTTTTGCAGGCAGAAATGATCAATTTAACAATTTTTCCTTAGATGGATCAATTTTTAACAATCCTTTTGGGCTGGATGCTGCCACACCCGGAGGACAATCTAATGCTCAGCCAATTTCATTAGAGGCAATTGAGCAAATCCAAGTTTCTGTTGCTCCTTATGATGTTACTCTTTCCGGTTTTACCGGTGCAGCAATTAATGCTGTTACAAAAAGCGGAACTAACGAGTTTCATGGTTCTTTATTTGGATATTACAGGAATCAAGCAATGACGGGAAAAGTAAAACTTGGAGAAACAGTTTTACAACCGGACTTATCACAAGATCAAGAAGGGTTTAGCCTTGGGGGACCAATTTTAAAAAAGAAACTATTCTTTTTTGTTAATTTTGAAAGAGACAATCGTTCGGATTTGGGTTCATATTTTATTGCTAAAAGAACCGGACTTACAGGAGAAAATGTATCAAGAGTTACTGCTACTGATTTAGATAGAGTTTCAAACCTACTAAACAGCTTAGGCTATGAAACTGGTCCATATGAAGGATATATTCATAAAACTTATTCAGACAAAGGGATAATAAAACTTGATTGGAATGCTGTGAAAGGTACGCGTATTTCTTTTATTTATAACTACTTAAATGCATACAGAGATTTAAATGCACATCCGGATGCACTAGGGCACAGAGGCCCGGACAGAACTGTTTTGCAATTTAGAAATTCAGGTTACAGAATTAATAATAAAATTAATTCTTTCTTAGTTGAAGCTAATTCAATTTTTGCAAAAGGCAAAATATCAAATAAATTTCAAGCAGGCTATACTTTATTTAATGATTTTAGAGAACCTTTTTCATCTCCTGCTCCTGTTATTAATATTTTTGAAGATAACCAACCATATATTATAGCAGGGCACGAACCTTTCTCAATTCACAATGTTCTAGACCAGAAAGTTACTCAAATTACCAACAATTTAACATACTATGCAGATAAACACACTGTTACTGCTGGTGTATCTTTTGAGAAATTTCATTTTAATAACAATTTCAATCTTTTCGGTTATGGTTTTGATTTGTTTGGAAACTTTGCAAGTGTTGATGCTTTTGCAGACAGCATTTCATCTGGCTACGTTCAAGGACGTATTGATGCAGCAAAAGCTACAGAAGATGCCAACAAATGGAATATTACAAAATCTGCTGTTGGTCAACTAGGTGTTTATATTCAAGACGAATGGAGTGTACTTAATAATTTTAATATAACATTAGGTTTAAGAATTGACAAACCACTATATTTTAACACAGAGGAGTATATTAACGAGAAAATAGAAGAAGCAGGAAGTGATTATATTATGGAAGGACTTAATTGGTACGATGTAGATGGAAAAGAATTTAAAGTAAGTGCAAAAACTTTACCTGATGCAAAACCAATGTTTGCTCCTCGCTTAGGATTTAACTGGGATGTTTTTAATGATAATAGTATGCAAATTCGTGGTGGATCGGGTATTTTTAACGGAAGACTTCCATATGTTTGGATTGGCAATCATGTTGCAAATTTAGGACGTTGGTATATGACCCCAATAGCCAAAGATTTTTCATTCCCACAAGTTTGGAGAACAAGTATTGGTGTAGATTACAAACTACTTGCAGGTCTTGTGGCAACAGTAGATTTTGCATATACAAAAGATATAAATGGTATGATGGTTAGAGATTATGGTTTAAACAAACCATCCGGAACATTAAATAGCAGTATAGATAAAAGACCGGTATATCAGTATGCAGATAAAGTAACTATGAATGATGCACCATGGAGTACAGGTATTCCTGCAGATTTATTTACTTTCACAAATACAAATGTAGGACATTCTTATTTTGCTACATTTAAATTACAAAAACTATTTAAAAAAGGGTTTTCAGGTAATTTTGCTTATAATTATTCTGTTTCAAAAGATGCAAATTCAATTGAAGCTGAAATTACAGGAGATGCTTTTGCGAGAAATCCTGCACTTGGAAATGTTAATATAGCAACCGAAGCAAACTCCTTGTATGGAGACAAACATAGAATTGTAGGTTATGTTTCAAAAAGCTGGACTTATGGTAAGGATAAATGGAGTACTATTATTTCAGCATTTTATGAAATGGCACAAGGAGGTAGATTTTCATATACCTATTCAGGAGACATAAACGGAGATAATTCAGGTTTAAATGATTTGATTTATATTCCGAAAGAAAATGAATTAAGTTTAATGACTTTTAGTGGAAATGCAACAGAACAACAAGAGCAAAGAGATGCTTTTAACAGCTTTATTAAACAAGATAAATATTTGAACAATCACAGAGGTGAATATATGGAAAGATACGCTATTTTAAGCCCATGGAGAAGCAGAGTAGATGTAAAACTTGTTCAAACTTATAATTTAAAAAAAGACAGAAGATTAGAGTTTGATTTGAATATTCTTAATTTTGCAAATCTTTTAAATTCAAATTGGGGTGTTATTCAGTTACCTGTTAATAAACAACCAATTGGCGTTTCAATTGACGGAAGCGGAGCTCCTGTATATTCATTTGATAAAGATTTGAAAAAAACGTTTACAGATGACTATAGCTTATTATCAAGATGGCAAATGCAAGTTGGTTTGAGATTTGTTTTTTAAATAAAGTTTAAACATAATAAATTCAAGATAAAGGTTGTTTTAAAAAAGACAACCTTTATTTTTTTAAAACTTGATTAAATAATTTAAGATATTCTTCCACATTATTTTTCCAAAGAAATTTTTCTGAGTGTTTTTTTAAAATTTCAGGTTTTGAACTATCATTATAGAACTCTTCAATATTTTTTAAAAAGAATTTGCTCATATATTTAGGATCAAAATTTTCCCAATAATATGCTTTATCTTCACAAATTTCCGGAATACTGGATTTATTAGAGGCAAAAACTGGTTTTCCAAATCGCATAGCTTCAATTGGAGGCATTCCCATTCCTTCATTTAAAGACGGGAATAACATTGCTTTACAATTCTTAAAAAGCCAAAATTTTTCTTCATTAGTTATTTCGCCGGTAACAATAACTTGTGATGATAGATTATCTTTTTTTATATTCTCTTTTATTTCATATGCATATTTACTATCGTCATTCCCTGCAATTATTAATTTATAGTTTTTAGGTATATATTTTATGAAATCAAGTAAAACTTTTTGATTTTTCTTTTTCTGAACAACTCCTAATGTAAACAACAAATCTCCATCGGGAATAAATTTTGGTTTTTCAACATTTTTAAACTGCTCAGTTTTAATTCCGTTGTAGATTATTTGAATATCATTTGTTTTATAAGACTTTATATGCTTTTGAACTTCTTTTTTTGTAAAATTTGAAATGCTTGTAATTTTTACTGCTCTATTTATTCTTTTTTCAATTTTTTTTAATCTTATTTTTGCTTTTTTTGATGTTTTTTCTTCTAAAAAATTCAAATCATGAATTGTGAGTATATATGGAACTGATTTGTTTTTAGGAAAATAATTAGAATCTTGGTGAACTGCATACCACAAACTATACTTCTTAAAGAAAAATGGGAAAAACTTTCTAAAAAAGGTAACTTTTACATATTTCACATTTTTTCCAAAATAGTTTATAAAATTTTCAGGAACAAGAAAAGTAAAATCAAATTCATTAGAATATCTTGTTGAAAGTTCTAATCCAAAATTTAAACAGACTTGTCCCAAACCTGTGTTTATATATTTTAGTCTTTCAAGGTCAATTAATATGTCATACTTTTTGTTCATTATTAATTTCTGTATTTAATTTCCTGAGTTTAACATATTTTAAGAATGTTGCAAAAGAGTTAATAATCGTAACAACAACTCCATAGTATCCATCTAAAAATGAAACTTTTACAAAAAAACCTTTTAAAAAATTAAAAACCGGACTTAAAAAAATCTTAACATAAGACGCTTTTTTTCCATTCTTTGCCATTTCCTCAGCAGAAATTGTTGTAAACTTATTTAATTGAGCAATATGGCTTTCAATACTATTATATGAATAATGGAGTATGTCATTTCTTAGGTTAAAAGTTGATGAGTTTTTATTTAAAATAATATTTTCGTGTATATCTCCTTTCCAAAAACCTATTTCTTTATTCCAAAGCCTAATTCTTTTATCAGGATACCATGCTCCATGCTTTAACCATGTGCCACAATAATTTGTGCATCTTTTCAAATAATAAGCATCATATTTAAAATGTGTTTTTATTTCCAAAATTGATTTTTGAAGTTCAATTGATAATTCTTCATCTGCATCTATTGAAAGTATATATTTATTTTCAGTTAATGAATTTGCAAAGTTTTTTTGTTTTGAATACCCTAAAAATTCTTTTTTAACAAATTTAACATTGAATTTCTTACAAATTTCTTCAGTTTTATCTGTCGAAAATGAATCTAAAACAATAATTTCATCTGCAATATCTTTAACAGAAAGCAAACATCTTTTTATGTTTTTCTCTTCATTATAAGAAATTATTACTACTGACAGCTTTTCCATTTTATCAAAAATTAATATTACCTGCTAATTCATAAATCTTTCCGGGTAAACTTCTTACAAGTCCTTTAAACTCCATTTCTAAAAGCATTGATGATACTTTGCTCATTGTCATTCCTGTTATTTTACAAATTTCATCTATAACAATATTTTTATTATCGGATAAAATTTGTGCCATTTCCTTCTCATCATTGCTTAATTCAATAAATAAAGTTTTTTGAATATGTTTTGTATGGCTTTCCTCCCAATTTAAGATATACTCAATATCTTTTTCAGATTGCAACAAAAATGCTTTGTGAGTTTTAATTAGCCAATTTGTTCCTTCTGAATATTTGTCTTCAAGTCTGCCTGGCACGGCAAAAACTTCACGATTGTATGAATTTGCAATGTCAGCAGTTACCAATGAACCTCCTTTTTTTGCAGATTCAATAACAATTGTAGCCTGAGACAAACCTGCGATTATCCGATTTCTTTTTAGAAAATTCTGTCTTTCAAATTTCGAGCCGCTTATAAATTCCGTTATTAATGCACCCTTTTCTTTTATTTCTGTTGCTGTTTTTTTATGATTTGCAGGATATAATCTATCAAATCCATGAGCAAAGACGGATACAGTATCTAATCCGTATTGCAATGCTGTTTTGTGGGCACATATATCAATTCCATATGCTAGTCCACTAACAATTATTGGGTTATGATTTGTTTCAGATAAAGATTTAACTATTTTTTTACAGTTTTCTTTGCCTTGTATTGTAGCATTTCTTGTTCCTACAATACTAATTACTTTTCTGTTATTAAAATTTAGATTTCCTTTAACAAAAATCATTAAAGGGGCATCAGGGCATTGCTTTAACAAAAAAGGGTAATCTTTATCTGTGTAAAAAAGAGGAGTAATCTTATTTTTCTTTATAAATTTTACTTCATCCTCTGCTTGTTTTATAAACTCTTTTCCTTTTACTATTTGGCTTGCAGTATATTCCCCCACCCCAATAGCCTTCGTAAGTTGTTCTTTTCTTGCTTTAAAAACATTTTCAACTCCACCGGTATATGCTATTACACTTTTTGCTGTTATTGGGCCTATTCCCGGTATTAATCCTAGTGCAATTTTATATTTTAAAGTGCTGTCTATCATTGAGTTATGCAATTATTTTTTTTACAGAATTATTGCTTACAATGTATGCTGAAATTATATTCTTATCATTCTTTATTTTTCTTATAATTTCAAAATTTTCTTTAAAATTAAATAAATTAACAGTTAGTTCATTAGTTTTTGCAGTTGCATTTGATTCAATACTAAATTTTTCAGAAATATCTTTTCCATAAGTTTCTTCAAGGTATTGCTGCCATCTTTTATCGGCGTATTTTAATTTGAAAGTAAGCATTTTCATATTTAATTTTTAAAATTCTACAAATATTCATAAGCCTGATTTCTAAATGCAGGTTCAAAACCGGCTTCTTTTATTGCTTCTTGAATTTGTTCTGCATTAAAATTATGGTCTGCTCCGGCAACTGAAACAACATTTTCTTCAATCATTATAGATCCAAAATCATTTGCTCCCGCATGAAGACTCAATTGTCCTATTTTTTTTCCTACAGTTAGCCATGATGCTTGCATATTTTTTATATTTGGCATCATAATTCTTGCCATAGCAATTGTTCTCACGTATTCATCGCCGGATGTTTTATTTTTCACACCTGATTTTTCATTTAATTCAGTTCCTTCGTCCTGAAAAGGCCATGGAATAAAGGTTGTAAAACCTTCTGAATTTTCCGGCTTTTCAGATTGAACTTCTCTTAGTTTTACAAAATGTTCAATACGTTCTCTGTTTGTTTCGATGTGCCCAAACATCATTGTTGCAGATGTTACAATATTAAGTTTGTGTGCTTCTCGCATAACATCTAACCATTGCTTTGCAGTACATTTCCCTCTTGAAACTGTCTTACGAACTCTGTCGATTAAAATTTCAGCTCCTGCACCCGGCAAACTATCAAGTCCGGCTTCTGTAAGTTGAACAAGAACATCTCTATAACTTGTTTTAGAAATTCTTGCAATGTGGTGAATTTCAGCTGGTCCAAGAGCATGAAGTTTAATGTCCGGATGGTTTTTCTTTAAATCTGAAAAAAGTTTTTTGTAATATTCAAGTCCAAGTTTTGGATGTAAACCTCCTTGCATAAGAAGTTGATTTCCTCCTTTTTCTTTTAGAACTTTAATTTTTTCATTATACTCTTCTATACTTGTAGTATAAATATCCGGAGCACCGGGACGACGATAGAAATTGCAAAACTCACATTGTGCAATACATACATTTGTTATATTTACATTCCTGTCGATTATCCAACCTACTTTATTTTCTTTTTCTTTTGGTTGATTTTGCTTTCTTAGTTCATTTCCAATAAACATTAAATCAGAAGTCGGAGCATTTTCATATAAGAAAAATCCTTCGTCTATCGTAAGGAATTCTTGTTTTAGTGCTTTTTTATATAGTGTTTCTGTGTACATTTTTGTTTTTTGTTTGAACTTACAAAGTTAATACTATTTCTAAAATATCTCTGTAAAAACAGTTTAAACTAACAGACTTGGTCAAAATCCTTTTAATAAAAAAACACATAAAAGAACTTACTATCAACAAAACAAAACAAAGTTTTATGATTTTTTAACAGGTATAATGCGACTTTTAAAATATTTGGCAAGTGCACTTTTAAATTCTTCTCTGTTAATTGGCTTTGTCAGGTATTCATCGAAAACAGATTTATATTTTTCTATTTCTTCTTTTGTTGCATTTGCGGTTAAAGCAATTATTGGAATAGTATCAAATTTTTTATTTTTTCTGATTATTTTTACTGTTTCATACCCATCTAACTCCGGCATTTGTATGTCCATTAAAATTATATCGGGTATATGTGTTTTAAGAATTTCCAGCACTTGTTTTCCGTTTTCAGCTTCAGTTATTTTAAGACCTTCGTCTTCAAGCATGGATGAAAAGACTAATCTATTCATTTCAACATCATCGGCATGTAATATTGATAAACCTTTAAGTGATAATTTTATGCTATTATCTGATTTTTCTTTTTTTATTATTTTATCAATAAATGCAATTTTTTTCAAAACAATAGTAAACACAGAGCCTTTGCCCACTTCACTTTTTACAGAAATTGTCCCATTCATAAGGTTGATGAGTTTTTTTGTAATAGAAAGCCCTAGTCCTGTTCCTCCATATTTTTTTGCCAGTTGCCCTTCAACCTGTCTGAAATTCTTAAAAATATCAACAATATAATCTTTGGGTATTCCTATTCCTGAATCAATAATTTCAATCTTAATATCAGTGGTTTTATTATTTTTAGACAAGTTTTCTGTTTTAACAACAACATCTACCGAGCCTTTTTCGGTAAATTTAATTGCATTCCCAACAAGGTTAATCATAACCTGAAGAATCCTAAAACTGTCAAGAATGAATGTTTTAGGTAAGTTATTTTGTATATCGACATTAAATTGTACCTGCTTTTGTCTAAATTTTTCTGAAAATATTATTGATACCTCATCTAAAATATCATAAAAACTACTATGACTTTTTTGAATTTCTAGATATCCCGCTTCTATTTTTGAGAGGTCTAAAATGTCATTTATTAGTTGTAAAAGATTATCACTACTTTGTTTTATATGTTTTATATGTTTTATATAGGAAAGGTGTTTTTTGTCTCGTATTTTTTCCGACAATATACTAGAGAACCCAATAATTGCATTCATGGGAGTACGAATTTCATGACTCATATTTGCCAAAAATGCACTTTTTAATTGATTGGCTTTTACGGCTTCATTTTTTAGTTCCAAAAGGTCTTCATTTTGGGATAAATATTCCTCACTTAATGCTGAATATTCTTCACTTTGTATTCTATATTCTTAAGCAAGTAATTCAAACTTTTCTTTTTGAGAAATTATTTTTTGTTCATTTCTTTTCTGCTCAGTTATATCTTCTAAAATGTTATAAATTTTATAAATTTCTCCTATTTTATTTTTTAAAGGAACAATATAATTTGAGAAATAAACGTTTTGCCCCAAATTTGGTTTATATCTTACTTCGATTTTTAACGATTTTCCTGTTTTTAAAACATTCATAAAATGTTTATTATAACCGGTATCCGCAAGGGGTTTATATTTCAATACATTAATTTGTTTTGTCGCTTCTTCCGGTGGCAAGCCTAATAATTTGAGCGTAGTATTATTAACCTCAGTTATGCTTCCATCTGTAGTTGTTGTAAAAATACCTAATGGGGACTTCTCAAATAAAGTCTTAAGATTTGCTTCACTTTCTTCTAAAAGTTTAATAGTTTTTTTATTTTCTTTTTCTCTTTCAATAAGCTCTTTATTTATTTTAATTATTTCATCATTTTGCCATTCAACTTCCATGTTTTGTTGTTCAATTTTTAAACTTGCTGCAAAATTTCTTTGGTTTAGTGAATCTAAATTTGCATTCTTTATTTCTAATTTCTTGCTCAATTCAGTTAATCCTTTATTCTGAATAAAAAGTTTATTTTTAATTTGTCTTTCATTTTTTATTTTATTTCTAATTAAAAAAAAGAAAAATACTAAAAACAAAAATAGTACTGACAATGAAGTAATTAAATATATTTGTATTTTATTTTTTGCTCTTAGGTTTGCAATGTTTTCCTTAAGAAGTTTTTGGTCGTTTTCATTTTTTTCTATTTGATACTTTAAATATATATTTTCTGTATCTTGTTTTCTTATTTTATCTTTTATAATGTCAATTTCTTTTAGATATTTATTTGCATTTTCAAAATCATTAAGTTTTTCATGTATTTGCATCAATATTTTTAATGCCTCTAATAAATAAATATTACTATTAAACTCATTTGCAGATTTTTTACATTTTTGAGCAAATTCTAATGCTCTTTTATATTGCTTATCATTAAAGAAAACTGTGTAATAGGTTTTATAAATTAGAAATTGTAACAATTCTTGGTTCTCAAGTTGAGCTGTTTTTTTTGCTTTTTCACATTCAGATATTGCTTTTTTAAATTGATTTTTTTCGCTAAAATATTCAGCCTTATTTAAATGTATCTTTATTCCAAATTCTTTTTATGTTGATTTTTTTGCATATTCTATTCCTTTATCGTAATAAAAAAATGCACTGTCAATTTTAGCCTTCCTATTATAAAGATCCCCTATTAGTAATGCAGAATGTGAAAGATCATAATTTGAGTTAACTTTTTGTCTGATTTTATAAGCCTTTAAATAATATTCTAAGGCTTTTTCATAATTTTCTTGTCTTTCCAAACACATGCCTATATTATTGAATGCTACCGATTTTACTAACTCTATCTTAATAGAATCCTTGTTTTCAAAATTTTTTGCATTTTCAAGAGCATATTAATAAGAAGAAATTGCTTCATTTAAATTATTTTGAGCATAGTAAAGATTTCCTATCCCTATATATGTCCATGAAACATGAGTTAAGTCATTTTCTATTTTCAGTTCTAGAATTTTATAGTAATTTTTTAATGCAAAGGAGTATAGTCCTATTTTTGAGTATATGTTAGCTCCCACATAATAAGCTCTTTTAAGTTTTTGAATATTATTAGTTTGTTTATAATGTTTAATCCTTTGTTTGGAATAATTTAATACTTTCTCTAAATTATTATTTTCATAATATTTAACAATCAAAAATAATGTTTCATCATAATCATAATAGTTGCTATCAGTTAATAAATTTTCTAAACTATCAATATTTACTTGCCCATAGGTTTGAAATATTGAAAGGCTAAAAAAAATTAAAATCAGTAAGTATTTTTTTACTACCATTTTTTTATTCTTAATATTATAAATACAAATTTAGTTTATTTACTCAAGACATCATCAATCAATAAATTAAAAACCTGCTTAATTGACATAGCTGCCTTCTGTATCATCTGAGGTACAAGACTTTCGGCAGTCATACCAGGTATTGTATTTGCCTCAAGAAACCAAAATTCTCCATCTTTTAAAATGAAATCCATTCTAACAATTCCTTTGCAGTTTAAAACATCATAGAGTTCGGAAGTTATATTTTGGCAGTTTTTTGTAAGTTCTTCCGATATTCTTGCTGGTATAATTTCTTCTGATAAGTTTTCGTATTTTGCTTTATAATCGAAAAATTCTGTTTCAGAAACAATTTCAACCAAAGGTAAAACATATTCATTTTCTTTTGTTTTGAAAATTCCACACTGTATTTCGTCGCCTTCAATAAATTCTTCAATAATAACTTCATCGCTTTCTTTAAAAGCTTCATCTATTGCAGGTAACAAATCTTCTTTTTTCTTAACCTTCGTTATTCCAAAACTAGAACCTCCTGCATTTGGTTTCACAAAGCATGGTAAGCCAAGTTGGTCAATAATTTCATCGGCATTTGCCTCTGTACCTTTTCTTATTAGTGCAGATTTTGCAATGTTTACAATATCAAAATTATTCAAAAAAGTATTGCAATAAAATTTGCTAAAAGTTAAAGATGATGCTAAAACTCCGCTTCCAATGTATGGAAGTCCAATCATATCAAAATATGCCTGTAGCAAACCGTCTTCTCCCGGTGTTCCGTGAATTGCCGAAATGATAAGGTCAAATTTTTCTTTTTGTCCTCTGTCTGTAAAACTAAAATCGTTTTTATGGATTATAAGTCCACAGTTTAAGTCATTAATTAAAGTCCACTCATTCCCTTTTATTTGCACAGTATAAACATTATACCGTTCTTTATCTAGTTCATTAGCAATGGTTTCTGCTGATTTTAAAGAAATAAAAAATTCAGATGAGTTTCCTCCTGCAAGTACTACAATATTTTTTTTGTTCATTTTTATAAATTAAAAGTTCACAAATTAAAAAAAAAATCTAAAATTTAAGTTTTTGCCTTATTCTAGGTAATTCTTTTTCAAAACAATATCTTCCAAATTTCTTTTTGGAACATAATGATTTTGTTTTTCATCCCTCCAGTAATTATAATTCCCGTTTTTCGGCATTTCTGAAATAATTACATTTTCTTTTGGTTTTCCCATTGCAAGAACAAGCAATATGTCAATATATTCCGATAATTGAAGATAATTCTTAAGCTGTTGCCTTTTTATTGCAGCAATTATACATCCTCCAAAACCTTTTTCTGTTGCTCCAAGCATTATGGATTGGGCTGCAATTCCGCTTGCAACTTCATGGTATGATTTTTCAACCTTTGGGAGTATTGAATTATCTCCCAAAACAATAATGTATGCCGAAGGTCTTTCTCCTTTTTTTGGTTGCTTCCAATTTGGCAAAGCTCGTGCCCAACTTAAAGTTTCAAATATTTTTTTGTTTGTATCTTCCTTATTGGAAAAAAAAAACTTTAATGATTGCCTATTTCTTGGCGAAGCTGATAAACGTGCAAGTTCAATGAGTGATAATAAATCTTTTTCAGGTATTATTATTTCTTCATAAAAACGGCGGTATGTTCTGTTCTTGCTTACTAGTTCTTTTAACATTGTGTACGTTTTTGAGATTTGCTAAATCTTAAAGGTTTAGTATATCTACATTCCTATCTTATTCTTTTAAAATGAGTTTATAAAATCAATAATCAACAAGCCTAAATCTTTTAATTTCTTGAACGGCAATAAGTTCTCAGGCTTATCGTTTATATTGTGGTATTCTTTATATTCTCCCAAAGTATAAATAAAAAAGGATTTCACTCCTTTGTCATAAAAAAAATAATGGTCGCTATTTGCAGCTACACCTCTTATTCTTACAGTAGGCATATAATGGTTGTATTTATTTATTTCTGAAAGTTTTTCAAATTCATTTTTAAAAACTGAACCATTTACAACTTTAATTCCTTTATCTCCGCTTCCAACCATATCTAAATTTATTAGAAATTTAATTTTACTCATTGGAAAAAGAGGGTTTTCAGTATAATATTTAGACCCGAGCAATCCTAGTTCTTCACCACTAAAAAACATAAAAACAATGTTATATTCGGGTTTTTCTTTTCTTTCCGAAAAGTATTTTGCCAAACTTAGAACTAATGAAACTCCACTTCCATTATCATTTGCTCCGGGAAAATAAGTATTTGCTCCCATATGCCCAATATGGTCATAATGAGCAGATAAGACTATGTTTGTATCTGTTTTGCCTTTAATGTAAGCGATTATATTTTGAGTTTTATAATCTTTCAAAAATTTTGCTTCAATATCAAAACTTATTTCTTTTGCTTTTTGCTTATAGGCATCTCTTTTCAAAATAATTAAAGGAAAAACTTTTTGAACTTGCGAAGGGACAAAAGTTAAATTTCCATCTTCAATTTTAATGATTGCTTTTGCTTTCAAAACATTTCTTTCAGTAATGTAATAGTAAGCATCTTTAAAATTTTTATTGTTAACACCAAGAGTGTCAACTAGTAACACATATTTTGAAAAATCTTGCCTAATAAACTTTTCAAATTTTAAACTGTCGGAAATGATGTCTTTTTTAAGTTCAATAACATTAAAACTTCCTATAATTGAAGGTGAACTTGCAGAAATTAAAAAATCAACACCTGCAACAAGAGTATCTTTATTCAAAATTACACTGTTTTTATTGCAAAAAGTATTTGTGTTTAATTTATAATATTGAAAATAGGTTTTTGAAAACTTTTTAAGTCCGTTTTTTTTTAGTTGAAACGCAATAAACTCTGCTGTTTTTTTGTCGGCTCCCAATCCATATCCCCTTCCGTGATAATCTTTTGAGCAAATTTCTTTCAAAATATTTTCGGCATAATTAATATCCTGCGCTAATATTTGTTGAAAACTTAATAAAAAGAATAATGATAAAACTAAAAACAACTTCATAATTTCAATATTTTTGTCAAAGTTAAGAAAAATTTAAAGGGATATTATGTTTTTAGAAGAAAAAGTAAGAACTCAAGGTTGGATTGAGGTTATTGCAGGTTCAATGTTTTCGGGCAAAACAGAAGAACTTATAAGGCGAATGAAAAGAGCAAAAATTGCTCAGCAAAAAACAATTATTTTTAAACCAAAGGTTGACACAAGATATTCTTCTGATAAAGTTGTTTCTCATAACTCTAATTCAATAGATTCCAAACCTGTTGATAAAGCCGAAGATATTTTACAACTTGCAAACGGATATGAAGTTATAGGAATTGATGAAGCTCAATTTTTCAGTGAAATTCTTGTAGAAGTATGCAACAGGCTGGCAGACAAAGGAATAAGAGTTATTGTTGCTGGTTTAGATATGGATTTTGCAGGAAAACCTTTTGGACCTATACCTCGTCTTTTTGCTATTGCAGAATACATTTCAAAAGTTCATGCTATTTGTATGCGATGCGGAAATCTGGCACAATATTCTCATCGTTTATCCGATAGTGATAAACAATTTCTCCTTGGAGAAAAAGATATTTATGAACCGCTTTGCAGGAAATGTTATAATAAAGCAATTAATAAAAAAATTACTTAATACAATTTTGCCTTAGTCATAAGTTTTTCTAATTCTTTGCATACTAACAATTTACAAATTCTAAAAATTAAACTCATTTTTTTTAGAAGCTAAAACTCTCTTAAAAAAAAATTCATTCCTAAGTTGAAAATGAATTTTAAGTAAGCAATCTTCTGAAATTCAGAAAATTAAAACACATTTTCGTTTTAAATATTAGAATATCTTTTTTATATTTGTAAAAAGATAACTATATATTTAAATGTATAAAATATTTAAATTCTACATATTAACATTTTTAATTTTTTTTTCTACAGTTTCTGTATCTCAAAATAAATTTAATTATTTACAGCAAGATTCTGTTTTGATAAAACTGAAAAGTGATATTATTTTGGCTCAAAATGATACTAATTTTGAAAGATTAAAGAAGGCATCTATTGCAATATATGAGTATTATGAAAATAAAGGGTACTACCCTATTGATTTTAAAAATACGATAATATTAGTTGATGATTTTAAAGAAATTAAAACTCTAAGACTGAACAAAAAGAAAACTTACCAAGCATTAGGGGTCTTACTATTTTTATTAATTGTTTTAACAATATTTTTGTTTTACAGCCGAAATAAACTAAAACATATCAACAACTTATTGGCAACAAAAAATCATGAAATTGCAACACAAAAAGAAGAGATTGCTTTGCAAAATGATAAAATAACAACAAAAGCATTAGAGCTTCTTGTACTTAATCGTTCGCTAAGAGAAGAAGACAGATTACATGAAGGCCTAACAAATATGATTGTTCATGATTTAAAAAACCCTATAAGTAACATCATTGATATATCCGAAAACAAAGAGGTTGTTTATTTTGCCAAGGAAATTTTAACAATGGTTGAAAACATTCTTGATGTTAAAAAATATGAAGGAATGGTTTTACCTTTAAATAAAAATAAATACTCATTAAAAAAAGTATCAGAAAGTGCAATTAAACAAATAGAACTATTCGCTGAGCATAAAAACATTAAAATTAAAAACTTGCTACATGAAGACTTATTTGTTAATATTGACCAAGACATTATAAGACGAGTTATTGTTAATTTATTATCAAATTCAATAAAGTACAGTTCCAATAATGGAAGCATAATTTTAGATTTTGAAATTAGTGAAAAGAATACTGAAAGTATAATTGTAAAAGTTATTGATTACGGAATTGGAATAAAAAAAGATAAAATTGACTTAATTTTCAATAAATTCAGTCAAATTGTTGCTAAAAAAACCGGACTTGC
>CAMZKV010000028.1 GCA_947311445.1 uncultured Chlorobiota bacterium | reverse complement strand
TTTTCAGCGGTGCAAAAGTTCCCGACGATTTAAGTTCAAATCAAAAATTTCCCGAGCCGATAATCACACCCACTACAAAAGACGAGTTCGACAGCGAAATTTCCGAAGCCGAAATTATAAAAACCGGATTGGCAGACGAAAAAACATATCAAAAAATGAAAGAAATTTCATTAAAACTCTTCAAATTCGGTTCCGATTTTCTTGCAGAAAAAGGTATCATTCTCGTTGATACAAAATATGAATTCGGAATTTACGACGGAAAGTTGATTTTAATAGATGAAATTCATACACCCGACTCCTCACGCTTTTGGAAGACAGAAGATTATGAAAAATCTCCCGAAAATGTTGTTCAGGCAGATAAAGAATTTGTGCGACAATGGATGTTGAAGAATAAGATAAAAGGCAAAACACCCGATGTGCTTCCGCAGGAAGTTATTGAGGAAACTTCAATGCGATACAAAGAAATTTATAAAGACATCACAGGCAAAGAAATTCCCGAAACAAACATTGACGTTCCCGTAAGAATTTATTATAACTTACTGAAAGCAGGATACATAAAAGCCGCTTATATTGCAATGGTAATGGGCTCAAAATCAGATATTAAACACGCCGAAAAAATAAAATCGCATCTCGAAAAATTTGATGTGCAAACAGAAATGCGAATAATTTCGGCACACAAAAACGGCGAACGATTACCCGAACTTGCAGACGTTTACAATTTTGCCGTTGAGCCGGTTGCCGTAATTGCAATTGCCGGTCGTTCCAACGGTCTCGGCGGTGCTTTGGCGGCAAATCTAAATGTTCCCGTAATAAATTGCCCGCCATTTACCGGAAAAGACGATATTATGCTTAACATAAATTCATCATTGATAATGCCCTCAAACACGCCGGCAGTAACCGTTGTACATCCCGATAATGCAGCATTAGCAGCAATTCGTTCCTTAAACATCCCGCAATTCAAACAACAAATGACAAAAGATATTCAGACGATGAAAGAGGGTTTGATTTTGGATGACGGGGAGATTAGGAATTAATAAAAATTAAAAATGAGATATAATATTTATTTAAAACCTCATATTTAAGTTTCAACCTTAGTAGCTGAAAATAACAGATAAACAAAACCTTATTACCTTATTAAACTAAAATAAAATAATGAAAATTGAATACAATAACCTATATACACATTTTGTTTTCACAACATTACACAGAGAACCCGTAATTCCTGAAAAAAACAGAGAACGAATAGAAAAATTCATTACAGGAGTTGTTAAAAATTATAATTGCAGATTATATGCAATTTATGCCAATCCTGAACATATTCATTTTTTAATATCACGTGCTCCAAATATTTCAGAAGAATATTTAGCAGACATTATCGCAGAAAGTTCAGAAAAATTCATAAATAAAGAACAGTTGATAAAAGGGAATTTTGCGTGGCAAACAACAGCTTCTGCATTTTCTGTTTCTAAAAAAGATGTTGATAAAGTTTGTAAATATATTTTAAATCAAAAAGAGCATCACAGAAAAATTACATTTAAAGAAGAGTATGATAAGTTTATCAAGTTTTATGAAAAAACAATAACAAAGCCGAAATAAGGAAATAAGGTTTTGTTCCTTGTTATATTATTTATATTAAGGTTAAACAAAAATAATAAGGTCTTAAAATAAAAATGAACAATAAAACAATGCAATTATGAAAATCACAATCATAGGTTCCGGAGGCAGAGAGCACACACTTGCATGGAAATTTGCCCAAACATTAACTTGGGAAAACGTTTTTACCATTCCGGGAAACGGCGGTATTCCGAACAGTCATTTCGTTGATACAAACAATTTTACAGAAATTGAAACCTTCTGTAAAAAAAATGAAATTGATTTAATCTTTGTCGGTCCCGAACAGCCCTTGGCAAACGGTATTGTCAATTTTTTTGAGGATAAGGACATCAAAGTTTTCGGGCCCGATAAAGAAGCTGCAAAACTCGAAGCATCAAAAATATTTGCCAAACAATTTATGCAAAAATACGGTGTTGCAACTGCTGATTTTCAAATTTTCAACAATATTGAAGATGCAAAAAATATAATTGAAGAAAAAAACGGTAATCTTGTCATAAAATTTGACGGACTTGCTGCCGGAAAAGGCGTTTTCGTATGCTCTTCCGTAAATGAAGCAAATTCGGCACTTCAAGAACTTGAAAAAATATACGGAAAAAATGTAAACTTTCTTATTGAAGATAAAATATCCGGCGACGAAATTTCAATCATCGGATTTACTGACGGCAACACAATTAAACTTCTGCAAACTTCGCAAGACCACAAACAATTGCTCGACGGCGACAAAGGTCCCAACACAGGCGGTATGGGAGCATACAGTCCCGTTCCCGGCATAATCAAAAAATTAATTCAAAAAATTAATGATAAAATCGTCAGCCCTACGCTTAAAGGCATAAAGGCAGAAAATTTCAATTACAAAGGCGTAATTTATTTCGGAATTATGGTTAAAAACAACGAAGCTTACCTGCTCGAATACAATGTCCGCTTCGGCGACCCGGAAACCGAAGTGCTTTTGCCCGCACTAAAAAATGATTTATATGAAATTGTAAATGCCTGTTTGTCAGGTGAATTAAAAAATATTAATTTTGAATTTGAAGAAGATTATTTTGCCGATGTTGTGCTTGTTTCCGGCGGTTATCCTAAAAAATATAATAAAGGATATGTAATTAACGGCTTAGAAAACATTTCCGAAAATACATTAATTTTTCATGCCGGAACAAAAACAGAAGCCGGAGTTATGCTTACAAACGGCGGCAGAGTTTTAAATGTAACAGGAAGAGGTAAAACTTTAAATAAGGCATTAGATAATGCTTATAAAGAAGTAAATAAGATATATTTCAAAAAAATGTTTTTCCGTGAAGATATCGGAAAACGAGTTAATAAATATTTAAAAAAATAACCACAAAGTACACTAAGAATTCACAAAAGACATAGAGTTCTTTTTTAGTGAACTTCGTGAAAAACTTTGTGCTCTTTGTGGTTAAAACCTTATAATAAATGACAAAAATAGTAATCTTTATTTCCGGCAGGGGCTCAAATATGGAAGCAATTCTGAAAGAATGCAAAAACGGTATTCTGAAAGGAATTGCCGAGCCCGTTTTAGTTTTTTCTGATAAAAAAGATGCAGGGGGATTAGAAACGGCAAAAAAATACGGAATAAAAACCGAAACACTTTCCGCAAAAGGAAAAAAACGGCAAGAGTTTGACACGGAGGTAATTAATTTGCTTTCAAAATACAAATTTGATTATATTATCCTTGCCGGTTATATGCGAATTTTATCTGATGTTTTTGTGAAAAAATATTCCGGAAAAATAATTAACATACATCCGGCAGATACCAATTTACATCAAGGGCTACATGCGTACGAATGGGCTTTTAAAAACAAAATACAGGAAACAAAAATAACGGTTCACTACGTGAATGAAGGCGTTGATACAGGAAAAATAATAGCTCAAAAAACGGTGGACTTAACAGGATGCAAAACTTCGGAAGAAGTCGAAAAAAGAGGATTGGCGGTTGAGCATCAGTTTTATTCAGAAACATTGTATAATATTTTAAAAAATAACCATTAAGGCATTGAGGAGCATTAAGAAAATAGCTTAACTAATCTTAACTTCTTAATGGTTTAAAAAATTAAAAAACTTTTAACTTTATAAATTTTAACTTTCAACTAAAAAAAATGTGCGGAATTGTTGGTTTTATCGGCGAAGAAAAAATAGTTTACGATATTATGTCAGGACTTCTAACCTTACAACACAGAGGGCAGGACAGTGCAGGTATCGTAACTTTTAAAGATATTTTTCATACAAAAAAAGGGCTTGGTTTGGTAAACGAAGTTTTTAACGAAAAACACATTGAACGCCTTTGCGGAAAAGTAGGTATAGGGCATGTTCGTTACACCACGCACGGAACAGGCGATATTCTTAATGCACAGCCCATTACAACAAATTATCCGTTCGGAATTTCAATGGTACACAACGGCAATGTTACCAATTTCAAAAAGATGAATAAAGCACTTTATCAAGATTATCATGTGTTGCCGACATCCTCCAATGACTTGGAAATTTTGCTTTACACATTTGCCGCAGAACTTAAAAGTAAAGATCTTAAAAAAATAGAAGTTGATGATATTTTCGATGCCGTAATAAAAACACAAGAAAAGATTGAAGGTGCTTATGCTGTCATTTCAGTAATTGCAAATCATGGTTTATTAGGTTTTATGGATCCTAATGGAATAAGACCAATGATTCTTGGAAAAAAAGTTACCAAAAATGGTGTGGTTTATGGCTTGGCATCTGAAAGTGTAACTTTTAATCATTTGGGTTATGAAGTTGTAAGAAATTTACTACCTGGAGAAATAATTTTTATTGATAACAACAACAAAGTACATTCCACGGTAGGTTATGCCAAAAAACAACATTTCTGCTCTTTTGAATACATATATTTTGCCAGAGAAGACTCTGTTTTCTATAAAAAGAATGTTGCAGGAAGACGTGTAAGAATGGGAAATTTTATTGCAAAACAAATAAAAGAAGCCGGATTAAAGCCCGATGTTGTTATTGATGTTCCTGCATCAGGCTATTTTGCTGCATCAGGATTAGCCGAAGCATTAGAAATTCCTTATCACAGAGGTTTAGTAAAAAGCAATTATATAGGCAGAAGTTTTATTGCACCAAAGCAAAGCGAAAGAGAAAACATTGTAAAACAGAAACTCAACCCAATAAAAAAAGCAATAAGAGGAAAGAAAGTTGTAGTAGTTGATGATTCAATTGTAAGAGGAACAACTTCAAAACGTATTGTAAAAATATTGAAAGAATCCGGTGCAAAGGCTGTTTATTTTGTTTCTGCTGCACCTCCCGTTGTTAACCCTTGTGTTTATGGAATTGATATGTCTGCAAAAACTGAATTAATTGCATCAAATTTAACTATTGATGAAGTAAGAACTTTTATAGATGCAGATGCTTTATTTTATTTAAAACCTGATGATTTACCTAAACTTTTTAAAGAACTTTCAATTTGTACAGCATGTTTTACAGGCGAATACCCTGCCGGTAATATCGATGAAATGTTAAAAGACATAGAAGATGAGAAAAAACAAATGAGATTATCGTTTCACTAAAAAAATAAATCTGAAATCGAAATAATAATAATTAATTTTGTAATATCTCTTTTTTAAGCAACTTAAAATGAAGAAATCAATTCAAATTTTTGTTTTAATACTTATTACTGTAAATATTTTTGCACAAAATAAAACTAGCTATGTATCAGAAGATTATCTTATTTACGATTTAACACCTGGCAATATCCCCGATAAATGGGAAGATGGCAATCACACAAACGGAAAAAAAGGAACATACGAATGGTGGTATTTTGATGCCCATCTTAACGATGGAACAACCATAGTTGTTGTCTTCTACACAAAACCTTTTACTGAAATTAGGAAAGGATTAATTCCCTTTATTTCTTTTCAAATTGACAGACCAGATGGAACAAGTATTCAAAAAGCACATTACGGAAAACTTAATGAGTTTTTTGCATCAACAGATAGTTGTAATGTTGTAATTGGAAAAAATTATTTTAGAGGAAATTTAAAAAATTATGAAATTCATTTTGAAGATGACAATGTAAATTTTGATGCAAAAATAATGCGGACAACCGAAAGTTGGCGACCAAAAACCGGACATTTTATTTACGGAAATTCGGGAAAAGAATTTGCTTGGTTGGTTCCTGTTCCGCAAGGAAAAACAGAAATAACTTATTCATACAAAGGCAAAACATATAATTTGCACGGCTCATGTTACCACGACCACAATTTCGGAAATGCAAATATGGCAGATGTTATAAACCATTGGTATTGGTCAAGAGCTGAACTTGGTCCTTATAATGTCATTGCTGCTGAATTAATTTCAGTAAAAGAATATGACAGTGAGCCTATTATTGTTTTCAATATTTCAAAAAAAGGGAAAACACTTATAGATGAAGGTTTAAATGTAAAATTATACAGAACATACGGAAAAATGAACTCAGTAGGAGAAAGACCTGTAAGTGATGAACTAAAGTTCATATATAAGTCTGAAAATGAGAAATATAGATATGAATACACATTAGTAAAAAAAACTAATTTAATGGAAATAAAAATACTTAACGCCCTAATTCACAATATAATAAAAAGAAAACTTGCAACTTTAATAACAGGTTTAGACCCTTCATATTTTAGAATGTCGGGAACGGCAAATTTAAAAGTTTACAAAGAAAATGTTTTAATAGAAGAGCACAAAAGTAAAAAAGCCATTTGGGAACTTATGTATTTTGGAAAACCATATGAATAATTATAAAATTTATTTTTCTCATGGAAAAGATACCGGACCAGAAGGTATCAAAATTTCTTATTTAAGAGCTATTGCAGAAAAACTTGAATTTGAAACAGAAAGTATTGATTATACTTCTACAAAAAATCCTGACAAAAGAATTGAGATACTAGTAAATTCATTCGAAAAATCAAAGAAAATTATTTTATACGGTTCAAGTATGGGAGCTTATGTTTCATTGTCAGCATCTGAAATTATAATGCCGAAAGCATTATTTTTATTAGCTCCAGCAATTTATTTGCCCAATTATAAAATTCAAAGTTTCCCAAAAACAAATGTCCCCATAACAATTATTCATGGCAGAAATGATACTGTTGTACCATATCAAAATTCAATAAAATTTGCAGAAAAACATATGTGCGAATTGCATATTATTAATGACAATCATTCTCTTTCAAACTCAAAAAATCTTATTAGTTATATATTTGAAGAGTTCTTAAAAAAAATACTAATTTAGAAATTTCACTTAATCAACCTTAGTTCTTACAAGCCTAAAACCAACATATAAGTTTTTTTTATCTTGTTCCAAATACGAACGTCTTGTAATCTCAATATTTATTAATTTATCTCTTCTTGTTCCACCTCTAAAGACTCTAGCAGAACCTTTTTTAGGACCTTTTGGATTAATAATAATTGAATCTGTTTGCTTATAATATGTTTCGCTATAATAGTCCCAACACCATTCGCCAATATTTCCTGTCATATCATAAATCCCAATTTCATTTGGTTTTAACTCTCCCGATTTATGTTCAACTCCTTCATAATTTTTACTGTACCAGCCAACTAAATTTGGATTACTACTGCCACTAAAAATATAATCTTTTGACCTATGTCCGCCTTTTGCTGCATATTCCCATTCCGCTTCGGTTGGCAAACGGTAACCATTTGATTCAAAATCACATACAACATTAAATATTCCTTGTTTTTTGTCCCTTTCTATTTTATATGCTTTATCTAGTCCGTTTCTTCTGCTTAACCAATTACACATCATAACAGCTCTTTCCCAACTAATATTTGTTGCCGGAAAATCAGCAGTCCCATATGGTTCAGTATAGCCAGCAACTCCGCAAAAAGCAGAATAATCATTATATGAAATTTCATATTGAGATATGTAAAAAGATTTTAATTCAACTTTGTGTATAGGCGTTTCATCTTTAAAATTTTCACTTTTACTTCCCATTTCAAAAACACCACCTTTAACTAAAACATCTTTAATTTCTTTTTGTGAAAAACTTACTTTAAAAAATAAGATAAAAAATAAGATATATAATCCTTGCAATACTTTGTTCATACTATTATTAAAACTTAATTCATAGATTTATTCTTTATTAATACAAATTTCTTGCCTTAAATAAATTATTACTGAAAATTAATTTCATTAATAAACTAAGAAATATACTTTTGTATTTTTATTTTTAAAATATAAATAAGTGGTTTATATATCCGGACACAATATTATTTCATCATTAGGATTTTCAAGCTCTGAAAATTTTAAAAATATTAATAAAAATATTACAGGAATTAAATTATGGACTGACAATACATTAAGTCCCGAACCTGCATATGTTTCTTTGGTTAATTCTAAAAAATTAGATGCAGGTTTTTTAAATCCCGACTCATTTACAAAATACGAAAAACTATTAATTTCTTCCATAAAAAATGCTCTAAAAAATTCAAAAGTTGATATTAAAAATAAAAAAACTGTACTTATAATTTCTACAACAAAAGGGAATATTAACCTTTTAAATAAAAAATTAAACTTAAAATTTGAAAATGAAAGAGTTCAGCTATGGAAATCTTCTGAAATTATAAAAGAATATTTTAAAAATCCAAACCAAGCAATAACTATTTCAAATGCTTGTATTTCTGGAGCATTAGCAATAATTGTTGCAAAAAGATTAATTGATTCAGGAAAATTTGAAAATGCAATAGTTTCCGGTGCAGACATATTACCGGAGTTCACTCTTTCCGGATTTCAAGCATTTAAAGCTGTTAGCGATGGACCATGCAAACCTTTTGATGCAAACAGAACAGGAATGACACCAGGAGAAGGTGCAGGAACAGTTATTCTAACAAACGACAAAACCAAAGCATTAAAACCATTAATCTCAATTTTGGGAGGCACAAGTAGTAATGACGCTAATCATATTTCTGGACCTTCAAGAACAGGTAAAGAACTTGCAATCGCAATAAGCAAATCGTTTAAGGAAGCTAACTTATTGGCAAAAGATATAGATTATGTTTCTGCACACGGAACAGCAACCTTGTTTAATGATGAAATGGAAGCCAAAGCATTGAGCCTAACAAAATTAAACCTAACACATACAAACAGTTTTAAAGGATATTTAGGGCATACTTTTGGTGCTGCGGGGATAATTGAAACTATATTTACAATAAATTCTTTATCAGAAAACAAATTATATAAATCATTAGGTTTTAAAAATAAAGATATTAATGAAATAAATATTATTTCAGAAAACAAAAATTTTAATGTTAAAAATGCAATTAAAACTGCATCCGGATTTGGAGGCTGTAATGCATCTTTAATTGTTAGTAAAGAAAAATCAGATATTAATAATTTTAGAAAAATTGAATTTGTTATCAAGAAGAAAATAAAACTTCAAGATAATAGACTGTTTATTAATGATATAGAAATCAATCCTATTGAAAACTATAATGACTTATCTTTTTCAAAATATGCAAAAGCCTTATATAAGTTTTTTAAAATAAAATATCCAAAGTACTACAAAATGGATAAATTAAGCAAATTGGCTTTTCTTGCAAGTGAAATTCTTTTAAAAGACGAAGATTTTCTGAAAAAGTATGATGAAGAAGATATTTCTGTAATTATTTCTAATGGAAGTTCATCGTTAGATACAGATGCTGAATACCAAAAAACAATTGAAGATAAAAATAATTATTTCCCTAGTCCTTCGGTTTTTGTATATACTTTAGCTAATATAATGATTGGTGAAATTTGTATAAGAAACAAAATAAAAGGAGAAAACACTGTTTTTATTTCAAAAGATTTTAACAAAGAGTTTATATTTGAATATGTTGAAATTTTATTTAATTTAGGAAAAGCAAAAGTGTCTTTATGTGGCAGAATTGACTATAATTATCCGCATGGAAATTATATTGCAGAACTTTATCTTATAGAAATGAATAAATAAGTTAATTATTGTTAATTTTGTCGAAATTTTTAAAAATAATATGATAAATAAATGGAAGATTTAACATTAAAACTGAAAGAACAAATAATTGAAGCTCTTAATCTTGAAGATATGGAGGTTGATGAAATTGAAACTGATGAACCTTTATTTGGAGAAGGACTTGGACTAGACTCAATTGATGCCCTAGAACTAATAGTTTTATTAGAAAAAAACTACGGAATTAAAATAGAAAATCCAAAAGACGGGCAAAAAATATTTTATTCAATCAAAACTATGGCAGAATATATTACTGAACACAAGTCGTAACTTGCATCACAAAGAATGATATATATAACAGGCATAGGAGCAATATCTGCAATAGGAAATAATGTTTCTGAAAATTTACATTCTCTGAAGAATAAAATTACAGGAATTGGAAAGATTAAATATTTGGAAACAAATTATAAAGATGAGATTCCCGTAGGAGAAGTTAAAATGTCTGATAATGAGTTAATTACTGCACTCTCTTTAAATAAAGAAAGAGCATTTACAAGAACAGCACTTTTTGGAATAAAAGCAGCAAAAGAAGCAGTTGACAATGCCGGAATAACGGACATTAACAAATACAAAACAGGAATAATTTCTGCCACAACTGTTTCCGGAATGGGTTCAAGTGAGAAATATTATCAAAAGTTTTTACATACAGACTTTGCAAATGATTTTATTAAAACCCATGAAGCAGCAGACCACACTGAAAAAATTGCTGATTCTCTTGGTATAAAAGAATTTATGACTACAATAAGCACTGCTTGTTCTTCATCTGCCAATGCTATGATGTTGGGTGCAAGACTTATTAACAATGGTATTCTTGACAGAGTAATAGTAGGTGGTGCAGATGCACTTTCAAAATTCACACTAAATGGTTTCAATAGTCTAATGATTTTAGACAGAGAGCCTTGCAAGCCTTTTGATCAAGACCGAAAAGGCTTAAACTTAGGTGAAGGAGCTGCCTATTTGGTTTTAGAAAGTGAGAAAGTTGTAAAAGAAAGAAGCAAAAAACCACTTGCAATTCTATCAGGATATGCAAATGCAAACGATGCATACCACCAAACTGCTACATCTCCCGAAGGTTATGGTCCTTTTTTGGCAATGAGCAATGCTTTAAAAAATGCTCAACTTAATGCTGATAAGATTGATTATATAAATGTTCACGGAACAGGAACTGAAAATAATGATTTATCGGAAGGCAAAGCATTAAAAAAAATATTTAAAAATAAAGTTCCAAAATTTAGTTCAACAAAGGCATATACGGGGCATACTTTGGCAGTTGCAGGAAGTTTAGAAGCTGTTTATTCAGTTTTAAGCATTCAAAATAATATTATTTTTCCTAATTTAAGATTTAAAAATTCTGTTGATGATTTAAATTTAATTCCAGAAACAGAATTAATTGAAAATATTAATATTGAGCATATTCTGTCAAATTCATTTGGTTTTGGCGGAAATGGAACGTCATTAGTTATTTCAAAAATAAGATAATGGTTTACATTAACGGCACGGCAAGTTTATCACCTCAAAATTCTTTGGATTATAATAAGTTTTTAGAAGGAATTATTGAATATGAAAAAGATTTTTTGCAATCAATAAAGCCAAATTATAAAGAATATATGAAGCCGATTGCTGCAAGAAGAATGAGTAAAACTGTTAAAAACGGAATTATTTGCTCACAAAAAGCCTTGCAAGAAGCAAAAGTTGATATACCGGATGCAATAATTGTAGGCACGGGTTTAGGAATAGTTTCTGACACAGAAAAGTTCCTTGAAAATATGCTAAATAATGATGAAAAATTTCTTACTCCAACTGCTTTTATCCAATCAACTCATAATACTGTTGCTGCACAAATTGCTTTAAAACTAAAATGCCACAATTATAACTTTACTTATGTTAATAGAGGGTTTTCATTTGAAAGTGCTGTAATTGATGCAATTATGCACATTAATGAAGGAAAAAGGAATATTCTTATTGGCGGAACTGACGAAATGTCTGAACATTATTTTCATATAATTCGGAAAAACGGACGTTGGAAAAAAACAAAAGTTAAAAATACAGAACTTTTGAATTATACAACAAATGGTGCAATTTGCGGAGAAGGTGTTAATTTTTTTATTATTTCTTCTGAAAAAAATGAAAATACATATTCTGAGATTAAAGCTATAAATACTTTTTATAAACCTGAAAATTCGGAAGAAATAAATATTAAATTAAAATCTTTTTTAAATAATGCGGATACAAAAATAAATGATATTGATTTGGTAATTACCGGACATACAGGAGATGCCGTGGGAGATAAAATTTACTATAATTTCTTACAAGAAAATTTTAGAAATAAACCTGCTTCATATTATAAACATCTTACGGGAGAATATCAAACTGCAAATTCTTTTGCTTTATGGTTAGGAGCAAATATTCTTAAAACTCAAATAATTCCCGATTTTATTAGACTTAATGGTAACCCCATTAGTAAGATTAAGAATATTTTAATTTACAATCATTATTTCGACATTAATCATTCTTTTATTTTGCTTTCTCAGGCTTGAGTTTTTTTAGTTTTCTTGAATAATATAAAACCCATTCGTTCCTTGCTTTTGATATAGAGGCATTAGCATAGTTCCGTCAAATTGAGAACATATATTTTTACCATTTTCAGTGGCTAAAACTTCTCCTTTTTTTATTCTTTGAAAATTTACGTAGCCTGGATTCATCTTAAATATATTTCCATTTTTAATTCTATGAATATAAGATAGCTTAAAATGTTTAGGCAAATCTAATGCTTTTGTTTGTAGCATCTTTTTATAATATTCATAATTTGGAATATAATCTTTATTTATTGCACCTAAATATGTTAATGCCAAATATGCACCGGCTTCAATATTCTTTTGTGTATCTTTTGCGAAGTGCTGACCTCCTTCAAAAACAACGGCTGTTGCCCCTTTGAAAGCAAAATATTGAATTAATGTTTCTTTTAAATTACTTGTTAGTTTTTCAACAAATTGAACTTGGAAAACTTTAGCAAGCTCAACACTTTTTTCATTATCTGCAGGTATTGCAAAAATTCCACTATCAGCCGTAAATGAATGAAAATCTAAAATAACACAATTTTTATAATCTCCGGAACAAATATTTTCAATTTCGGAGTTTAGTTCTTTTAATTCTTTTATTTCATGTATATTTTCATAACTTTTTTTTCTACTAATATAATCTTCTGTCCATAAACGGTTTAAATCTTTATCAACAAATCTTACTTCTTTTTTTATAGCTTCAATATTTCCGTTTAATGCAGTTATATTTCCTTTTATAGGAACATTATTATCTCTTATAAAGCTCATTACATTTTGGATTGCTCTTACACCAGCAAGTTCGTTTCCGTGTATTCCACAAATTATTATATGCTCTCTACCCTGCTCTTCTCCATTAATTTTGTCAATTACTCTCTCCATTATAATCTTTTAAATAATCTTTGACCTAATTCATAAAATTCTTTTTCTGTTAGCAAACCAACTAATTTATTATTACTTATTACAGGTAAACAACCAATATCATATTTTTCTAACATTTCGGCAGCTTCTGTAAATTTTTGTTCAGGTTTAATTGTATGAGGGTTTTTTATCATAATATCCTTTATTAAAAAGGCTTTATAATTCTTATTTTCAATTTTCTTTCTTAAATATCTTAAAACATTTCTATAAGTTATCAGCCCGGCAAGTTTACCTTCTTCATCTTCAACAGGGATATAAATTGATTTTCCCCAGTCTATCATATCAACAGCAAACTCAACTAAATCGTCAGGATGAGTTGTTAATAAATTGGTTGTCATAAATTCTTCAACCAAAATATCCGTTGGTTTCCAATGTGGTAAGTCTTTTAATTCTGCAATTTTCCATTTATGAACAGGCTTTTTTGTTTTTTGATTTGTTACAGTTGCTGCCGTAATGGCTGTTAAAATTTCTTCTTTACTTGCTTTTCCATACAAATTTGAATATGATTTTAATTGCCAAGACGAGCCTGTAATGTTTTTTTCAACACGTTCATTAATAACATCTAAATATTTATCAATATCTTTTTTATTTACATTTGCTTTTGCTAAGCCTTCTTTTGCTATTGGCAGAAGTTCTTTTCTAATTAGTTCAGGAGCATTAATTGATTTTCCATTTACCCAATTAAAATTTGCACGAAGCCCTGTTTGTGCAGCTACAAAGAAATTATTTCTTGCATCATCAAAATCCATAATTTTTGTGATATCTTTATAATAATCATTCCCAATATTCATTAATCCCAACCAAAAGGCTGTATTTGCCATTTCATCAATTACTGTTGGTCCTGAAGGTAAAATTCTATTTTCAATTCTAAGATGTGGTTTTCCGTTTCCACTTATTCCATAACAGGCTCTGTTCCAGCGATAAACAGTTGAGTTATGTACAGTAAGGGCTTTAAGTCCAGGAACTTTTCCGCTGTCAATTATATCTAATGATTTTTTATCAAAATTTGCTCCTAAAAGAACTCTGTATTTTAATATATCATCTTTGTAAATATGAGTAATATTGCCTCTCAGCCATTTTTGTCCAAACATAACTCTTGCTTGTCTGTCTCTAATATGTTCACTTGTTAAACGAGTATCAACAGATTGCTGAAAAAGTGCAATTCTTGTTTCTTGCCAAAGTCTTTTTCCAAATAAAAACGGGGAGTTAACAGCACTTGCAATAACAGGTCCTGCAATTGCTTGAGATAAATTATATTTTTTAACAAAATCGTCTGGTGTAACTTGTAAATGAACTTGAAAGCCGGTATTTGCCGCCTCAATTAGTGCTGAATCCAAACGTATATTTAATTCATCAACACCTCTAATTTTCAACTCATAAGTGCCACCTCTCATTTGTTTTAGTGCATCCATAAGAGCAAAATACCTGTCAATAGGTGTTATGTTTTCTTCTTCAACATCATATTTTCTTATTGAAGGTAAAATTCCGGATAAAACTACTTCTGTTCCAAAATCATTTGCAACTTTTCTTACAAGTTTTATTTGCGAATTTATTTCGTTTTCTAATTCAGATAAACAATTATCTTTAAATTCTTTGGGTTTTAAATTAATTTCAAGATTAAATTTTGCAAGCTCATTTGTTATGTATGGATTGTTAAGTTTTTCAAGTATTTCTAGGTTTACGGGAGCAGGTTTCCAATTTTTATCAACTAAACAAAGTTCTTGCTCAGCACCAATTCTTATTGTGTCAGATTCAAACCAAGAGTTTTCTAACATATGCTCAAGTGCCTGCATATCATTTAAAAGATGTTTTGTGAAATTTTGGAGTTCTTTTTTTGAACTCATACTTTTTACATTAAAATCTCCCATAATTTATGTTTTAATTATAAATTTAAATATGCAAATATAATGTTCTTTTAAAAAAATAAAAATTGAATACAAACAGACTATTTATTAGATAATTTTTAGTTTATGATTTTCCGTAAAGATTTTTTTAAGTTTTATGAACTTACTTTCAGGAATTTCTAATACAATTTCACAATTTATTTTAAAATCTTGTTTTACAATCTCCAAATTATAATCTTTTATTTTTCGCATAACAAAATTCATTTGCGGATATTCAAATTTTATTGTTAGTTTTTTAGTTATTGTTTTAATAATAATTTTCGAATTTAACAGAGCATTTTCTGCTGCGGTTCCATATGCGTTTATAAGTCCGGGTATTCCTAGTTTTCTTCCGCCGAAATATCTTACTGTAATTATAAGAATGTCAGTTAGTTCAAATGAACGAATTTTTCCTAAAATTGGTGGACCTGATGAGTTTGAAGGTTCGCCATCATCACTTGCACGAAAACTTTTCATGTCTGCTCCAAGCCTGTATGCGTAAACATGGTGCCTTGCATCGTGGTATTCTTTTTTTATTTTTGTTCTTAAATTATCAATATCATTTTCGGTTTTAACATGGAAAGCAAAAGCATAGAATTTACTGCCTTTGTCTTTAAAAAATCCTTCCGATTTGTTTTGAATTGTTTTATATTGGTCTGAATTCATGTTAAAATTCTTTCAATACTTCATATAGTTTTTCAACAGGCAATCCCATAACATTAAAATATGAGCCTTCAATTTTTTTAATGCAAGTTAAACCTATCCATTCTTGAATTCCATATGCTCCTGCTTTGTCAAAAGGTTTATAGTTACTTATATAAAAGTCTATTTCAATATTAGACATTTCTTTAAAAAACACATAAGTAGTTGATGAAAACGATATAGTTTTTTTAATTGACATAATAGTTACCCCTGTAATAACTTTGTGCATTTTTCCTGATAAAGATTTTAACATCATAAAAGCATCTCTATAGTTTTTTGGTTTTCCAAGAATTTTATTTCCTAAGCATACAATTGTATCTGCTGTAATTAGTATGTTTTTTTTCTTTATAATATCTTTATATGTATTTGCCTTTAATTCAGCAAGATATACAGCAGCATCTTCATTGTAAATATTATTTGGGATGATTTCATCAACTTCTTTTGAGTTGATAATTTCAAAGTTAAAACCTGCATTTTTTAATAATTGTTTTCTTCTTGGAGATTTTGATGCAAGTAGAATTTCTTTATTTTTTAATTTTTTTAATAGCATAAAATTAAATATTAATAATAAAAACCATAGTAAACAACCAAAGCATATAAAATTCCAAACAGCATAATTAATTTTGACCAATCTCCGGCAGATTTCCAATCGTTTTTTTCTTTTGATTTATAAATTTTGAGTGCAAGATATATAGTCGGAATAATCAACAAAAAAATTATATAAACTATTGCTATGTAATTTATGTTTTGTGGAATGTGTATATATGAAAAATAAGTAAAAATTATTAATGCAATTGTTATAAAACTTAAAGAAATTGTTACTATTTTTGAAATTCTTATTCCTGCAACAACCGGCAATGAACGACTTCCGTATGCGTTATCTCCTTCAAAATCTTCTGTGTCTTTAATAATTTCTCTGTTTAAAGTAGTAATAAATGCAAATATTGAAAATCCTGCAACCCAAAAGAATAGATCATAAAAATTTTCATTTAATTTTAATAATACTTCTCCATATTTGGCATTTAGGGGAGGAATCTCGTATAAAACTGTCATTAATGGAACTAGTGCAGTAAGAAGTGCAACAATAATATTTCCTACTAAAAACATATTTTGATATGAAGCTGAATAAAACCACAGTAAGCCTGTAACTAAAATAAATATATAAACTAATTTCCAAAGATTAATTTGCCAAGAGATATAAAAGCCTAAAGCAATTGCTAAAATATTTATAATAATATGTGCAGTCATAACAGAACGCCTATTTATATGTTTGCCCACAACCACATTTTTTGGTCTGTTTAACATATCTGTTTTTGTGTCAAAATAATCGTTAATAATATAACCTGCTGCCGCAATAAGCATTGTTACAATTACTAGTATAAAAAAGTTAAAATCACTAAATTGACTTTCAAACCCTTTTGATTCCAACATAGGAAAAATGACTGCATAACGCATTAAATATTGAGTAAATGCAATTATTAGCAGATTTTTAAATCTTATTAATTTCAGAATATTTAGTAACATAGTCTCTATTTTTTTTTCTTTAACTTCCTATTTTAGAAGAATGTTTTTATTTTTTAGAAAATTAAACAAACTCCTTATTGGCAATAATATCAAACTTATCAATCATTTTTAATTTTTGAGCAGTTTTTCGGTTTATATATACTTTTGCATCTTCAGATTTTACAACCCTAGACTTTATTGTATTGTTATCTAAAATATCAAGTGCAATTTTTACGGAAGTTTCTGTTACTGTATCCCATGGAATTACGTAGCCCGAAAGTCCTCCTCTTAAAATAGTATCTTCTAACATACAAACTGTTGGAAATGTGTCTGTTATAATACTTAAAAGTTCATAACCAGATGATGCAATTACTGTGCTTGTTCCTATGTAAACCCATTCTACGCCTTTGCGCTTAAAATATTTTTTTGCTTTTTCAAAATCATCAACTTCCTGAATTTCATAACTTAAAAGTTCAATTTTTGCTTGCTTAGTATAATCAAGAATATCGTCATATTGAACTTCTGCCTGAAGTTCTCCTCTACGATAAATTACACCTATTTTTTTTAGGTTTTTATTTATTTTTAAAACTGTATTTTCAAATTGTTCTTTAATTTCTGGAGCATAGCAAGTTGCATAATAATTTTGATTATGTTCTTTTTCAAAATCTGAAATTATAATAGAATTGTAAATGCCTGTAAAAATAACGGGTATATCATCGTTTTTTAAATATTGTCCTATTCGCATACTTATAGGCGAACCAATAGAAAAAATTAAATCAACCTTATCTTTTTTAAACTTTTCAACAGCTTTCATAACTTTATCTTCGTTTCGTTTGCAGTTTTCATAGCTTATTTGTAGATTATTATCTCTTTCTTTTCTGAAAATATAACCAGCTTTTTTAAATTTTTCTTCAATAACATTTATTGATTTTACATATACTTCTAGATTATCCCAATAAATAATTCCAATTTTTTTTACATCTTCGGTATAATGTTTTGCTCTTTCTTCGCCTCTTAACACACGTAACCCTCCTTGTGCAAGTGCTTCTAATTCAGATTCTCCCGGATAAATTAATGTTTTTGAAATAAATTTAACTCTTTCAAGAATCCAGCTTGTTAACATCTTTGAATGTGCAAGCCCACCTGTTAATATTATAGCATCAATTTCGCCTTTGAGATTTGTTGCTCTTTTACCAATTTCTTCAGCAATTTGGTATGCCATTGCTTCAAAAACTAATTTATATTTTTCTGAACCGGCATTTACCATTTTTTCAACATCTCGTGCATCATTAGTATTAAAGTAAGAAACTAAGCCACCTTTTCCAACAACCATTTTTTTAAGTTTCTTTTCGGAATATTTGCTTGATTTGCATTTATCCATAAATTTAAAAAGAGGTAAACTTCCGCTACGTTCGGGTGAAAAAGGTCCTTCATATAATCCATGATTTACATTAATTGCTTTTCCTTTTTTAAGAGCAGCAACAGTTATTCCTCCACCCATATGGGCAATAATTAAATTCAAATTTGTTATTTTCTTTTTAATATCTTTTGCATATTCTCTTGCAGTAGAAAAAATATTTAGTGCATGTAGAAGTGATGAACGTTCAAATTCTTTATTTCCGGATATTCTAGCAAGTGCTTCTAAATCATCAACAGCAGGAGGGTCCACAATAAAAGAAGGTATTGAATGTTCCCAACCGATGCTATACGCAATTACACATCCTAAGTTTGAGGCATGTTGCCCTTGGTATCCTATCCGAGCATCATCAATCATATCTTGATCAACATAATATGTTCCGCTTGGAATTGGTTTTATAAGACCTCCACGTCCAACAACTGCGTCTAATTTATTGAGGTCAAATTTTTCTTTTTTAAGGGCAATAATTATTTCTTTTTTACGAAAAGAGTATTGTTCCCAAATATTGTCGAATTGTTCAAGTTGCTTAGGACTATGGCTTACGTTTATTTCAAACAATAAGTCTTCATCTTTAAAAACTCCAATTTTTGTTGAAGTTGAACCAGGATTTATGGTTAGAATGTAATATGTTTTCATTCTTATTATTTTTTATTTTTGCCTATTGCTTTATTGTTAAAGTTTAAAAATTAAACAATGAAATAATAGATGTTTATATTTTCACAAAAGTAATAACTTTATAAATAAATAGCGATACAATTATCAAGCCTTTGTTGTTGATTTAAAAATTAAAAATTGTGCTGACCAATATAAAATAATTGTTACAATTTTTGAATACTCATAATCTTGAATAAACTTTGTAAATGCAATATTAGAATCTGAAATTGCAAATATACTTGCACCTATTAGTGCAAAAATAGCTGCATTATTATATTTTCTTTGCAAAAAGGCTCTCCAAACCATTGTCATTATTACAAAAATGTATATAAAAACAGGATAAAGCATATCTTCAAGGTGCGGATAAAAATAATATGCTAAAACTGCGGCAATGAAATAAAAAGGTATTGAGCTTAAAAATTTAAAAGATTTTTCTCTTTTACTGAAAGCTATTATATAAAATATATGAGCAATAAGAAAGGATGCTAACCCAAGAATAAACATATCAACAACTTTCATAAGAAAAATATCTCCAAATAATGAGAATATAAATCCTACAAAAATTAACTTTTTAAATTTCGAATTTGGTTTTAAAAGAAACAATAAAATTAATAATGGAATTGGTTTTGAAATTGTTCGCAACAAATCGTTTTCAATATAAACAGCATAGCAAAAAATTATTCCGGCAAATAAAAATATTGTTATTAAAATCTTCTTCATATATAAAATATATTTGCTTAAAATAGGTTGAGTAGAATTATAAACAGATGATAATCAGTATATAATCTGCATTTAAATGAGAAATAGAAAGTATCTGTCTATTAGTTTATTCATTGCTAGATTACGGATATTGACTTACTACAAAAATAAGTAATTTTAAGTCTAAATAAAACTTTAATAGATTTAATTTTGATTAAAAAAACTATTATCTTTGCAACACTTTCAAAAAAAATATAAAATAATTAATAAATGAAGAAGATAGAAAAAAAGATTAAAAAATTAAAAAAAATAAAACCTGAACTTTTCCAAAAAGATTTCTTATTAACTTGGGAAAAAAGCAAAGATGATTTAAAAGCTGTTCTACTAGTTGCAGAAATCTTAAAAGATATGAGAGATAATAATATTTCTTCAAAAATATTTGATTCAGGATTATCTGTTTCTCAATTTAGAGATAACTCAACACGTACGCGGTTTTCTTTTGCATCGGCATCAAATATGCTTGGAATGGAAATTCAAGATTTAGACGAAAGCAAATCTCAAATTGCTCACGGCGAAACTGTTAGGGAAACTGCAAATATGATTTCTTTTCTTTCAGATTACATTGGAATAAGAGACGATATGTACCTTGGAGAAGGTAACAAATATATGCGAGAAGTAGGCAAAGCATTAGATGACGGATTCAAAAACGGAGTTTTACCCAAAAGACCGGGTATTGTAAATCTTCAATGTGATATTGACCACCCTACCCAATCTATGGCAGATTTGCAACATTTAATTGATTATTTTGGGAGTTTAGAAAACTTAAAAGGAAAAAAGATTGCTGTTTCATGGGCTTATTCTCCGTCTTATGGAAAACCTTTATCTGTTCCGCAAGGAATTATTGGTTTAATGACACGTTTTGGAATGGATGTAACTCTTGCATATCCAAAAGGATATAATTTAATTCCGGAGGTTGAGGAATTAGCAAAAAAACAAGCAGATGAAAGTGGAGGTTCTTTTAAAATTGTTGATTCTATGGAAGAATCTTTTAAAGATGCGGATATTATTTATCCTAAAAGTTGGGCACCATTTCATGTAATGGAAAAAAGAACTGTGCTTCTTCAAAATAAAGATTCTGATGGTTTAAAAAAATTGGAGCAAGAGGCTTTGGCTGAAAATGCAAATTTTAAGAATTGGACTGTTGATGACGAAAAAGTGAAACTTACAAAAGATGGCAAAGCTCTCTATATGCACCCGCTTCCTGCCGATATTTCAGGTTTAAGTTGTGAAGAAGGTGAGGTAACTGATAAAGTTTTTGAGAAATACAGAATTGATACTTACAAAGAAGCCGGGCATAAACCATACATTATTGCAGCAATGATGTTTGTTAATAAATTTAAAAATCCTGCCAAGGCATTAAATAAAATATTACAAAGAGATAAGAAAAGATTTGGAATTTAATTGGAAATTGTAAAGTATTTTTAAGTCCGACACAATTTACTATTATGGCGGACTTTTTTTATGCTATATTATATTAGTGCTAATTTTATTAGCAGAACAAAATTTTTTCAATAAATTAGAAATTAGAAATAAATCATCTTCAAAATTTTTATGATTTCCAAAGTTTATAACTATTAATAAAATTTCAGATGTTTTTTCCATAATCATTGTTCTTATGGAATCAGAAGTTGGACTTCCAAATGCTCCATTTTTATCTCTGAAAACAGGTAAGTTGTCAATATTCATTTGTCCGCGTCCTATTGCTTGATAATCTTCATCTTTTTTTCCAAGATCGAATATTATGTATTCTTGGATTTTTGAAATATCATATCCTCCTATTGAATATCCTGTTTTTAAAGATGATAAATTTATAACATCAACAATATTACTTATTTGGTATATGGGACTACCTTTAATAATTCTTCTGTGCAAAGCTTCGGCAGATAATCTATATCTTGATGGGTCTTTTCCTAATGTTTTATATGCTTCACGTGAACTTTCAATTTGAGGTATTTCTTTTATGTTTTTAATTTGTAATTGTGAAATCCTTTTACTTTCTTCATTTATTTCTTCCCAAAGAGAAGTACTATATTTTTCAAAAGTAACATTAGCGTAGATTACCCCTAATTTTAAATCTTTAACTTTTGTTTTAATTTTTTCAGAAATAGAAATTTGCATAATTATTTAGTGTTTTTTTGTGCAGGTGTTTTGTTTTGAACCCAAGAATTATCATATTTTGTAAACATATTAGATTTATAAATACTATCAATATTTATATTTCCATCAATATAATCTGCAAGAATTTTAAATTTTTTCTTATCTTCTTTTTTAATAATTATTAGACTTGTATTAAGAGCTGCTTTTACAGATATTGGAACTCCTCCTCCCAAATCACTCCAATGTCCACTCACAATTAAGTTTTTTACAGGAGTTTTATAAGTTGCAACCTTATTCATCATATTTTCTTTGCCTGGTCTTTGTCCCATCATTGTTCCACCTTTATTTGCAGTATATCTATAGTATGTTATTGGTGTTGATACATCATAAAATAGAATATGCTCTTTTAAATTAGGAATAAGTTTATCTTGAACTCTTTTAATTAGAATATCGGCATACTCTTCTTTAAGTTTTTTGTATTCTTTGCCTCTTATAAAATTTCCATTCTCATCTTTTTTACAATTCCAATAATTATTATTTTCAATATTTGCAGGAATAAATAATGTTAAAATTCCATTTTCTTCGGGAGCAAGAGTTTTATCTCTAACAGTAGGGGAAATAATGTGCATACCACTTTTGTGCGGATTTCCGCTGCTTAAATCTTTTTTATTATTAGTATTATCATATAAATAAATACTTTCTTCTCCTATATTCAAATCTTCGAGAGGACAATCTGTTGCAATTGATACTGTTACAGCAGAAGTATATAATTCTGCATTATTTAAGTTTTTAATTACATTCTCAGGTATTATTGATTTAGGAAGCATTTTTTCATATAATGTACTTAAGTCGGAAGTTGATACAATATATTTACAATATATATTTTTTATTTCTCCTTTATTTTGAAATTCTACACCTTTAACAACTTTATTTTCAATAATTATTTTAGTTACTTTTGAATTAAAGAAAATTTCTCCTCCCATCTTTCCAGATGCATAAGATAACCATTCCGGGAAAGTTTTACTCCCGCCCATAGGTGGGTTTTGATAATTTTTAGAATACGCCCAAGCTATTGGGACTAAGCAAGATAACAGTTCGTTTTCTGCACTGAAAAGTTTATGAAAATCAGGGT